>JBOHAD010000003.1:0-90410 GCA_050697555.1 Gaiellaceae bacterium | reverse complement strand
CCGACCGCAAGTGGGCCTACATCCGCATGGAGGGCTCCGCCTTCGGCGACGTCCCCCTCAACGTCGAGCTCAAGCTCGAGGTCTGGGACTCGCCCAACTCGGCCGGCATCGTCATCGACGCCGTGCGGCTTGCCAAGCTCGCGCTCAACAACGGCGTCGGCGGCACGCTCGAAGGCCCGAGCGCCTACCTCATGAAGTCGCCGCCGAAGCAGATCCCCGACGACGAGGCGTACGAGCGCGTGGAGAGCTTCATCAAGAAGCACGCGCGCAAGGCCGCGAAGAAGTCCGCGGCGAAGACCTAGCAACGGCGAGGGGGCCGGCATGAGCCGGCCCCCTCGCGTCCTTCGAACGGGCGTTGGCCCGCTACTCCTCCTGCTCGGCTCCAGCCACCTTCGGCTTGTCCGACAGGACCTGGAACTCGGCCGCCCGCACATCCGTGTTGCGCGGAGGCAGCACGCCGGGCGTGCCCGTGCGGCAGTCCGTCATGTTGTTCGGATCCTGGTCCTGCTCGCCCTGGAACGAGGTCTGCCCGGTGCACTGATTGTCGACGACGCGGAAGAGCACGTGCGTCGCCGTCGTCGTCGGCACCGACCAGGTGCGGAGGATGAGCACCGGCTGCACCGGGCGCGGATTGTCGCCCGGGAAGGCGTCGCCCTGGCTCTTCAGGATCCGCTTCCAGCCGTCCATGCTGTCCGCGGCACAGTCCGGGTTGCCCTCATCGTCGCCCGCGGTGCAGGCGTACACTTCGAAGGCCCGCAGGGCCGTGAAGCGGTTCTGCGTCACCTGACGCGGCTCGTCGTCGATGATGATCGTCTCCGTCAGCAGGGCCGCGCTCACCTTCACGCCGCGGAACCTGACCGGCTCCTCGCCGGCGAGGTCGACGAGGACTTGGCGGCCCTCCACGGGGGCACCCGTGCTCTGCCAGTTCGTGCCCTCGGTGTCGTCGATGAGGTCGTCGTGGCGCTCGCCGTCCCCGGTCGCCACGGCGCCCTGGTGCACGGACGCGTGGTTCGTCGGGAACTCGATCGTCACGGTGCGGTTCTCGCCCGGCCTGAGCTCGTTGAGCCGGAAGCGCACGTGGCCGTAGCCCTCCGCGTTGGCGACGAACTCCCAGGCGCGGAAGAGCTGACCGCGGGCATCCCTGTCCGTGACGAACGCGGCGATCTCGTCGCGGTTCGGCCCCGCCGTGGCGGGATCCGTGTCCGCGATCGGCGTCACGCGCGCCTCGTAGTGGCCGGCGAAGATGTCGGCGCTCACGGGCTCACCGGTCTCCTGAGAGACGGCATTGAACGTGACCGTGCCCTCTTCGTGCAGCGGCGACTCGAAGTCCGGCGTCGGCTCGCCGTCGTTCGGACCCGTCGTCGCAGCGTTCTGGCCGAAGCCTCGCCGTGCGAAGCCGTACCAGAGGAGATCCTGGTTGGCCCCGCCGAAGCGCATGACGTCGGCGGCGAGGATGGCGTCCCTCGCGTCGAGGAACGTCGGCGCGACCGGCATCAGGACCATCGCGTCGTAGTAGAGGTGCATCCAGCGACGGTTGCCCGGACAGTCTTCGGCCGGGCGCTCGCCGTCCGCGCACTCCACCTGGTGCCGCTGACCTCGTTGCCCATAGCGGTCGAGGAAGAGGTCGCGGATGCCGAAGTTCGTGGCGCTCCAGATCTCACCGTCCGCGTGCACCTGCGGCCCGGTGATGTCGTAGCCCACGTCGCTGAAGTTCAGCGGGTTGATCTCGCTGTATTTCCCGGGCTGCGGGAACTGGCCGGCCGACGGGAAGTTCATCCCGTAGTTCCGGATCCCGCGGATCGCGTTGCCCGTGACGTACGCGCCGACCGAGTAGGGGTTCTCTCCGCCGACCGGGACCTCGTTGTACTCGTTCAGGTACTCCATCCCGTTCAAGTCGCCGAAGCTCTCGCCCATGGCGCCCGCATGCGCGCCCTGACGGCGATCGCCCTTGCCGATCATGCGGTTCTCGATCATGTGGCCGTACTCGTGGCCGATGACGGCCATGTCGTAGTCGCCGTCCACGCACGGGGCGTAGAAGGCTCCTGCGAGCGGCTGCCAGAGGTACATGTTCGTCCAGGACGGCGTTCCGTCCGGCACCGTGAACATATTCGCGTTGTCACGGCCGCTGTAGGTCGGGTAGCCGCCCGAGATGCCGCCCGCCTGGACGTTGCCGAGGATGCGGTCGTTCTGCGCCGTCCCGGTGCCGTAGTTGTTGTCCTGCGCGTTCCAGTGCTCCGTGTCGAAGCCGAGGTGGAACGACCAGTCGTGCATGCGGTTGTGCATGGCGAACAGGTTCACCGTCGCGGCGTCGATGTCGTTGCCGCCGGGGACGAGGACCGCCGGGTTGCACTCCTCCTCGAACCAGACGTTCTCCCACGGGTAGAGGTAGTCACGCGTCGGGCTCGTGGGCGGAGGCTGCGTCGAGCCTCCCGGGAAGAACGAGTCGAGCCAGTTCTCCTGCGCACGGGCGTTGTTCCCGGACGTAGTGAACGAGATCGCGCCCGTGCCCTCGACATCCCAGGGCTGCGGCGAGGCCGGGTTGGCGACCTCGAGGCGGCACCCGGGAGCGCCGGTCCAGCACCAGAGCTCGCGCGTGTCGGCGCTCGGGAAGTTCCACGGGTACCTGTTCAGCCGCGTGAGCTGTGGGTACGCCGGGAAGACGTCCCACGTCGGGTTGTCGACGGCGTGGTCGACGACGCTCTCGCGGAAGAGGACACGGCCGCTCGAGGCGTCGACGATCTGCCAGTAACCCTCCGCGTGCCCGTTCCCCTCGTCGCGGACGAGAGTCGTCTCGAAGGTGCGGACCGGACCCTTTGCCGGAGTCGGGAAGGCGGCCGCGCGAACGCTCTGCTCCTTGCTGAACCCCTCGACATCGAGGCGCGTCCAGCCGTTGTCCCGGCCCGCGACGCGGACGTCGTCGGTGGAGACGTCCTCGCCGACGCGCTGGGCCGCTTCGACCCATGCCTCGACGGCGGAGAGCTCGGCGGTGCCGGCGACGGTCGTGTCGCCGGTCACGCGGGACGAGACGTAGGCGACGTCGAAGCCGCGCTTGGCCGTCCCCACGACGCCGACGACGAGGACGCCGTCCGGCGAGGCGGTGAGCCCCCCGAGGGTCTGGTGGAAGACGACGGCGTGGCCGTCGCTCCCCGCGAGCTCGACGTCGCTCTCGACCTCGAGGCTCGCAAGCGAGCTCAGGCGGAAGAGCGCCTTGTTCGCGTCGAGCCACGATCGTGCCGCGGCGGCGGCGCTGTCCGCCTCGATCCCGCGGGCGATGAAGCCTTCGTGCTCGACGAGCGACTGAGGCGTCCCGAACTCGTTCCAGCGCAGCTCGCCGCCGATGCGCGCGGCGGCGGCTTCCTGGGCCGCCGTCGGTGCGACGCTCGTCGTACGCGTGTCCACCGCGGGAGCCGTGTCGCCGTGGATCTCGGGAATGTCCGTGACCGCCTGTCCCGCCGAAGGTGCGAGCAGCACCAGGCAGGCGAAGACGGTGAGCAGCACGATGCGCCGCGATCTCGCGACGCCACGATGACGTGCCATGTACTCCCCCCTTTGACTGACGACTTAGTGTCGGTGTTCTAGACGATCTCGCCCGATTTCGCCAGGAATCGGACCGCCTACCAGTTGGCGATCACGCGGCACGGGCCGCCCGAGCCCTCCTCCCAGGGGATGAGCCCCACGTAGGCGAGCGCTCCGCGCGGCGGGATCCGGTCGAGGTTGGCGAGGTTCTCGATCCCGTATCGGTCGCTGGCGAGGAAGTTCACGTGCACCGGGAAGGTCATCGAGTTGCCCGGGTCGAGGCTCATGGTGTCGACGCCGATCGCCGTGACGTCGCGCCGCTCGGCCAGCCACATCGCCGCCTCCGCCCCGAAGCCCGGGAAGTGGTAATCGGGGAAGGCGGCGCCGCCCTTGAACTCGAGCGGGTCGTCGACCTTGTCGGCCCAGCCGGAGTCCATGGCCACGAGCGCTCCTCGCGGGATGCGGCCGTGCCGGCGCTCGAAGCGGCGCAGGTCGTCAGGCGTCACGGTCGCGTCCGGATCGCGCGCTGCGCGCCTCGAGATGTCGATCACCACGATCGGCACGAGCAGCTCCTGCGGGGTGATCTCCGGCGAGAGGCGCCCGCCGGGGACGAAGTGACCCGGCGCGTCCATGTGCGTGCCGGAGTGCTCGCCGAGCGTCCACCTCTGGGCGTAGAAGCCCTCCGTCCCGTAGTCGGCGATCGTCTCGCGCTCGGGCTCCTCTCCGGTCACGAAGACGGGAAAGCCCTCCCGGTACGTGTGGGTCAGATCGCGAAAGCGCTTCTTCCCCCGGCGCCCCGCGGTCGCTCCCACTGGCAAGGCTGCCGCCAGCGCGGCCGCCGCGCCGCCGGCGAGCAGGGTGCGGCGGTCGACGCGCGGAGCCTCCTCTCGCTCGATCTGTCCGCGGACGGTCTCGACGGTACCTGGAAGACACATGGCCTCTCCTTCCCGCTGACTGCCGCCAACGTACAGCGGGTCGCGGAGCCGATCAAGGGGGCGCTTACAATCGGGCTCGTGAGCTTGCGCATCTGCCTCGTGACCCCCTTCGCGTGGTCGCAGCCCCACCCCGTCAACGAGCACGTTGCGGGCGCCGCGGCCGAGCTGCGCCACCGCGGCCACGAGGTCGTCGTCCTCGCCCCTTCGAGCCGGGCGACCGAGCTGGCGGCAGGCCGTCGCGCTCTCCGCCGGCTCGGACGGGACGGGATCCCGCTGGAAGGCGTCGTCGCGCTCGGCCCGGCGCTCCCGGTCGCCCCGCGCAGCCGCCTCGGCGTGCCGCTCGGCGTCCGTGCGAACCTCGAGCTCGCGCTCACCCGGGATCGGTTTGACCTCGTTCACGCGCACGAGCCGGGGCTTCCGAGCCTCTCGTACCTCGCCCTGCGCGACGCCCGGGCGCTCGCCGTCGCCACCTTCCACTCCGCGGAGCGGCTCGCGTACCCGCCCGGACGCAAGCAGCGCGAGCGCCTGCTGGGCAGGCTCGACGCCCTGACCGCCACGAGCGAGGAGGTCGCCGCCGCCGCCGCCGCCCGGTTCCCCGGGGACTATGACGTGCTTCCACTCGGCATCGACGTCGAGCTGTTTCGGCCCGTGCCGGCGCGCCGGCGCTTCCTGCTCGAGTGGCGTCCGGACGAGATTCCGCGCGCGCGTGCGGCCCTGCGGGCGCTCCGCGACCTGCCCGGATGGGAGCTCCTCGTCCTGCGCACGAGGTCCCTGAGCGGGCGCCCCTATGTCCCCCGAGCGCTCCGCGGCCGCGTCGTCGTGCGGACGGCACGCGACGCGCGCACGCGAGCCCGCGAGCTCCAGGGGGCCGCGGGACTCGTCCCGGCCGCGCGGGGGAACGCTCGGCTTCGCGCCGAGGCGCAGGCGGCCGGCGTCCCGCTGGTGGACCCCCCGGGCGCCGCCGAGCAGCCGGAGCTCGTCGCCGCCGCGCTCGCGCGCCTCGCCGAGGACGAGAACTGGCGCGACAGGAGCCGCGAGCGCGCCCGGAGCGAGGCGGCCCGCGAGAACGTCGAGCGGCTCGGCGACGAGCTCGAGCGCGTCTACGGCACGGTTCTCCGCAAGCGCAGGCCGGTCTCGAGCCCGACCGACCCGCTCGCAGGGCGCCCGTTCGTCCTCTGCGATCTTCACCTCCACACGGAGCACTCGTACGACTGCGCAGTGCCCGTCGGCGAGCTCCTCGACTACGCCGAGGAGCAGGGGCTCGGAGCGATCGCCGTCACAGATCACAACGTCTTCTCCGGCGCGCGCGAGGCCGCGGAGCTGGCGCGCGGCCGGCGACTCACGGTCATCCCGGGCGAGGAGGTGAAGACCCAGTCCGGGGAGGTGATCGGGCTCTTCCTCCAGGAGGAGATCCCGCGCGGCCTGACGATGGGCGACACGATCGCGGCGATCCGCGACCAGGGGGGCATCGTCTACCTGCCGCACCCCTTCGACCGGCTACACACGATTCCCGACGCGCCGACGCTCCACCGCCACCTGGCGGAGATCGACGTCTTCGAGGTCTACAACGCCCGCCTCCTCTTCGAGGGCTTCAACGACGAGGCTCTCCGCTTCGCGCGCAAGTACAACCTGACGATGGGCGCCGGGTCCGACGCGCACGTCCTCCAGGGGGTCGGCACCGGGCTGGTGCGCATGCGCGCGTTCCAGACCCCGGAGGAGTTCCTCATCGGCCTCGCGACGGCCGAGATCGTGCGCCGGCCGAAGTCGCTCGTCTATCTCCAGGGCCTGAAGTGGGTGGCGCAGGCGCGCGAGAAGCGGGCGAAGGCAGGGGTGCGCTAGGACCTCCCGAATTACGGCTGAACCTCCCCGTGCCAGTGTCCACCGACGACATCTCCGACCGTTACCTGAAGAAGGCGATCGCCGAGATCAACGAGCTCGGCCACGAGATCGCGCAGGCAGCGGGCCCCGACCGCGTGCCGGTCCTCGGCTCCGGCGGCCCGCTCGCGGAGGTCTTCCTCTTGAAGAACCGGCCGCAGACCGCGGAGGTTCACGAGGGCGTCGCGTTCTTCGGCCGCGCCGGGCAGGCCCTCCTCAAGTCGATCAAGCGCCTCCAGGTGGATCCGGGGGCCGTCTACGGGACGAACGTCGTCAAGTTCGAGGGCGTCGACGACGAGGACGCGCGGCGCTGGCTCGCGCGCGAGCTCCACGTCGTCCAGCCCAAGATCGTCGTCGTCATGGGGCAAGATGCCCGGACGTGCCTGAACGCCGTCGGCTTCCCACTTTCGGACGAGCTCGAGGACCGGCCGGGCGAGATCCAGCGGTTCACTCCGACGATCGACGCCCTGCTCGTCCCGGACATCGACGAGTGCCTCGACGAGCAGGGAGCGAAGCGGGCCTTCTGGGAAGCCTTCAAGGCTCTGGGCCCCTGGTGGGCCGAGCTGCCCCCGTACTAGCCGTCGTCGTCGGGCTCGCGCTCTACTACGGCTTCTCGGACAGCCTGCGGAACCTCTCCACGTGGGGCGACGTCGCCTTCCTGGCCGTCGTCCTCATCCCGGGGACGTTCCTCTTGACGTGGCTCGCGCTCCCCGTCTGCCGGAACGCCGGCCCGCGGGCGCTGGGCGCCGCCGTCCTCGGGTTCGGCGCGCTCGCCGCCGTGCTCGAGCTGCTCGGCCTCGACGTGGCCGCGAACTTCGCCAAGTTCGCGGCCGTCACCGCGGCCGGCTGGTGGTTCCTCACGTTCTTCGAGGCCGTGAGCTGGGTGCTCCTCGTCGCCCTCCTGATCGTCCCCGTGGACACCTACTCCGTCTTCCAGGGTCCGACGAAGGTGATCGTGGAGGAGCAGCCCGAGGTCTTCGACGCGCTCTCGATCGCCTTCCCGCTGCCGGGGGAGCACAACTCGGCGCAGCTCGGGCTCCCGGACGTGCTCTTCTTCGCCCTCTTCCTGGCGGCAGCCGTCCGGTTCGGCCTCCGTCCGGGCCTGACGTGGCTGGCGATGGCGTTGTCATTTGGGGCAACGCTCGCCATCGCCGTCGGGGCGGAGGTTGCCGGCCTCCCGGCCCTACCCCTCCTCTCGGCCGCCTTCGTGCTCGTGAACGGCGACCTCATCTGGCGGCAGACCCGCCGGCGGCGCGCGGACGAGGCCGCCGACCTCCCTCAGGAGGGGAACAGCGAGCGCGAGCGGGGATCGTCCTCGCCGCCCGCGTAGACGTCCCAGGCGCGCAGGGGGATCGCCTCGGCGTCGCGGAGTCCGGCGGCAACCGGCTCGACCAGGCGGGCAGTGTGGTCGCCGCAGTCGAGCGAAGCGTGAACGCGCCCCTCCAGGTACCCGAGCGCGTCGGCGAGGAGCGGCGCGCCCGTCTCCCCCGCCTCCCACTCGAGCCCGTCGAACTTGTCCACGTCGCGGCCCGACTGGAAGCCGAAATGGCGAATCCACGTCTCCTGTCCGCGAGCCAGCGGATGGACCGCGAGGACGCCGCTCCTCTCGACGAGCTCATGCGTGAGGTTCTCGTGCGACGTGAGCACGAGCAGGCGTGGCCGCGCTGCCGTGATGCTCGCCGGCGTCAGGTAGGTGACGAGACAGCCCGCCGGCCGCCCCTCGTGCGCGGTCGTGACGACGCAGGCGGTGGTGTCGAGGCGGTCGAGGAGGGCGGGAACCCTACTCACGCGTGAAGAGCGCCACCGTCTCCACGTGCGGCGTGTGCGGGAACATGTCGACGGGCCGAGCTCGCTCGAGCCGGTAGCCCCACTCGGACACGAGCTCCCTCGCGTTCCCTGCGAGCGTCGTCGGGTTGCAGGAGACGTAGACGATCCGGGGCGCCTCCAGGCCGCCGATCCTGCGGAGCGCCTTCCCGGAGAGCCCGGCGCGCGGCGGGTCGACGACGACGACGTCCGGCGGCCCGGCGCGGTCGCGCAGCTCCTCGAGGTCGGCGCCCACGTCGCCCGCGAAGAAGGCCGCGTTGGCGATCCCGTTCAGCTCGGCGTTCTCCACCGCGCAGACGACCGACTCCTCCGAAGACTCGATTCCCCAGACCGTGAGCGCGTCGCGCGCAAGCGTGAGCGAGATCGCACCCGTGCCGCAGTACAGGTCGTAGACGGCCTCCTCGCCCGTGAGGCCGGCGTACTCGCCCGCGAGCCGGTAGAGCACCTCGCACATGGCGGTGTTCGTCTGGAGGAACGCGTTCGGCCGGATGCGGAAGCGGAGACCGAGGATCTCCTCCTCGATGGCGTCCTCGCCCCAGAGGAGCCTGCTCGGGAGATTCGTCACCTCGGCCGGCGTGTCGTTCACCGCCCAGTGCACCGAGCGCACCTCGGGGAAGCGGCGCAGCGTCTCGACGAAGCTCTCCGCGTGGGCGAGGTCCCCCGGCGCCGTCACCAGCACGACGAGCGCCTGGCCGGTGTTGCGCCCCTCGCGGACGACGAGGTGGCGCAGGTAGCCCTCCTGCCGCTCCTGGTCGAACGGCGGGAGCCCGTG
The DNA here is from genome assembly GCA_050697555.1 of Gaiellaceae bacterium. Classification (GTDB taxonomy): domain Bacteria; phylum Actinomycetota; class Thermoleophilia; order Gaiellales; family Gaiellaceae; genus DASQWP01. The sequence goes on along the minus strand of JBOHAD010000003.1, from coordinate 81,488 downwards.
CGCGCGCGCCCACTCCTTGACGGCGTTCCGGATCGCGTTCCCGAGGTCGGTCGTGAGCCAGCAGCGCTCGACGTCGAGCACTTCGTCCCAGCGGCCCGCGCGGTGGAAGCCGAGCGCGAGCCCGTCCTCGCTCTCGGCGAAGGAGTACTCGAGCTTGTTCCGGTAGTGGAAGACGGACTCGGCCGGCACCGCCGGCTCGAGCCGGACGTCGGAGAGGCGGCCGATGCGCGCGAGTGCGTCCCCCACCTGCTGCGCCTTCGCTTCGAGCTGCGCCTCGTAGGCGAGATCCTGGAAGCGGCAGCCGCCGCAGGCCGGGTAGTGCTCGCAGGGCGCCTCGACGCGCGGCGCGCCCGCCTCGACGACCTCGAGCGAGACCGCCTCCGCGTGGTTCCGCTTCACCTTCGTCACGCGGGCGCGGACGGTGTCGCCCGGCAGGCCGCGGCGGACGAAGACGACGAAGCCGTTCAGGCGCGCGACGCCGTTCCCGCCGTAGGCGAGCGAGTCGATCCGGAGCTCGAGCTCCTGGTCGCGGGAGACGGGGGCAGCCATGGCGAACTGACGTTAGCGAACCGGCGGCGTACACTCCGACCATGCTCGAGAGACTTCGGCGGCGGCTGAGGCGGCGCGAGAAGAGCCCGCGCGAGCAGGCTGAGGACGAGGCCGCGCGTCGTCGCGCGCAGCACGAGCGCTTGGAGGCCGAGCGCCGTGCGGCCGAGGAGCTCCAGCGCCTCGGGTCCGGCCGCGGCTCCGGCGGCGCGTTCTACTAGCGCAACGTCGAGACGAAGACCTTCCGCGAGCGCGGGCCGTCGAACTCGCAGAAGAAGATCCCCTGGTACGTCCCGAGGGCGAGGTCGCCGCCTTGGACGGGGATCAGAACCTGCGGGCCGGCGAGCGAGGCGCGGACGTGCGACGGGGCGTTGGGCCCGTCCGCGTCGAGGTGGCGCCACGTCCACTGCTCGCCGACGATCTTCTGAAAGGCCTCCTCGAAGTCCTCGAGCAGGTCGGGGTCGATCTTCTCGTTGATCGTGACGCCCGCGGTGGTGTGCGGAATGTAGACGAGCGCCGCCGAAGCGCCCTCGTCCTCGAGCGTGTCCCGGACCTGCTTCGTGATGTCGACGAGCTGCGTCTTGCGCTCCGTCTGCACCTGGATCTCGCGCACGGGGCGCTAGGATACGCGACCGCATGGCGACGGCCCCCCCGAGGAGCGACCTGGATGCCTACCGGGACGAGGCCGACCGGTTCATCGCCGCGCTCGACGAGGAGTACTACCTCCACTTCGCCGGGCACAAGGAGGCCTTCGAGCTCGAGCCCATCTACGAGCGCTTCGCCGACCTGACCACCCTCGACGCCTGCGAGCGCGTGGGCGCCGCGGCCGAGGAGGGCTCCGCGGGCGAGGTCGAGCTCTGGCGCTTCGCGTGCGAGGGCTACCTCGGCAACCTGACGCGCGCCGAGGCGGAGGAGATCGCCGGTCTCGAGGCCTCGCTGACCGCCGAGGTGGATGGCGAGGAGATCCCCTTCCGGATGCTCAAGCCCTCCATCGCCAACGAGCCGGACCGGGCGCGCCGGCAGCGTCTCGACGCCGTCCGCGTCGAGCTCGCAGAGGAGCACCTGGCTCCCCGCTACGCCGCCGCCGAGGAGACCCGCCGGGAGGCGACGCGCCGGCTCGGCGCCCCCACGTACCGGGCCCTCTACGACCGCTTCGGCTTCCCCCTGGACGAGCTCGCCGGGCAATGCCGGCGCTTTCTCGACGAGACCGAGGAGCTCTACGTCGCAGCGCTCGACCCTCTCTTCCGCCGGCGGGTCGGCGTCGAGCTCGAGCAGGCGGTCCGCTCCGACGTGGCTCGACTCTTCCGCGCGAGCGAGTGGGACGCCGGCTTTCCCGCTGACGCGATGGTGCCGGCGCTCGAGTGGACGCTCCACGGGCTCGGCATCGACCTGCGCGCGCAGAAGAACGTCCACCTGGACATCGAGTCCCGGCCGCAGAAGTCGCCGCGCGCCTTCTGCGCGCCGATCGAGGTGCCGGAGCGCGTCATGCTCGTCATCCAGCCGATCGGCGGGCCCGACGACTGGCACGCCTTCTTCCACGAGGCCGGCCACGCCGAGCACTACGCGCACACCAGCGGGGATCTGCCCGTCGAGGCGCGACGGCTCGGCGACAACGCGGTCACGGAGGGCTGGGCCATGCTCTTCGACTCCCTGGTCGACGACCCCGCCTGGCTCGCCCGCAGGCTCGACTTCGCCCGGCCCGAGGACTTCGCCGTCGAGGCGGGCGCGGAGCTCCTCTACTTCGTCCGCCGCTACTGCGGCAAGCTCCTCTACGAGCTCGAGCTGCACGGGGAGTCGGAGCTGGACGGCATGCGCCCGCGCTATGTCGAGCTGCTCGAGGACGCGACGAAGATCGAGCCGTCCGGCGGCGACTTCCTCGCGGACGTGGACACCGGCTTCTACTCCACGTCGTACCTGCGCGCCTGGGCGCTCTCGTCGCAGCTTCGTGCGTTCCTGCAGGAGGAGTTCGGGAGCGCCTGGTTCACGCGGCGCGAAGCGGGCTCGCTCCTGCGCGAGCTCTGGAGCGAGGGGCAGCGGCTTCCGGCGGACGAGCTCCTCGACGAGGTCGCTGGCACCGAGCTGGAGCTGTCCGCCGTGGGCGACAGAATCCGCGCCGAGGTGAAAGTTTGAGGCGCATCGTCGTCGCCGGCGCCGCCGGCCGCGACTTCCACAACTTCAACGTCGTCTTCCGCGGCCGCGAGGACGTCGAGGTCGTCGCCTTCACGGCGACGCAGATCCCCGACATCGAGGGGCGCGTCTACCCGGCCGAGCTCGCCGGCGAGCAGTACCCGCAGGGGATCCCGATCGTCCCCGAGGACGACCTCGCCGCCCTCGTCCGCCGAGAGGAGGTGGACGAGGTCGTCTTCGCCTACTCCGACGTCACCCACGAGCACGTCATGCACGTCGGCTCGATCACCCTGGCGGCGGGCGCCGACTACCGGCTGCTGAGCCCGAGCGCGACGATGCTGCGCTCGCAGAAGCCGGTGGTGGCGATCTGCGCCGTCCGGACGGGCTCGGGCAAGAGCCAGACGACGCGCCACGTGGCCGGGGTGCTGCGCGACGCGGGCAAGCGGGTCGCGGTTCTCCGCCATCCCATGCCCTACGGAGACCTGACGAAGCAGGCCGTGCAGCGCTTCGAGCGCTACGAGGACCTCGACGCGGCGGAGTGCACGATCGAGGAGCGGGAGGAGTACGAGCCGCACCTCGCCGAGGGCAACCTCGTCTTCGCCGGGATCGACTACGGCGCCATCCTCGCGCAGGCGGAGGAGGAGGCGGACGTGATCGTCTGGGACGGGGGCAACAACGACACGCCCTTCATCCGGCCGGACCTTCACATCGTCGTCTGCGACCCGCACCGGCCCGGGCACGAGCTTCGCTACCACCCCGGCGAGACGAATCTCCGCATGGCGGACGTCTGCGTCGTCAACAAGACCGACACGGCCCCTCCGGAGGGCGTCGAGGCGGTGCTCGCGTCGATCCACGAGGTCAACCCGGGGGCTCTCATCGTGCGCGCGGCTTCGCCCTTCGTCGTGGAGGACGGCGGCGCGGGCGAGATCCGCGGCAAGCGCGTGCTGGCGGTGGAGGACGGCCCGACCCTCACGCACGGCGAGATGACGTACGGCGCAGCAGTGCTCGCGGCGAGGCAGCACGGAGCCGACGAGCTCGTCGATCCGCGGCCCTTCGCGGTCGGCTCCATCCGGGAGACGTTGGAGGCGTACCCGCACGTCGCCGGGCTCCTGCCCGCCATGGGCTACGGGCGCCGGCAGATGGAGGAGCTCAAGGAGACGATCGAGCGCTCGGACGCCGACCTCGTCCTCATCGGCACGCCGATCGACCTCCGTCGGGTGATCGACATCGGCAAGCCGGCCCTGCGGGTCACCTACCGGCTCCAGGAACTCGGCGAGCCGACCATCGCCGGGATCCTCGAGAGCCGCGGGATCATCGAGTCCGCGCCGGCGCTGGCATAGGCCCCGGTCCGCCCGCGAGGCGCGCGAGCCACCCACCCGCTTGTGTTCCACGCGCACAAGAGAGGAGCGGCGAGCGCTTCCCGCGAATAGGCAGTTCCCATGCTCGTGAGCGCCGACTCATGCTTGTGCTCGTGAAACACAAGCTCCTGCGAGGCCGCGGGAGGGCTGGTCCGTGCTGACGGTCGTCGCGCTCGGGGGCAATGCGCTCCTCGGGCCGGGCGAGCGCGGGACGGCGGCGGAGCACCGCGCCAACCTGGCCACGACGCTGGGCGCGATCGCGCCGCTGCTCGAAGACGACGTCGTCCTCACGCACGGGAACGGGCCGCAGGTGGGGAACGAGCTCCTGCGCCAGGAGCTGGCCGCGCGGGAAGCGCCGCCGCTGCCACTCTGGGTCACGGTCGCGCAGACCCAGGCCGAGATCGGGACGCTGCTCGCCGCGGAGCTCCGGGCCCTCGCGGATCGGCCGGTCGCGGTCGTCGCCACGCACGTCCTCGTCGCCGAGGACGATCCGGCCTTCGGCGACCCGGCGAAGCCCATCGGCCCGTTCTACGACGCAAGCCGCGCGCGCGAGCTCGAGCGCGAGCGCGGCTGGACGCTCCGGGAGGACGCCGGCCGCGGCTGGCGGCGGGTCGTGCCGTCGCCGCGGCCGCTCGAGGTGCTCGAGCTCGAGGCCGTGCGGACGTTGCTGCGAACCGGGACGACGGTCGTAGCCGTCGGCGGCGGGGGCATCCCGGTCGTCCGGCGGGACGGCCGGCACGACGGGATCGACGGTGTCATCGACAAGGACCACGCGTCGGCCCTTCTCGCCGCCGGGCTGGGGGCGGACCGGCTCGTGATCCTGACGCAGGTTCCGGTCGTCTACCGGGACTTCGGGACGGAGGAGGAGAGGCCCGTCGCCGAGCTCCGCAGCGGGCGCGACGAGGGCCTGATCGAGTCGCTGCCGGCCGGGAGCATGCGCCCCAAGGTGGAAGCAGCCTTCGCGTTCGTCGGAGAGACGGGCGGGGAGGCGCTCATCACGAGCGCCGAGGCGATCGCCAGGGGAGAGGCCGGGACGAGGATCGTCCCGGCCTCCCTTCCGTGAGGACTCCCGCTTGCTACTTGCGGGTGCTCTCCCCCTCGATCGCGCCCTGCGAGCCGATCTGGATCCGCCTGGGCTTCTGCTCCTCCGGCTTGGGGACGCGGATCTCGAGGACGCCGTTCGTGTAGTCGGCCTCGATGTCCTTCTCGTTCACGCCCGCCGGGAGCGTCACGCTCCGCGAGAACGTCCCGAAGCGGCGCTCGAAGCGGTAGAAGCGGTCGCTCGAGTGCTCGGAGGTCCGCTCACGCTGGCCGCTGACGGTCAGGACGTTGTCCTCGAGCTCGACTGCGATCTCGTCCTCCGCGATGCCGGGCAGATCGAACGAGAGCACCAGCTCCTTCTCCGTCTCCCACACGTCGACGGCGGGAAGCCAGGTCGAGGACTGCCCGTTGCCCGGTGTGATCCCGCCGGAGAGCTGGCTCATCCAGCGGCCCATCTCGTTCTGAAGGGCGGCGAGCTCACGGAACGGTTCCCAACGTACGAGTGCCATATCGCAACCCTCCTCTCAGGATTTGCTTGCGATGCCATGATAAAACCTAAGTCATCTGCTGTCAAGTCAGTCGAGGGATAGGATGCCCGCCGTGATCTCGGCCCATCTGAAGGGGCGCGACTTCCTGCGGATCAACGACTGGGAGCCCGGGGAGCTCCTCACCGTTCTCGACCTCGCCGACCGCTTCAAGGCGCGCCAGCGCGAGCGCGTTCCCCACGCGGCGCTCGAAGGGCGAATGCTCGGGATGATCTTCCAGAAGCCCTCGACGCGAACGCGGGTGAGCTTCGAGGTCGGGATCGCGCAGCTCGGGGGGGTGGGTCTCTACCTTGCCGCGGGAGATCTGCAGCTCGGCCGCGGCGAGACGATCAAGGACACGGCGCAGGTGCTCTCTCGCTACCTCGACGGCATCATGATCCGCACGTTCGAGCAGGCCGACGTCGACGAGCTCGCCGAGCACGCGGACGTGCCGGTCATCAACGGGCTCACGGACGACTTCCACCCCTGCCAGGCGCTCGCCGACCTGATGACGATCCGGGAGCGGCTCGACGGCTTCGAGGGCGTGCGCGTGGCGTACCTCGGCGACGGGAACAACGTCTGCCACTCGCTCATGGTCGCCTGCGCCAAGGTCGGGCTGGACTTCGTCGCCGCGACCCCGGAGGACTACGAGCCCTTCGAGGAAGTCGTCGGCTGGGCGCGGGCGGCGGCCGAGGCGTCGGGCAGCTCGGTGGAGCTGACACGCGACGCGCGCGCTGCGGCCGAGGGGGCGGACGTCCTCTACACGGACGTCTGGACGAGCATGGGCCAGGACGACGAGCGCGAGCGGCGGCTCTCCGCTCTCGCGGGCTACCGGATCGACGAGGGGATGGTCGGGCTGGCGAGCGAGCGCGCGATCGTCCTGCACTGCCTGCCGGCTCACTACGGGGAGGAGATCACCGAGGACGTCCTCTACGGTCCGCGCTCGGCGGTCTGGGACCAGGCCGAGAACCGACTCCACGCCCAGAAGGCGCTCATGGCGCTCGTCATCCGCTGAGTCGTGCTTCCCCTCAAGGACAACGTCCCCACGCGGCGTTTCCCAATCCTCACGGTCGGGCTCATCGCAGCGAATGTGGCCGTCTTCGTCCTCTACCAGGACGCCGGGCAGGGGCAGGGGTTCATCTCGTCGGTGAACGAGCTCGCCTACCAGCCCTGCGAGGTGGAGGGCTCGTGCCGGCAGATCGGCGAGAACTGGCCCGTGAACATCTTCACATCGCTGTTCCTGCACGCGGGGTGGGGCCATCTGCTCGGCAACATGCTGTTCCTCTGGATCTTCGGCAACAACGTCGAGGACGCGCTCGGCCGGCTCCGCTACATCGCCTTCTACGTGCTCGGCGGGCTCGCGGCGACGGCGACGCAGACAGTCGTCACTCTCGGCTGGGGCACGCAAGCGGCGGCCGACATCCCGAACCTGGGCGCAAGCGGCGCGATCTCCGCCGTCCTGGGCGCCTACTTCATCCTCGTCCCGCGCGCGCGGGTGCTGACGCTCGTGCTGCCGTTCTTCTTCTTCGAGGTTCCCGCGTTCGTCTTCCTCGGCATCTACTTCGTCTTCCAGCTGATCGTGGGCGGGTACTCGTTCATGCACCCGGAGGCGGGCGGCGGTGTCGCCTACTTCGCGCACCTGGGCGGAATCGCGTTCGGGCTCCTGACCGTCAAGCTCTTCGCGTCGGGCCGGCCGCGGCCGCTGCGGCCCTCGTACTGAGATGGAGCCGGCCGAGTTCGAGGGCCACGTCGAGCGCGCACTCGAGTCGCTGCCGCCCGGCCTGCGGCAGGCGATGTCGAACGTCGAGATCGTCGTCGAGGACGAGAACCGGGAGGATCCCGACCTCTTCGGGCTCTACCTCGGCGTCCCCTTGACGGAGCGCGGCGAGGGCTACGCCGGCGCCCTCCCGGACAAGATCGCCATCTACCGCCTCCCCCTCGAGGAGGAGTTCGGCGACGACCCGCTCGTGCTGGAGGAGGAGATCCGCATCACGGTCCTGCACGAGCTCGCGCACCACTTCGGCATCGACGAAGACCGTCTGGCCGAGCTGGGCTGGTCCTGACGGGACACGCCCGGGGCCTGGGCCCGGACACGGCCGTTCTAGCCCTCGCGGAGCTTGACGAAGCCGGCGTTCAAGAAGTCCGCGACCGCCTGGGCTGCGAAGACCGTGGTCGCAAACCGCGTCTGGCGCGGGAAGAGAACGAGCGACGACGAAAGGCCCGCGGAGATCCAGAGCCCGACGCAGTACGGGCACGTGACGAGCTCGCCGAGCGCGCGGCGCCAGCCTTGCGGCTCCGGCTCGGTCGCCTCTTCGTCCTGCGTCACCGGGGCGCGCACGAAGCTGGTCACCTCGTCCTTGGCGACCAGGCGGCCGAGCTTGTAGCTCGCGATCCCGACGCGGGCGACGTCGCCGAAGCCTATGCGCGCCGGCAGGCGGGGCCCGGCGAGCAGCGTGAACGCGCCGAGCGCACCCGTGAACACCGTCGTCAGCGTCGCGTACTCCGGGAGGGGACGCGCCTTCTGCTCTTCCGTCACGGCCACCCCGGCCTTGTGCCCGCATCGCGGCCGGGCAAACCCAGCGACGTTTGAGAGCCCGCGCACCGGACAAGCACCCTGCACCGTGGCGAACCGCCTCCTGTCCATCTACCTGCGGGACCATCTCGCGGGGGCGACCGCGGGCCGCGAGCTCGCTCGCCGCGCGTTCGCGAACAGCGAGGGCACGGATCTCGCGCCTGCCCTCTCGCGCCTAGCCGGGGAGATCGACGAGGACCGCCAGGACCTGGTGCGGCTGATGGCCGAGCTCGGAATCCGGCCCTCGCGAACGAAGATCGCGCTCGGGTGGCTCGCGGAGAAGGCCGGGCGCCTGAAGCTGAACGGCCGACTCGTGCGCAGCTCCCCGCTCAGCCGGCTCGTCGAGCTCGAAGGGCTCACGCTCGGCGTCAGCGGCAAGCAGTGCCTGTGGGCGGGACTCGAGCGAGCGGGTTTGCGCCCGGAGGCCGTCGACCTCGCCGCGCTCCGCGAGCGGGCCGGCAACCAGCGCCGCGAGCTCGAGGCTCGCCGTCTCGAGATCGCCGCCGAGGTGCTCGAGCTCCACGCCCCACGGGAGGCCAACCGGGCGCCCGAACGCCCGTCCTAGCCGGAGATTCAGTCTGGTTGTGATTCCTGCCCGGCGCCCTGAGGCCGACCATCGTTCGCATCACGCCGCCTTCAGCGCCTCGACGAGCTGGTCCTTGGACATGTCCGAGCGTCCCGGAACGTCCGCCTCCTTGGCCAGCTCGTAGAGCTCGTCCTTGGAGAGGCTCTCCAGGCCGTCCGTCTGCGGTTGCGGCGTCCCGCGCCGGCCTTGCGCGGCCTCCACGCTCGCCCGCAGCGCCGCCATCAGGTCGGTCGGCGCCTCCGGTTCCTCCACCTCGGCCGCTCGGACGGTCTCGCCCCGCTGCTTCGCGCGGATGATCTCGCAGAGCTTGTCGCGGTACGTGTCGTGGAACCGGCCCGGCTCGAACTTCCCGCTCGACTCCTCGATCAGCCGCTTCGCCATGTCCAGCTCGTTCTTCTCCACCTTCACGTCCTCGGGCGCGAGCTCGCCGACGGGCCGCACCTCGTCCGCGAAGTGCATGCGCACGAGCGTAAGGACGCCCTCGCGGACCCGCAGGCAGGCGAGGTTGTCCTTGTTCCGCATGACGAACTTGGCCACTCCTGCGAGGCCGGTCTGCTCCAGCGCCCGCACGAGCAGCGCGTAGACGCGCTCGCCGCCCTCCTCCGGCCCGAGGTAGTACGTCCGCTCGAAGAAGATCGGATCGATCTCCTCGTACGGGACGAACGCACGGATGTCGATCGTACGCCCGCCCTGGGTTTCCGCCTCGGCCGTCTCGAAGTCCTCGTCGGACATGTAGACGAGCTCGTCCTTCGCCACCTCGAAGGCCTTGACGATCTCGGCGTCGGGAACCGAGCGGCCTTCGGCCTTGCAGACCTTGTCGTAACCGATCGGGCTCCCGTCCGGCTCGTGCACGAAGCGGAAGTGGAGCTTGTGCTCCTCGACAGCGCTGAACATGCGCACGGGGACGTTGACGAGCCCGAACGCGATCGACCCCGACCAGATCGCGCGAGGCACTAGGCTCCCTCCGCTTCGTCCTTCTCGGAGCCGCCCGGAGCAGCCGCGCGGCGCGCCGGCTCGTCCACGAGGTTCAGCACCCGCATCCCGTGCACGAAGACGACGGAGCCGCCCAGCCAGCCTCCCAGCGTGAGGAGCGCGAGGCCGAGCAAGGTGCCCACGAGCGCCCGTGTGGTCATCTCCCCCGAGACGTAGCGGGCGTGGCCGAAGGCGGCCGCCAGGGCGAACAATGCCGTGGCGAGGAGCATCGAGACCATGTGCGCCGTCGCCGTCCGCCAGAGCGGCGTCCCACGCGAGATGCCGAGCCAGTCGGCGAGACCGGTCAACGCCGTCGGAGCCGTGAAGGCGAGGCCGACGAGAAGCGCCAGCCACCACGCCTTCGTCAGGTTCTCCTCCGAGACGCCGACAGCCGCGAGCACCGCGAAAGCCGTGGCCGCGGTGTACGCCCCGATCGTCGCGTCCGTGAGCGGCGGGTGGAGCGGATGCCCGGGGAAGCCCTTGACGAGGTACGAAGGCTTCATGGCCGGGTTATCCCGCGTCCCGGGCACCCTCCAAACGTTCGTTTATCCCGCGAGCGAGGAGAAGCCGCCGACGATCGTCCCGTAGGCGACGTGGCCGACCAGCGTGACGACGGGCGTCGAGCGCCCGTAGTTGAGCATGAGGAAGCCCGGCGGCTCGAGCAGCGGCGTCGATCCGGCGGCAGTGAGGGGCGTCGCCATGTGCGGGTGCACGAGGGGCAGGAGGACGTTCACGAGCGCGCTCGCCGCGAAGAGCCCGTGCGCGAGCCCGAAGACCGCACCGAGCCACCAGCCGCTCTCCCCGATGGCGGCGAAGATGGCCCAGTACCCGAGCGCGAAGAGGACGCCGAAGACGAAGTGGAGGATGTAGCCGGCGGCCTCCGCACGGACGCGGTTCACCGTCAGCGCCGTGCCGAGGAGGAACGGGATGTCCATGCGCGTCAGGCGCAGCTCGCTCGCCGCGCGCAGGGTCGTCGTGAGGACGAGCGTCCCCGCGACCCCGCCGGCGAGCGCGCCCCAGATCATCCGCCCGACGCCCGCGTGAAGGCGACGGCCGCGCTGACGAGCGCCAGGTGGGTGAGGCCCTGCGGGAAGTTCCCGAGGAACTCGCCCGTGCGCGGATCGACCTCCTCGGCGTAGAGGCCGACGTCGTTGGCGAGCCCGAGAAGCGACTCCATCGTCTCCGCGGCCTCGTCCAGCCGCCCCGCCCGCGCAAGCGCCTCCACGAGCCAGAAGGAGCAGCAGAGGAAGGCGCCCTCCTCGCCCTCGAGCCCGTCCTCGCCGGCGTAGCGGTGTACGTAGGGCCCGTGGGCCAGCTCGCGCTGGATCCCCTCGATCGTGCCCACGAGGCGGGGGTCGTCCCCCTCGCAGTATCCGAGGAGCGACCCGAGCAGGAGGCTCGCGTCGAGCTCCTCGCTCCCCTCGAACCGGACGTAGCTCCGCTTCGCCTCCGAGTAGCCGCGCTCCTCGACGAACCTCCGCACGGCCGTCGCCTCGCGGCGCCAGCGCTCGACGTGCTCCCCCGGAAGCTGGCCCCCCTCTGCGAGCCGGATCGCCCGGTCGAGCGCCACCCAGCACATCATCTTCGACTGGATGAAGTGCACCGGATCGCTTCGCACCTCCCAAAGGCCGCGGTCGGGCTCCCTCCAGACGTCGCAGACCAGCCCCGCAGTCCGGGCGAGCCGGCCGGCGTTGTCCCTGTCGAGATCGTTGCCTCGGTCGACATACACCCAGACCGCCTGGAAGAGGTCGCCATAGATGTCGAGCTGACGTTGGTCGATCGCCCCGTTGCCGACGCGGACCGGCCGTGAGCCGCGGTAGCCCTGGAGCGGAAGCTCACGCTCGTGAGCTCGGTTGCCGCCGTCTAGCTGGTACAGGACCTCGAGACGCGGATGCGTGAGCTGGGACGCGTGCATGAGCCACCAGAAGAAGGCGTGCGCCTCGGCCGGGCAGCCGAGGTCGAGGAACGCCTCGAGCGTGAAGGCGGAGTCGCGGACCCAGCAGAAGCGGTAGTCCCAGTTCCGCTCGCCGCCGACGTCCTCGGGCAGCGAGGTCGTCGCCGCCGCGCTGATCGCGCCCGAGGGCGAGTAGACGAGGAGCTTGAGCGCGAGGGCGCTGCGCAGCACGGCCTCCTTCCACGGGCCCTCGTAGTCGCGGTCTCCCGTCCATTCCCGCCAGACGGCGGCCGTTCCCTCGGCGCGCGCCTCGACCTCCTCGCGGCTCCCGAAGACGAGTGGGTCCTGGCGCCCGAACGAGAGGGCGACGAGCGCGTGCTCTTCCGCATGCAGGTCGCAGCGCCCGGCGATCGTCCCGTCGCTGAGCTCCGGCTCGCCGGCGCCCCACGCGCGCACGCCGACCGCTTCGGCACCCGCGTCGGCGACGGCGAGCCCGTTCCGCCGGCCCAGCCGCGGCGCGCGCGCTCCGTAGTGGAAGCGCGGCTCCACGGACCAGGCGAGCGGAACGGTGCCCGAGAGGCCTTCCACGCGACGCACCAGCTCACGGAGTGGGGAGAACCCCTCCACCGGCATCGTCATCACGTCGGTCACGCGGACCGCGCCGCCGCTCGTGCGGAATGTGGTCTCGAGCATGTTCGTGCCGGGGAGGTAGCGGCGCTCGGCCTCGAACGGCGCCTCGGGCGCGAGCGCGAAGCGTCCGCCCCGCTCGGCGTCGAGGATGGCCCCGAAGACGCTCGGCGAGTCGAGATCGGGCAGGCAGAGCCAGTCGATCGAGCCGTCGAGCGCGACGAGAGCGGTCGTGCGCCCGTCTCCGATCGCCCCGTAGTCACGGAGGGGCGCATAGCCGTCCTCGCGCATAGCCCCGGGGAGACTAGGGGATGACGGCCGCATGGCTCGCTGAGGCGCGAACGGTTGGCGGCCGCGTTTGCCTGGCTCGTCGTTCGCCTGCGCTTCCTCGTCCTCGCGGGCTGGATCGTCGCCGCGGTCGCCGCGATGCTCGCTCTGCCGGGTCTCGGAAACGGCGAGCCGCTCGCGCTGGGGGCCTCGTCCCGGGCGACTCCGAGGCGATCGAGGCCAGCGAGCGGGCGGCGGGCCTCTTCTCCGTTCCGCTCACGACCGACACGGTCGTCGTCCAGCGCGACCCCGACGGCCTCTCGGCCGCGGCATGGCGGCGCGCGCTGGAACGGGCGGTCGGGGCCACCCGCCGCGACGCCGGCGAAGAGGAGATCGTTCTCGCGCTTCCGGTCCTGAACACGCGCGAGCTCGCCCCGTCCTCGCGCGCGGACGGGACGACCGCGCTCACGTACCTGTGGTTCTCCCCGGACGAAAGCCTCTCGGACCAGGTGACCCTCGCCCACGCCTACGCGGCGGAGGCCTCGGCGCCGGAAGACGGGCTGGTCGGGGTCACCGGCCCTGCGGCCGCAGGCTGGCAGCAGTTCGGAAGATCGAAGGCGCACTCCCGATCGTCGAGGCGGGCACGGTCGGGCTCATCGCGCTCGTCGTGGGAATCACGTTCCGCGCGGTCGGCGCTCCGCTCCTGGTGCTCTTCGCCTCGGCGATCTCCTTTCTCCTCTCGTCCCGCCTCATCCCCCGGGTCGGCGAGGCGCTCGACGCCTCCATGCCGCAGGAGGTCGAGCCGCTCGTCGTCGCGCTCACCTCGGAATCGTCACCCACTACACGATCTTCTTCCTGTCCGCCTGCCGACGCCGCCTGGCGGAGGGTGAGGGGCGAATCGACGCGGCCGAGCACTCGGCTGCCAACGTGGCCCCCATCGTTGCCACGGCGGGCCTCATCGTGGTCGCCGGCACGGCGGCCCTCCTCGCCGGTGAGCTCGAGTTCTTCCGGGCCTTCGGGCCCGCCACGCCCTCGCACGCTTCGTCGCCTCGCCTCCTGTGGCCGCGCTCGTCGCGCTCCTGAGCATCGGGCTGCTCGTGCTCGGGGCGACGGGGCTCGCGCGCACCGAGCTCGCCTTTCGGCTCGTGAACGGGCTGCCGGCGGGAACGGAGGAGCGGCAGGCCGCAACGGCGGCGGGCGAGGGCTTCGCGGCGGGGATCCTGGCGCCGACCGTCCTCCTCGTCGAGGGCGATGCCGTTGGCGAGCGAACGGAGGAGCTCACCCGGCTCCAGGAAGAGCTCGGAGGGCAGCCGGGGGTCGCGGCCGTCATCGGGCCCGGCAGCCTTCCGGGCGACGCCCCCGGCGACGTATTCGTCTCCGAGGAGGGCGACGCCTCCCGCTTCGGAGTCGTCTTCGACACGAGCCCGCTCGGCTCGACAGCGATCGAGGACCTCGACCGCCTCGAGGAGCGGCTGCCCGGGCTCCTCGAGGCAGCGGGCCTGAACGAGGTCGGGGCCGCCGTCCTCGGCCAGACCGCCATCGCACGCGACACCGTCGAGGCCGTCGTCGGGAGCTCGGAGCGCGTCGGAGCGGTGGTGCTGGCGGTCAACTTCATGCTCCTCGCGCTCTTCCTGCGGGCGCTCGTCGCGCCACTTTACCTCCTCGCCGCGAGCCTCCTCTCCGTGGCCGCGACGCTCGGCCTGACCACCTACGTCTTCCAGGTCCTCCTCGGCCACGACGACATCACGTACTACGTCCCCTTCGCCGCGGGCGTGCTCCTGGTCTCGCTCGGCTCGGACTACAACGTCTTCGTCGTCGGCCGCATCTGGCAAGAGGCGCGAAGGACGACCCTGCGCGAGGCGATCGCGCTCGCAGCCCCGCGCGCCTCGCGCGCGATCAGCGTCGCCGGCCTCGCGCTCTCGTTCGCCATGCTCGCCGTCGTCCCGCTCGACGGATTCCGCGAGTTCGCCTTCATGATGGCCGTGAGCGTCCTGGTGGAGACGTTCCTCGTCCGCTCGCTCCTCATCCCCGCGCTCGTTTCGCTGTTCGGGCGCACGAGCGCCTGGCCCGGCCGGCTCCTCCGGCCCGAAGCGACGCCTAGCGAGCGTTCCGCCTGAGCAGGGCCAGCGCGGCCGCAGCGGCGCCGGTCCCGGCGGCGAGCGCGAGCCAGTCCCGGTTGACGGTGAAGGCGAGCTGGAGGCTGCTCTCCTTCGCCTCCTCGTCGAAGGGGCCCCTCGCGGCGTGGTCGCCCTCGACGGGCTCGAAGAGGTTGTCCTCGCGTTCCGGCTCGACCGGCTCGTCGCGCTGCTGGCTCTCGTATCCCGTCCTCCCCAGGAAGAGGTCGCCGAGGCCGGGAGCGATCTTGTTCCCGATGACCGTCGTCAGGGTCGGCCCCCCGACGAGGAGCTCGCGCCGGCGGTGGCGCGCCGCCCACACGATCGCCTCCGCCGCCACTTCCGGCTGGAAGATCGGCGGCACGGGCTGCGGTTTCGTCGGAAGCTTGGTCCGCGCCCACGAGAACTGCGGCGTGTTCAGCGCCGGCAGCTGCACCATCGTCAGGTGGACACTCGATCCGTCGTGGATCAGCTCCGTTCGGAGCGAGTCGACGAACCCCTGAAGAGCGTGCTTGGCGCCGCAGTAGGCGGCCTGGAGCGGGATCCCGCGGTAGGCGAGCGCTGAGCCGACCTGGACGATCGTGCCCTGGTCCCGCGGCAGCATCCGGCGCAGAGCTGCCATCGTGCCCCAGACGGAGCCGAGGTACGTGACCTCGGTGGCGCGGCGGAACTCCTCCGGCGTCGTCTCGGCCACCGGCGCGTAGAGCGTGGCCATCGCGTTGTTGATCCAGATGTCGGCAGGACCGAGCTCCTCCTCGGCACGCGCCGCAGCCGCCTCGACCGCGTCGGGATCGGCCACGTCGGTGGGGATCGCCACGGCCTTGCCGCCCATCGCCTCCACCTCGCGCGCGAAGCGCCTCGCCGTGGCGCGGCCGACGCCCGCCGAGGCTCCTGTGACGACGACTACTTCCGGCATCCTCCCTGCGTCTCTCCGCGTCCGAGCACGGTCAAACGAGGCCCCCGCAACCCCCGCTCCGCGCATTACGATGCACACGTGGAGAGGGAGCCGAACGAGGCCTCGGTCGCCGAGTACCAGCACGCGGCGGAGTTCCGAGCCGCGCTGCGCAGGTTCCTGCGGGTGAGCGAGGACGCCGCGAGGCGGCACGGGCTGACGCCCCGGCGGCACCTGCTGCTGCTCATGATCAAGGGAGCGCCAGACGGGAGCGAGTCCTCGACCGTGAGCGAGCTCTGCGAGCGGCTCCAGCTCGCCCAAAGCACCGTCACCGAGCTCGTGCAGCGGGCGGAGGGCGCCGGGCTCGTCCGGCGCGAGCCGTCCGGCGTCGACGGGCGCGTCGTCAACCTCCTCCTCTCCGCCGAGGGCGAGCGGCGTCTCGCCGCACTCAACTCCGATCTCCGCCGGGAGCGAGAGCTCCTCGCCCGCGTGCTCGGCGAGCTCGAGCTCTCCTATCCCGAGGCGGCGCCTTCCTAGCTGCGCCGAAGCTCGGTTTCGCGGTCGACCGGGCGGGTGAATGGCCGCCAGGCGACCGCCTCCCACTCGGCGCCACGGCACATGGGGCAGTCGGCCGGCGGGCGACGGACCGCGACGCCGTAGCCGCACGCCGAGCACCGGTACTCGCCGCCCCCGGCCGTCTCGGAGGCGACAGCCGGAATCGGCGCGCCGCCCGTGGTGCTCCTGCCCCGTCGTGCTCATCGACCCCTCACCCTCAGGCCGGGCTACCCTGCGCCGCAGCCCCGAAACGTGCTGGCGGGTATTCGGAAGCGTGAGCTCGCCGACCGCCCTCGGATCCTCGGCCGCTAGGTCACGCGGGCCGGGCCGGCCTCGACCTCGTGGTGAACGCCGGCCTCGATGAGCCTGCGGAGGCGGTCGAGGGCGTCCCAGACGTCGACGAAGCGCATGTAGAGCGGCGGCAACCCAATCCTGATGGACTCGGGGCTGCGGAAGTCCGGCACGACGTTTCCCCGCTCCATGAGCGCCCGGCAGATCGGCCATGCCTCTTCGTGTTGCAGGGAGACGTGCCCGCCGCGCCTCTCCGGATCGCGCGGGCTCCCGAGCTGGAAGCCGAGCGGCGCGAGCCACGCGTCGTGGAGCTCGACGACCAGCTCGGTGAGCGCGATGCTCTTGGCGCGGAGCGCCTCCAGGCCGGCCTCGGCCGTGAGCCGGATGCCGACCTCGGCCGCCGTCAGGTCGAGGATCGGCGGCGTGCCCGCGAGGAAGCGACCGACTCCTGGGACCGGCTCGTAGCCGGAGCCCATGAGGAACTGGTCGCGCTGCCCGAACCAGCCCCAGATCGGCGAGCGCAGCTCCTCCTGGAGGTCCGCGCGCACGTAGAGGTGCGCGAGCGCGCCCGGCCCCGCGTTCAGGTACTTGTAGGTGCAGCCGGCGGCCAGGTCGGCGCCGACCTGGTCCAGCCTCACCGGGACGGCGCCGGCCGAGTGGCTCAGGTCCCAGAGGACGAGCGCACCCGCCTCGTGCGCGGCTGCGGTGACGGCCTTCATGTCCGCGATCGCGCCCGAGCGGTACCCCACGTGCTGGAGGCTGACGAGGGCGACGTCGCCGGGCGCGCAGGCCTCCTCCACCTCGGCCACGGTCGGCCCCTCGACCGGATGGCTCTCGAGCAGGCGCAGCTCGGCGCCCTCGCGCGCGGCGAGGCCCTGGAAGACGTAGCGGTCCGTAGGGAAGTTGGCCGCGTCGGTGACGATGACGCGCCTCCCCGGCCTGGCGTCGAGGGCGGCCGCGGCGAGCTTGTAGAGGTTCACGGTGGTCGAGTCGGCCATGAGCACCTCGCCGGATCGGGCGCCGAGCACCGGCGCGAGCAGGTCGCCCACACGCTCTGGGAGCTCGATCCAGTCGGGCCAGGCGGTCACGAGGCGGCTGCCCCACTCCTGCACCCGCTCGCCGAGGCGCTGGGCCGTCTCCCTGGGGAGGCGGCCGAGCGAGTTGCCGTCCACGTAGATTCGTTCCGGGTCTTCGACGACGAAGCGGTCACGGAAGGCGGCCAGCGGGTCGGCTGCGTCGAGCGCCTCCGCGCGGGCGCGGTCGAAGGCGGTCATGGGCTCGCGGGGAGCCACTCCCTCACCGCCGCCCAGGCGTCGGAGCGTGGATCCAAGTGCTCGAAGTGGCCGGTGGCGGGAAGGACGACGAGCTCGGCGGGATCCCCGGCGGCCAGTGCCGCGTCGTGGTAGCGGAGGCTCATCGAGACCGGGACGATACCGTCCTCCTCTCCGTGCACCAGGAGCTGGGGCACGCCGAGCGGGAGGCGCTCGATCGGCGAGGCTGCGCCGTAGCGCTCGGGGCGCTGGTGCGGCCGGCCGCCGAGGAGCTTCGCCGCGGCGCCGTTGCTGAGGCCGAGGCGGGCGGCCTCGCGGAGATCGAGGACACCGGCCTGGGAGACCGCGCGGGTAACGGGGACGCGCGGCCGCTCGCGGGAGACGGCCCAGAGCGCCAGGTGCCCGCCGGCCGAGTGGCCGATCGCGGCCACCGTCCCGAGGTCGAGGGCGGGCAGGGCGGCGAGGTGGTCGATGCCGGCGGCCACGTCCTCGAACGTCCTCGGCCAGCCGCCGCCCGCAAGGAAGCCGAGCCGCCGGTACTCGAGGTTCCACGCCGCCCAGCCGCAGGCGGCCAGGTCGCGGCAGAGCGCGTGCATGAGCGTGCGGTCGTAGGTCCGCCTCCAGAAGCCGCCGTGCAGGACGACGGCGACCGGATGAGGTGCGTCGGTCTCGGGCGGGAAGAGCTCGCCGAAGCAGCTCCGCCCTGCTCCGTAGCGATGCCTGACGGGGTCGGTGCTAGTCGTGGACCCGGGCGATCAGGTCGCTGCGACGAAGGACCTTCACCGCGACACCGCCGAGCCGTACGTCGAAGCCGGCGTCCTTCGGAAAGAGCACCTTGTCGCCGGGATCGATGCCGCTAGCGTCCGCGCCCACGGCGGTGACGATCCCCGAGCGGCAGCCGGCCTCCGCGCTCTGCGGGATGATGAGCCCGGTGCGGGTCTCGACGTCCTCGTCGACCGGCTCGACGATGAGGTGGTCGTCGAGCGGCTCGAGGGAGAGGGCGAGGCCGAGCGGCTCCTCCATGCCCTGATTGTAGGCGGCGCGTTTGCTATCCCCGCGCCCGCCTGCGCCTCTCGACGGCACGCCAGCGGCGGCGCTCCTCCGACTGAAGCCGCTTGCTGCGCCGAATCTCGAGCGCCCGGAGCTCCCGCTGGAGCTTCCGGTAGCTCTCCCAGCGCTCGGCCGGCAGCGACCCGTCGGCGAGGGCCGCCTGGATCGCGCACCCGGGCTCGCGGTCGTGCGCGCAGTCGGCGAAGCGGCAGTCGGCGGCCAGGGTGGACACGTCCTCGAACGTTCCCTCGAGCGATTCCTCTCCCGCCCAGAGCTGCAGCTCCCGCATCCCGGGCGTGTCCAGCAGGAGACCTCCGTTCGGAAGCAGGACGAGCTCGCGGTGCGTGGTCGTGTGCCGCCCCCGCCCGTCCGCCCTGAGCTCGCGCGTCGCCAGGACGCCGCGGCCGGCGAGGCGGTTCACGAGCGTCGACTTGCCCACGCCGGAGGAGCCGAGGAGGGCCACGGTCCGGCCCCGGCGGAGGTAGGGCTCGAGCTCCCCGAGTCCCTCGCCGGTCACCGCGCTGACGAGGTGCACGGGGACGCCGAACGCGATCGCCTCCACCTCGAGTACGGCGGCGGCCGGATCCGGCTCCAGATCGACCTTCGTGAGGACGATCGCCGGCTGGGCGCCGCTCTCCCAGGAGCCGACGAGGTACCGCTCGAGCCGGCGCGGGTTGAGGTCGAGCCCAAACGAGGACATGAGGAAGACGGTGTCCACGTTCGCGGCCACGACCTGCTCGACGGTGCGCCGCCAGGCCTCCTTGCGCGTAAACGCGGAGCGGCGTGGGAGGACGGCCTCGATGAGGGCCTTGCGCTCGCCGGGCATCGGCCGGGCCGCGACCCAGTCCCCCACCGCCGGCAGGTCTTCGTCGGCCAGCTTGCCGGACGGGAGGCCGCCCATGGGACCGTCCTCGGTCAGCAGCTCGCAGGGGCCGTGGTGGCGAACGGCCACCCTGGCCGGGATCAGCTGTCGTCGTGCGTATGGCTCGAACGCGTCCTCCCAGGACGCGTCCCAGCCGAGGTCGTGCAGGTCGAACTCCGTCGAAACGGTCAAGCGAGACTCCTCTCGTGTGCAGGCAAGGCGTGTGCGCCGCTCCTGCGGCGCGCGTGTGAGGGCTCGGAGTCCCGGAGGCCGGTGTCTACAGTGCCCCTTCAGGTGATGCTGCCTAGCTTCTGGGTCGCGAGTACCAAGCCAGAGTCCCCACTCGCCCGCAGGCAAAGCTAGAAGCCTTGCTAAGGGCGAGGGAGGGCTCTGGCGCCGTGTAATCGCGGGTCAGAAGCAGGCGTGTATCGCCTGGAGGGCACTAGGCCGAGAGCCCCGAGGCCCGGAAGGCAGACATCTCAGTCATCGTCCGAACCTCCTCTCGGCGAAGGGTGCGCGCGGTGCACCTGACGAGGTCAGCGTAGAGGGCGGCGCGCGCGACGTCAACGGCGGAGCATCGCCTACCAGAACGAGAGGTCCGTGTCGCCTCCGCTCAGCTCGCCGACGAGGAAGTTGAGGAAGAAGAAGCCGAAGTAGACCATGACGACGACCAGGATCAGATACGACCACCACTGCGCCCTGGCCGGACGCGGCAGCTTCGAGATCAGGAACATGAGCAGGAGCGGCATGACGAGCGCCGCGAGGTTGGACATGTTCGCCGCCCAGGAGACGAGGGTCGTGGGGAGCGCCTGGAAGATGATGATCGAGATGACGATCGCGAGCAGGATCATGAAGGGGTAGTAGAACTTCCTCGGGTCGCCGCCCAGCGCGCTGCGGAAGCGCGCGCTCGACCCGTAGACGGCGTCGACGAAGTTCCGCACGAGCATCTCGAAGACGACGATCTGGGTCGTGAAGAGGACGAGGAAGCCGATGACGAGAGCGAGGTAGAAGAAGAAGTCGCCCTCGCCGGTCGCCCGCAGCTGGTCGGCGGCGTACGTGGGCATCGTCTCCCGGCTCGGGGCCGTGCCGGTCTCCTGCGCCAGGTGGCTGATGAGGATGCCGGGCAGGAGGATGCCGAGCAGTGCGCCGGGAACGAAGACGAGCCACATCTCCGCCTTGAGGAAGCCCCACCAACGCTTCCAGAGCGCCGCGTTCTCCGGGGTCTCGCGGAACGTCGTTCCCACAGCCGCGACCTCTCGCTTCTCGCCGCCGAGGAGAGCGGGGATGTAACCGGTCCGGGAGCCCATGCCGTAACCCTTGTCGCGGTAGTAGTTCATGAAGACGTAGTTGAGGCCCGACGCCATCGCGGCGAAGCCGGCGACCGCGCCGATGTCGGCGGCGTTCGTCCCCTCGGGCGGCAGCGCCGGACGGAACATGCCCTCGAGGCCGTCGCCCAGGTCGCTCCAGCCCACGATGAGGATGTCGATGATGAGCATCAGCACGAGAATCCCGACGACGAGCACCCAGTTCACGAGCTCGAGGGTGCGCGAGATCTTGCGGCCGAAGAGCGTGATCACGAAGACGGTCGCAATGAGGCCGACCGCGAGCAGGCGCGACTCGGTCCGGTCGCCCTCGCCCGGGACGTCGCCTGTGATGAGCGTGAAGAGCCCGTCCCCGGCTCCCGCGGCCCAGCCGCCGGTGATGAAGGCGAGGTAGAAGAGCGCGACGGCGAGGATGGTTCCGACGTAGGCGCCGGGCGGAATGCGTCCGAACCCCATCGAGGGCACCTCGCCCGTGGCGAGGACGTAGCGGCCGATCTCCATGTTGTAGAGGGCCTGCAGCAGGATGGAGACGAGAGCGACGAACCCGATCCCAACCCAGCCGTTGATCCCGATGGCGAGCGGCGCCAGCAGCCACTCGCCCGATCCGATCGACAGCCCGAGCGCGACGAGGCTCGGGCCGATGACGAGCATGACGGTCTGCCGGAATTCGAGGCGGGGCGCAGCGAAGACCTCCTCCGGTGTCGGCAGGTCGGAGACGCCCAGCGGCTCGCGCGCTCCGAGCGGCCAGGTCTCGCCGGTCGGTTGAACCGGCCCGCCGACTCGGCCTGTGGGCTCCACGTACTCGGCCATGTCTCTCCCCCAGGAACTAGCGGTCGTGAGCGGCGGAAGTAATGGTCCGGCTGTTCCGTCTTGTCAAGCCCGCGGCTCAGCGCGCCGTCCAGCCGAGATCCATCACGACGGGCGCTCCGGTGAACGATCGCCCGGACGGGCCGAGCAGAAGCGCTGCTACGTCGGCCACCTCCTCGGGCTCGAGGAGGCGCTTGACCGCATGCGGCTCCAGGATCACGTCCTCGAGGACGCGACTCTCCGGGACACCGTGTGCCTTCGCCTGGTCCGCGATCTGCCGCTCGACGAGCGGAGTCCGCACGAATGCCGGGCAGATCGCGGCGGCGGTGATGCCCTCGCCGGCGCCCTCGAGGGCGAGAACCTTGACCAGGCCGAGGACGCCGTGCTTGGCGGAGACGTACCCCGCCTTGAAGGGAGAGGCGACCAGCCCGTGGACGGACGCGACGACGACGATGCGCCCGTCCCCGCTCTCCGCGAGAGCGGGCCAGGCGTACTTCGCGAGCAGGAAGGGGCTCGTGAGGAGGAGCGCGAGAAGAGCGTCCCAGCGGTCCTCCGGGAAGTCGGCCACGGGTGCCACGTGCTGGAACCCGGCGTTGGCGACGACGGCGTTCAGCACGCCGAAGCGAGTGCGCGCCTCCTCGACCGCGGCCCTGTTTCCCTCGCGCGTGGCGAGGTCGGCGGCGAACGGCTCACCCGGCCCCGACTCGTCGGGCTCGAGGTCGACGGCCAGGACTCGCGCGCCCTCGGCGACGAGGCGCTCGGCGATCGCACGGCCGATGCCGCTCGCGGTCCCCGTGACGACGGCGGCCCGCTCGCGAAGCTCCAGGGCGGCCATGGAGGGATGATTCCACCGCTGCGCTAGCGCTGCTCGGTGGCCAGGCGAAGCCCGAAGGCAACGAGGACTGCTCCGGTCAGACCGTCGAGCGCGCGGCGCATCCTCGGCCGCCTCAGGAGATCGCCGGCCTTGGCGACCGCAGCCGCGTACGCCGTCAACCAGGCGAGCGTGAGCGAGCAGAAGAGGAGCCCGAGGAGAAGCATGGTGGCGAACGAGGCCTCGCCGCCGGGCGCGAACTGCGGCAGCAGGCTGGTGAAGAAGACGGCCATCTTCGGGTTCCCGAGATTGGAGATCACGCCCTGCCGGAGCGCAATCCGGGGAGCCAGCGTGCGCCCGGTCACGTGCCCGCTCGCCGACGCTCGCCGCGCGTGCGGGCGGAGAGCGCTCGCGAGAGCCTGGACGCCGAGGTAGACGAGGTACCCGGCGCCCAGGAGCTTGAGCGCGACGAACGCGGGCTCCGACGCGACGAGGAGGGCGGTGACGCCGGCGCTGGCCGCCAGCGTCCAGACGGCCTGCCCGGCCGATACGCCGACTGCGGTGAAGAGACCGGCACGCCGCCCTCCGAGCAGCGAGTTCCGGATGGTGAGCGCCGTGTCCTGACCGGGCGTGACGATCACCAAGACGGCGACGGCGAGGAAGGCGGCGAGCTCGCTGATCACCGCTCAACCTCCGATGAGGACTGTTACGCAGCCCGGGCCCACGACGGAGCCTCCGTGCGCCGTGCCGCTTCCGACGCGAGCCGCGGCCCGGCCGCCGACCAGGACGGTTGCCGACCCGGACACGATCGTGTCCGGAGGGCCGGCGCAGAGGCACGCGGCGCCGACGGCGGCCGCGGGGAGGCCACCGACGAGAACGGAGGAGACGCCGGGCGGCAGGACGGGCCCGCCGACATGCGGAACGAGGCCGGTGACGGCTGGGCAGGTATGCATGTCCCCGACGCGGGCGGCGGCGGAGGACATGGTTAGTTGATCGTCACGATGCCGCCCTTGATGCTCGCGACGGCATCGCCGGCGATCTCGACCTGCGCCCCGCGCGCCTCGAGCACGGCAGCCGCGTCGATCTCGACCCGAACTCCCTCGAGGCGAAGCGTGCCACCCGCGGAGCGGATCGTGACGTCGCCTTCCGCCGCGATCGTGATCGCGCCCGACGCCGAGTCGATCGTGATCGAGCTTCCGCCCTTCCCGTCCGCGATCTCGATCCTCTCCGGCGGGTCGCTCGAGCCTCCCCAGAGCGCGCCCAGGACATACGGAGAGCGGGGATCGCCTCCCTCGAAGGCGACGAGCACCTCGTCCCCGACCTCGGGGAAGAAGTGCACGCCGCGCCCGTCGCCCGCCAGCGGGGTCGCCACGCGGGCCCAGACTTCCCGGTCTGTGTCCGCGAACGCAACCTTGACGCGGCCGAGCCCCTTCGGATCCCGGTTCGCGGCCACGACTGCCGTCACGACGCCGTCGACCTGGCCCTGGCTTGCCGCGCGCTTCCGCGCCATCGGGGCATCTTGACCCGCGTGCACGTCGAGATCAAATGCGGCGCGGCGGGTGCAGGGTCATGACCTGTCGGCCTCACCCCGGTCCGCGGCCCGCCGCTACGGACAGGCGCCGAGCGTGTCCCCGTGGGCCAGATGCCCCTCGACCGCGCCCGCCCCCACAGTAAGGGTCTTCGCACCCGTCGAGCCGGCCTTGTGGCAGATGGTCACCTTCTCCTCGCTTCCCGGTGGCTCCTCGGGCGGGGCCTCTTCCTCTTCCCCGGGGACTTCCTCCGAGGGCTCCTCATCGTCGGGCGGCGCGCCGGCGCTCGATCCGGCGGGGGGTTCCGAGGTGCCTCCCTGCTCGGAGCGCGATGGCCCGTCGTGGGTAGCGGGTTCCAAAGCGAGGCTCGGTCCAGTAGAGAAGAGACCATCGTCGGCCGCGGACGCGCTCGCACGCGACGACGCCGTCGACACGGGTCCGCTTCCTCCAGCCGACGGCCTTCCAGTTCCCGCGCGCTGGGCGATGGGGATCTCGTCGCCCGAGATCGCGGTCGACTCTGCGATCGGGAAGCCGGCGGAGGACGGCTGTACGCTCATCCTCGGGCCAACGCTCGCGACCTCGTAACGCAGACCGGGGCCCACCAAGAACGCGATCCCGACGCCGAGGGCGGCGGAGACCAGGACGGCGGAGACAACCACGGCAACGGGAGGGATCAGGGCTCTGGACCACCGTGCCAGGAGATAGCAGGCGAACGCAGGCCGTCTCGCTCGCGCGTAGAGCCGGGCTCGCGCGACCACGCGCAGTTCCAGGCGACGAGCCCGCGCGGATAGCGAGTCGGCGCCGAGGTGCCTCCCGCAGTACAGCAAACGACGATGTTACCACCGAGGTCCCTCGAGGCACTGCCGCGCAGGGACTGCCCGCGCTCCACCCGGGCGGAGGCTCTCCTTACGGAAGGTGCCCAAGAAGACGACCTCGCCCCTCGCTACGCCTGTCTCGAGACGGAGCAAGAGCTACTCCAACCGCTTCTGGCCGGCGGATACCGTCTACTCTTCGATTTGCGGCGATTTGCGGGAATTTCGGACGAATCGGCGCTACTAGCGGCGATGGAGCGTGCGGGAGTCGAACCCGCGACCTCCGGCTTGCAAAGCTGAAGTAGGGCTTTCGGAGTGGTTTGGTTTGGTTCCGGCTGTTTTCGCTAATCGCTTTATCCATGCGGCTTTCCGGCCTCTTGACGGTCTCGGACCGGGAGACGCACCGGAGTGCGTTTGCGACCGTTTCCTTAGCAGGACGTTAGCCGCGGCCGAGCGGAAAGATAGCCCGGTCTAAGGTCCCTGCCATCGTGAACGATGGCGTTCGGCTCGCCGATTTGCTCGCCGGGCTCTCGCTGATCTCGGATCACGGGCTCGGCCTTCCCCCCGACGACGCCGTGCGGTCATGTCTGGTCGCCACGGCGCTAGCGCGCAAGCTGGAGCTCCATGAGAGCGAGGTCGCCGATGTCTTCTACGATGCCCTGCTCGAGCACGTCGGCTGCACGGGGTACGCGCACGAGACCTACCTGGTGTGGAGCGACGATCTAGCGGCGAACCGGGCGGCGCAGAGGACGAACTTCGCCGACCCGAAGGAGCTGTTTACGACGTATCTGCCGTCGCTGCTGCGGGAGGTCGACGGCAGGGAGCGAGCGCGGATCGCGGCGCGGTTCCTCACGAAGGGGCCAGGGTTCCTGAAGCGCTTCGCGACGGCGTCGTGCGAGGTCGCCGCGCATACCGCCCGCCGACTCGGCCTCCCGAAAGAGGTGCAGCTGAGTCTGCGCCAGTACTCCGAGTGGTGGAACGGGAAGGGCGTCCCGGAGGGTCTCAAGGGGGTGGAGATCGCGCTGACCGGGCGCGTGGTGCACGTCGCGAGCGTGGGGGCGAAGTTCGACGTCCTGGGAGGGCGGGAGCTTGCCGTCGAGGCCGTCCTGCGGCGTGCCGGGAGCATCTTCGATCCGGCCATCGCCGACACGTTCGTGGCGCATGCCGCCGAGCTGCTGGAGGCTGCGAGCCGCGGCGATCCCCGCCGCCGGGTGCTCGAGGCGGAGCCGGAGCCCGTCCGCTTCGTTCCGATCGCGCGGCTGCCGGAGCTGGCCGCGACCTTCGGAGATCTAGCGGATCTCAAGACGCCCTTCACCTACGGCCACTCGGCCGGCGTGGCGCGGCTGGCGCGGGCGGCCGGCGAGAACCTCGGGCTCGACATGGACGCGCTGGCGCGGCTGACGATTGCGGCGCTGCTACACGATCTCGGCCGAGTCGCGATCTCGAACGCCGTCTGGGAGAAGCCCGGACAGCTGACGAGCGGGGAGTGGGAGCAGGTCCGCCTGCACCCGTATCACTCGGAACGAATCCTCTCCTGCACGGCTGTCCTGGAGCCGATGGCCGCCCTCGCGGGCCTGCACCACGAGCGCATGGACGGGTCGGGCTACCACCGTGGCTGTAGCGCGGCGCAGATCCCATTTCCGGCTCGCATCCTCGCGGCCGCGGATGCCCTTCAGGCGATGACCCAGGTCCGGCCGCACCGCGACGCACTGGCGGTCGACGAGGCGGCCGCGCGACTACAGCACGACGCCCAAGCGGGACGACTCGACCCCGATGCGGTAAGGGCCGTCGTGGATGCCGCCGGAGGGCCCCCGCAGAGGAGAGCGGACCTTCGGCCGGCGGGGCTGAGCGAGCGGGAGGTCGAGGTGTTGCAGCTCGTTGCACAAGGCCTCTCGAACCGAGCGATCGCGCGGCGCTTGTACATATCCACGCGAACCGCGGAACACCACGTGCAGCACATCTACGCGAAGATCGGCGTCTCCAGCAGAGCCTCCGCCGCGCTGTTCGCGATGGAGCACGGCCTCCTCTCGTGAGGCGAAATAGGTAGGTCTGCCGATGCGGACGTCCGGTCGCGCTCGCCATGCTGGGCGAGAACGGCATTCGTCGAGTGAAGGAGGCGAGATGAGCACCAGTGCCACAGCGCGGCGGTTCTTCGACGAGGTCTGGAGCGAAGGAGATTTCGATGTCGTCGACGAGCTGTTCGCGCCCGAGTACGTCGGTCACCCGTCCGGGCCCGAGGCCCCGGTCCGAGGCCCGGACGGCGTCAAGGAGTACATCGGTCGGCTGAGGGAGGGCGTCCCCGATCTCACCGTGACGGTCGAAGACCAAGTCGCCGACGGTGACAAGGTCGCCACGAGGTGGACTGCCCGCGGGACGCACGACGGCGAGCTGATGGGCATCGACCCGACCGGGCAGACGGCCACCGTCACGGGCATCACCATCGAGCGCTTCGACGACGGCGGCCAGATCGTCGAAGGCTGGACCAACTGGGACATGCTCGGGATGCTCCAGCAGCTCGGCATCGCTCCCCAACCGGCCGCGCGGTAGCCGAGGTACCGCGGGACAGGCGGCGGCCCGCTACCGGTCTCGTTCGATCGCGACGAAGGGAGCAAAGATGAGAATCGAGGAGAGCATCGTCATCAACCGATCGCCCGACGACGTCTTCGCCTTCCTCGCCGTCCGGAACAACGATCCGGTGTGGATGGGAGCGGTGGTGGAGTCGGAATGGCTGGATCCCTCCGCCAGCCCGGGCGTAGGCTGCCGCGGCCGGATGGCGATGAAGATGTTCGGACGGCGAGCGGAGTACGTCGACGAGGTGACCACGTTCGAGCCGGGCCGGCAGATCGCCCATCGGACGATCGAAGGGCCATTCGACCTCAACACGGCCTGCCTCTGCGAGCCGGCACACGGGCGCTGTCGTGCCACGGTCGTAGCCGAGGCGGAAACGATGTTCGGCAGGTTGCTCGACCCCCTCGTCGCAAGACTCATGCGCCGCGGATTCAAGGCCGACCTCGCCAGGCTCAAGGAGATCCTCGAGGGGGATGCTCACGGCCGACCGCTGGCCGCGGAGACCCGTCGCAGACCCGAGACGATCGCGCAGCCCTAGCACGCGAGACGCAGATGCATCCTTCGATGCTGGCCGCCACTGAGAACGTCGCGGCGCGCAGCTCGAGGCACCCCCGTGACGTGGCGCAACCTCGGATTGGCGAGCGCCGGTTACGAAGGCGACGAACGCCGAGACGCCTCGCGGGGCTCGCTTTCCCACTCACACGCCTCGCAGAGCGTCACGTAGGCGTCGAGTTCCGATCGATAGTCGCCAACGAGTCGATATGACGCGCACTCCGGGCATCGTTCCGGCTGGCCGCGCTCATGGCGCACAAGAGCCATCCCGAACACGTCGAGGGTGTATGCAGTCGCGTCCACCGCAATGATGGCATCGAAACGGTGCGCGTTCGCCTCGTGCGTCAGCCAGTTGACGAGGTCCCAGGTATTGGCCGCCATCTTCCGTAGGTAGCCGCGCAACCTGGGCGAGGTCGGGGTAAGCGCCGCGGCAATGTACTCGCTCCAGTGCAGGAAGTCACCCTTCTTCGGCACTTCGTCGGCATCAGGAACCATCTCGTCCTTGGCAACGCTCCACACGAATGCGAGCAACGCTTCGCGGCAGCGCATGCCGACCGCCTGGAACTCCTCCGCCTCATCCGCCTCCTCGGAGGCCTTCGCCGCCTGTTCCCACTTCCGCCAGGGCAGGCGGAGGCGATCCTTCTCCTCATCGCCTGTGCGGGCCGACCGGGCCTGTCGTGCGAACACGCGGTGCATGAGGCCGATGTGGAACGAGAGCACGTAGTCCATGCTCTTGAATTCGTCCTTGAGGTAGAGGTTCGTCGGGTTCGTGATAACCCACCAACGGTTCTTGTTCGTCTCGACGTCCCAGACGTCGTACTCGTGGCCCATCACGCGCTCCGACGAGATCTTCTCTGCGTGCGTAACGGTCTCGTCGCCGGCCTCGAGCTCCACGTACTCGACGACGCTTCGGCGCTCGTGCTCGGGACTCTCCACCCCTCCATACTAGGCCGCGTGCGGGCACGGTTCGCGGGGCGCAACCAGCTGGTCGGGGTAGGTCAGAGGGGCAATGAGGTCGTTGAGCATCGAATGATGCATCTGTGCCCCCGCTGGCTATCCCGCTGACTAGCTGCCCTCGCGGCCGGGTTATCCGGCGGCGCGGCGAGCCGCGGACTGGGACTCTCGGATGCGAAGTGCTTCGTACGGGACCGTCAGAACTTCGACGGTCCGGCCGGCGTCGTCTGCGATCTCGACGAGGGCCTCCGTCGAGAAGAGTTCGACGACGGCTCCGATCGCGCCCGCGGGCTGGCCACCGCGCGCCTCGCGCAGTTCTACGACGTCTTGGAGTGCGGGCTTGGATTTCATCGCTTCGCCATCATGCCCCGGCTCATCGAGAGCCGGTCGGCAGTCCTGGAAATCAGAGCCCGAGCTCGGGGCCGAGGCTGCGCTCGAGCTCCGCGACCTGGCGAAGCGCCTGCAGCTTTGGCCTGTCTTCGTCCCGCCCGAGCGCGGCGAGCATGCGCGCCAGATCGCCGGTCGAGGCGACGGACGGGCGAAGTCCCCGTCCCAGAGGCTCCCGCGTCGCGGCTCGGCGGAGATCCTCGTAGCCGCGCGTCCCGTCCGGCTCGGGCACGATCTTGAGCTCGCCGGCGGGGCTCGTCGTGTGGATCAAGGCATCGTGGGTCTCGGTGAGGCTGATGCGAGCGCCGCCGACGCCCACGGCTTCCAGATCGGCCAACGCTTCCTCGAGCCGGCGAAGGTTCTCGGCGCGAAGCGACGGCACGATGTCGAGCCCGTCGGGCAGCTCCTCGGCTCCACGGACGACGCGGGCGAAAGAGCCGATCACGACGTACACAACCCGTCGGCGGTCGAGCGCCGAGAGGATCGCGTAGGGATCGAAGGGCGGACGCTCGGCCATCCTCAGGCGTTCGCCCTCGCCCGGAGGATTCGCTGTACGCGGCGCTCGGGCGAGAGGAGAACGTTCTTGCGGAGGCGCTCGAGGTTGGCGTCGTCGCGCGGGATGAGCTCGAGCGGGAGCTCGAAGCCGCAGGCGCGCACCAGCTCGATGAGCGTCTCAAGGCTCGGCGCCACGGCACCCTGCTCCCAGCGTGCGATCACAGATCTGTCGCGACCAGTTCGCTCGGCGAGCTCGTACTGCGTGAGGCCGGCGCGGAGACGCGCCTCGCGGATCAGGTCTGCGCTGCGCATGAGCGTGAGTGTACCGCTGCGAGTTGATCGAGCGTCTGGATGCTGATATGCTACGCGATCTAGTGCCGCGTCCACGCGGGGATCGAAGCAACGGCCAGCTCACGCTTGCGGACTGGGAGCGCGAGCAAGAGATGGACCGTCGGCGACCGATCGAGTCTCCCCCAGCTTCGCATGACCCGCCTGTCGAGGACGTCGCCGGGCTCGTCGACGCGCTGGTGCCGCGCCTCGCCGCCGAGCTTGCCGCCCGCACGCCGGCCACAGCCGCCCAGGAGTCGCCGACGGCGCGACTCCTGACGCTCGACCAGCTCGTTGCCGAGCTGCCGCCGGCGAAGAAGCCCGAGACGTGGAAGCGATGGCTCTACGAGCGGACGCGGCGCGGCGAGGTGCCGGGGGAGGTCAAGATCGGCGGGATGCTCTTCTTCGAGCGCGAGCCCGCGCTGGCGTGGCTCCGCGCCGGGGCGACGACACGCTAGGAGGCGAACGGAATGGCACGAGGATCGATCGTCAAGCGCTCGAGCGGTAACTACGCGATCGTCTACTACGTCGGCGGCAAGCAGAAGTGGGAGACGATCGGCCCGAGCCGGCGCGAGGCCGAGCGCGCCCTGACGGCCAGGAAGCGTGAGGTCGACACGGGGACGTGGCGCGAGCCGAGTAGCGAGGCCCTCGCCTCGTACGCCGAGCGGTGGCTCGCGCATCGGGATCCGGCCCGCGTCGGCGCCGGCGGGCGGACGCGGCTCTCGCCGTCGACGTTCGAGGGCTACCGCCTCAACCTGCGAAGGCACGTGCTTCCGCGCTTGGGTGGGCGGGCGCTTTCGTCGCTGCGCACGGACGACGTCGACCGCCTCATCGCCGAGCTCGAGGCGGCGGCAAGGCACCCGGCACGGTCCGCAACGTGATCGTCCCGCTCCGCAAGATGCTCGCCGATGCCGTCCGGCAGGGCCTGATCCTCGCGAACCCGGCCGCGCGAGCGGACCTGCCACCGGCACAGGACTTCGTCGGAAAGGAGATCCCGTCCGCGCACACGGACGCAATCCGCGAGGCCCTCCTCGAGCTCGCGCCTCTCGACCCGCTCCGGCGCGAGCCCGATCTGTTCTTCGTCTGCCTCTTCGACGTCGCGCTCGGGACGGGTCTTCGGCTCGGCGAGCTCCGTGCCCTCTGCTGGCGCGACGTCGATCGCGACCGGCGGCTGATTCGTGTCGAGCGGGCCTACTCGCGGCAGCAACTCCGGAAGCCGAAGACGGAGTCGGGCGTCCGCTCCGTGCCGCTCTTCCCGTCAGTCGAGGCGGCGTTCCGCGAGCTGGCCGCCCCGCCGGCGCCGACGTCAAGCTCGTCCAGGCGGTCGCCGGGCACGCGAACCCGCTCATCACGCTCAAGCGCTACTCGCACCTGCTGGATGCTCGCGTCACCGCGGCGGCGGAGCGCTTCGATCCGGCCCGCGTTCCGTAGACGCTTCGACCACGCCTGGCCCACGACGAGGCCTCGTTCGCAGGACGGAACGCCTTGTGGAAGCTCCGTGTCGGACTACGCTGAGAACAAGACGCATGCCTTCGTACATGGCTCAGCGGCGAAGTGGGCTGGGTGGCCGGATTGGCTTGTTCCGAGCTGAAATCCGGTCGCCGTCGGGCGAGGTCGTTCGGGTGGCGACGGTCGAGCTCGCGGAGCGGCTCGCTGAGCTTCTAAGCGGCGCCGAGAACGGCAAGCTGCCAGCGCCGGTGCCAACCAAGCACCCGTACCGGCGTTTCCAACTTATGCATTCACCCGACCCCGTCACGACTCGCGTGGCCGTGGTTTACGCCGGCAGGGTCACGAACGTGGCGGTCGCCGCAACCACGTCACGAAGAGCTTGCCCAGCGAATCGCCGACCTACTGAACAGGATCGACTTTCCAGTGACCGAGGGCCGGTGGGGCCTTTCCCCGACCGTTGGAAAAGACGGGGACAACGCTTCTCACCTACTCGCGGTCGTCCTCGCCGTGTTCCTCGGCGTCGGGGTCTTGCTGCTGATTTCGGCCGCGCTGTGGGGCGTCGCGGTCTTCGGCGTCGCGTTGGCGACCCTCGGCGTTTTGTCCGTTGCTGCAGGGCTTATCCGAATGAGGCGGTGGCTCAAGCGGACGCGGCCGCCCGGTGGGGCGTGGGAAGGCGCTCACCTGATCCTTTCCGGAGCGCTCGAGGTCGTCGCCGGCGTCGCTGTCGTGGTCGCGTTCGGCGTTTGAGCTCCGTTAGCGGCGCGCTACTTGGGCGACCGCTGGCTGTTCATTTTCCTTAGCAGACTCTTAGCAGCGCCTTAGCCGCGTATCCCACATGGCCAACAGAAGCTGCCTCTTTCCAGCGACTTTCCGATGGAGCGTACCGGGATCGAACCGGTGACCTCCGGCTTGCAAAGCCGGCGCTCTCCCAGCTGAGCTAACGCCCCTTCCGGCCTCTAAGTATGCCGATCCACCAGGTCGCGCACCCGCGCGGCGGCGCCCGACGCGACCGGCTCGCCATGGCCTACCGCGAGGATGTCCGCCTCGAGCTCGGCCATGCGGCGGAGCGACTCCCGGTGCTCCTTCTCGTTGAGGTTGAACGCCGGCCAGCCGGCGCTCCAGCCCGGCCACGTGGCGATCGCGTCGCCCGCGATCAGGAAGCTCTTCTCCGGCCAGTGGAACGCCAGATGGCCGGGCGAGTGGCCCGGCGCGAACACGACCCGAAGGGGCCCGATCCGGTCGCCCTCGTGCACGAGGTGGTCCACCGCGCAGGGCGGGTGCTTGCCGAGCCCGAGCGCGAGCCCCACCTGCAAGGGGAAGTACGCCTGGAGCGGCCGCTTCGGGACGAGCGTCACCGGCTGAGCCTTCCGCTCGCCGCGAACGATGTCCGCCTCCCACTCGTGGGCGTAGACCTGGGCGCCGCTCCGCTCGCGCAACGCGCGCGCCCCGCCGAGGTGCGAACGGTGTCCGTGCGTGAGGACGATGTGGCGCAGGTCCTCCACGCGCCGCCCCATGCCCGCGATCGCGTCCAGCACCCGCTGCCCGTCCGTGTCGTAGAGGGTGTCGACGAGCGTCAGGCTCTCGCCGTCGTCGAGGAGGAACGCGTGCACGCGGCCGCCCTTCTTCTGCCCGAGGCTGAGAATGCCGGGCGCGAGCTCCGTCGCTACCTCCCCACCCGCTTCCAGGGAGCGAACCCGTTCTCGACCCCAGCGAGCGCCGGCTCGAGCTCGGGGAAGTGGCGAAGCAGGACGGTGACCATCGTGTTCTCGTTGATCCAGTCGAGCCCCGCCCGCGTGTAGACCTCAGGCGTGTAGTCGCGCGTGAAGAAACGGTCGCTCTTCAACCGCCGCGAAGCCATGAGGATGAAGACGCGGAAGGCCGTGTCGCTGAACCCGAAACCCTTCGGAAACGGCTCCGCGTAGAGGCCGACCATGAGATCGACGCGCTCGACCTCCCCGTAGACCCGGCGCATCTCCTCGGCCCACTCGGGATTGTCCGTCAGCTCCTCGAAGGAGCCCGCCGGCTTAAGCCGGAAATGGCGCCGGAAGTCGTTGTAGCGCGGCACGCCCCGCTCGCGCACGCGCATGATGTCCGTCGCCGCGAGGTCGATCGTCGTCCCGTCGGGGCGCTCGAAGTGCTGGAGAAACCGCGGGTAGTTGTGGAGCGTGATCGCGCCCGGGTGGGCCACCCCGAGCGAGTAGGCGGCGTTGGCCACGCCCAGCTCCTCCAGACGGGTGCGCGTGTGGAGCGCGCCCACCTCGGGGAACGTCCGCTCCTGGAGCACCGAGTCGTCGGCGAGCGAGCGGAACGTGTACTCGTCCGGGAGGAGCGGGTGCATGCGGTAGACGGCGACGAACTCCTCCGTGAGCGAGTACGGGACGCCGTGATGGTGCGTCGGCGAGCCGGGGATGCCGCTCAGCACGTCGCTCGAGCCGAGTCGCCCCAGCCGGCGCCCGAGGCGCTCGCCGACGAGCCCCCACCAGTTTGCGTGCATCGCGTAGCGGGTGGTCGGGTGCGCGATGATCGCCGGCGTCCACTCGACCGTGTGGATCTTGGCCATCAGCGCGGCATTGACCAGGCGCGCCCGGTGGTAAAGCTGGTCGTCCGTCCACGTCGGGCACTCCTGCCTGAGCCTCTCGCAGACGGCGTTGTGCTCGAGCGTGAAGAGCGTGTGGAGGATGCCGAGGCCGATCCAGAGGTTGCCGGCGACGTCGCTCAGGTCGAGCGTCTCCTCGAGGTCGCGGGGAAGGAGCCCGTCCGGGCCGAGGCGAAGCTTCCCATCCTCGCGGGCGCGCAGCGCGTCGGCGAACTGCGGGTTCGACCCGTAGATCTGGGAGCCGTCCCACCAGTGGCTGTCCGCGGTCACGAAGGTCGGCGCCGTGCCGCCGTCCCGCGAGTGGCTGGGGTCGCGGCGCGTGCGCGGGATCTGCATGGGCCGCTCCTCCCAGGGGTCGTCCTCGGCGAGCTCGACCTCCCAGGGATCCTCCATCTCGTTCTTGCCGTGGCTGAACCAGTCGTGCACCTCGAACTGGAGCCAGGCCGCCGCGAGAACGTTGACGATCTTCGCGGGGATGAGCTCCGTCCTCGTCAGGAGCTCGCGACTGACCACCCGCGGGTTGGGCTCGAGGATGTCTGGCTCGGGCTCGGGCCAGGTCGCCTCGAGCGGAACGTTGCGGCCGAAGCGCGAGCCGATGCTCCCCATCGACGGCTGCTCCAGGTCGTTGTAGGTCCCGTCGAGGGTGCGGACGGACGCTTCCCGCTTCTCGAGCGAGCGCGCCTCGGGAAGGCCGGTGTCGAAGAGGTTGAGCTCGCGTAGCCGCGCGCGGAGCCCGATCAGGGTGAGGACGCCGAGCGGGCGCGGCAGGCGGTGCCAGCCGAAGCGCCCGTCCAGGCTCTGGGCGGCACCGGCGAGCAGCTTGGAGAAGAAGGCCATTACGGCGGGGGACCTCGCGCGATCAAATCATCGGGCCGGACGGCGAGTCAAACGACGGGCACTGCTACTCGTCGTCCACCACGAGGTGCGTCACCGGGACGTCGAAGCGCTCGAAGGCTTCCCGGGCTGCGTCCTTCTCGAGCCAGCCGGCCTGGTCGCCCGGGCGGGTGACGACGAGGACCTCGTCGGCCGGGAACTCGCGCAGGGCGTCCTCGATTGCCTGCACCGGATCGGTGTCTCCGACTTCCGCCTCGGTCGCCCCCGCCTCGGGAGCGACCGCACGCGCCGACTCCTCCGCCGTCGCAGCCGCCTCCTCGCGTGCCTCGTCCTCGTCGCTCGCCAGCCACTGGAGCGGCGAGACGTCCGAGGCGGGCGCGACGACGCGCACCTCCGCGTCCTCCGCTCCCGTGTGCGCACGTACGCGCTCTCGGAGCAGATCGCCCTCGGCGGGCACGGTCGTGACAACGAGCAGACGTCGGCTCACGCCCGCCTATGTACCCGAACGGGCGAGAAGGGCAAACCGCGGGCCTTGCAGCGCGCTATTCGGCGCGACCCGGCGGGTCTAGTCCCCCCAGTCGAAGTCCCGGGAGCGCCCCCAGAGAGTGTCCTCGGGGTCCGGAGCTTCCTCGACCGTCTCCGGCTCCTCTATGGGCCAGGCGAGCACGGGGCTCCGCTCCAGCTCGAGCTCGGATTCGTGGCCGCTCAGCGTGTCCTCGAGCCGGGCCTGCTCCTCGGTCTTGAACAGAGGATGGTTCTCGAAGGGGTCTGCGACGCGATAGCGGTCGATGGGCAGCTTGCCGTCGAGCTGAGAGTTGCGCCGCTTGAGCTCGAGGTGATCCTCGATCACGCGGGCGAACATGTTCTCCTTGTCGAAGCTCACTCGCACCTCCCGGGGGTTGCTTCGGTTCGGATACTGGGGACGGCGCCGGATTGTAGACGACCGGGCAACGTCTGTGGAACCGCTCAGGTTAGTTCCCCACGCGGACGGTCGGGCCCGTGTCCCCGGAGACGACACAGTTCTTGCCCCGGCGCTTGGCCCGGTAGAGGGCGTCGTCGGCGGCCGCGAAGAGGGCGGCCGGCGTCGGAGCGTCGGGGAACGCGGCGACGCCGAAGCTCGCGGTGACCGCGACGAGCGAGCCCGGGCGCGTCGACATCGGCCGTGACGCGAGGCCGCGCCGCAGGCGCTCGGCCAGTTGGTTCGCTCCCTCGATGTCGGTCTGCGGCAGGAGGACGGCGAACTCCTCGCCGCCGTAACGGGCGGGCAGGTCGATCTCGCGCACGGTCGCGCGGAGGATGTCGGCGAAGGTCCGGAGGACGTCGTCTCCCGCCTGGTGGCCGTGGCGGTCGTTCACCTGCTTGAAGTCGTCGAGGTCGGCGAGGATGAGCGCGAGGCTCCCGCCGAAGCGTTCCGCCCGCGTGATCTCGCCTTCGAGCGCCTCCTCGAAGTGACGCCGGTTCGGGAGCTCGGTGAGCCCGTCCGTGCTCGCCTGACGCTCC
This sequence comes from Gaiellaceae bacterium, assembly GCA_050697555.1. Classification (GTDB taxonomy): domain Bacteria; phylum Actinomycetota; class Thermoleophilia; order Gaiellales; family Gaiellaceae; genus DASQWP01. The sequence continues at coordinate 44,996 of JBOHAD010000003.1, read as the reverse complement.
ACGAGCCGGTGCAGACGGGCGTTTTCGAGCGCGATCGACGCCTGCGAGCCGAGCCAGTGCGCGAGCTCGCGGGAGTCGTCGTTGAAGTCGCTGCCGGACGGGGTCAGATAGAGGACGGCGTTCTCGCCTCCGTCGGAGCCGAGGGGGATGGCCAGAGGGATGCCCCCGTCGTCGGGCTCGCCCGCGCGGGCGATCTCCTTGTTGTCGATGACGAGGCGTCCCCCGCTCGCGCCCGTCGCCTCGACCGTGCTGCCGACGATCACGGGGAGGAGCGCGTAGGGGTCGTGAGTCGCCGCGAGCGCCTCTCCGAAGCGGGCGATCGCGTCGCGGACGCGTCCCCGCTCGGCAGCGAGCTCCTCCAGGCGGAGCTCGAGCTGCGCGGCCATGTCGTTGAAGGCGCGCCCCAGGCTGGCGAACTCGTCGCTGCCGCCGGCGGGGACGCGGCGCTCGAACTGGCCCCGCGCGACGGCGCCGGCCGCGTCGGCGAGCTCCTTCAGCGAGCGGACGATGGTGCGGCCGAGCGCGTAGGCGAGAATGCCGACGGCTAGGAGCGCGAGGAGGGCGAAGAGAAGGAAACGCTGACGCAGGTCGCTCGCGGCGGCGTCGATCCCCGACTTGGGCGTCAGGGCGAGCAGCGAGGCCGTGGGCCCGCCGGCGACGAGCTCGGTGCCGATCGCCCGGTACGTCGCCCCGCCGAGCGCGACGTAGCGCGGCCGCTCCCTGGGCACGTCGACCGAGCCTTCGAAGGGCCGCGGAGCGACAACCCGGCCGTCTGCCACGAGGGCGAAGCGGTCGACGCTCTCGAGCCCTGCCTTGCTGCGCAGGTCACGAACGAGCTCGTCGTCGAGCGGAAGCGAGACGACGACCGTGCCGATGACCTCGCCGCCGCGCGTCATCACGTCGGCCTCTCGGACGACGGAGCGCGGTGCGGGCTCCTCCCCAGCGAGCAGGTCGTCCCCCGAGTAGAAGGCCGAATGCGCCACTTCGCGGGAGATGCGGACGAGGGCCGAGCGGTTGTGCGCGAGGAAGGCGCGCTGCACCGGCGTCGCGCGCGCAAGCGAATTCGCCGGGGCGGCGGCGTCCTCCCTCACCTGCTCCGCGTGGTCTGCGGCCGCGACGCGTAGCGCGGTGCTCAGCCGGGCGTCGGCGCTGCCCGTCTCGCCCCGGCGCGCGACCTCGCTGAACGCCCACGTGGCCGCGAGCAGCGGCAGGAGCGATAGCAGCATGAAGTAGGTGACGAGACGGAGCTTGAAGCTACCCATTGGACGCCTTGGGGAGGTGGTGGACCTGAACCATGAAGCCGACATGTCCATCGGCCTCTCGGCAATCCCTCTTTAGGGGGATCGCTGGGAAGGGGCCCCTGCCGAACGGACGAAGTGGCAGGCATCTGAGCGCTCCGTCAGAATCGCCGTAGTCGCTTCCGAGGGAAGAGAGCTTCGACATCATCCGCGCCCAAACGGCCCACCGCCCACGCTTCGCACGACGTGTTGCCCTGGTGCTCGGGACTGTCCTCGTCGCCGCTGCCGGCTCGGCGGGCACTGCCCAGGCGGCGCCCTGCTTCGGCGCCCCCGCTGACTACCTCGCCGCGTTCGACGCCAAGGACGGGAGGGTGGACGGGAAGGTGCGCTACCGCGAGCACCGCGTCTACCTCGAGGTCCAGGGGTGGCTCACGAAACGCCGCCGGACCCCGGGTCACCGATCGGAGCACGTCCACTCCGGCACGTGCTTCCCGCAGGGCCAGACGTGGGCGCGGAAGGTTCGCCGCGGGCGGCTCGACTACCGGCACATGTTCCACAACGTCGTCGGCTACAAGGTCGCCGGGGTCCGCGGCGGCTTCGTCGACACGGGCGTCGGCATCAAGGAGACTGACGCCCAGCTCAGGAAGCTGAACGCGGCCGCTCGGCGCTCAGCCGGCACGACGGTTGCGGTGTTCCAGAGCTACCGGTTGAACTTTCGGAAGGCCAAGTCCAACGGGCGCAAGGAGATGCGCACGGGCCTCGATCTACGAAAGAGCTCGCGCAAGGCGCTCGTCAGGCGCTGGTTCACGAGCACCGGCTGGCAAAGCTACTTCGCCTTCCGCGGAAAGCGGAAGACAGAACCCGTCCGAGGCTGCGACGTGATCATCACGCGCAACTGGGTGCCGCGGTTCGAGTACGGGAATGGAGGTTTCGGTTGCACCTGGCGGGCGTCGCGGATGGACGATCCGGTGCCCGGGCGCTGGACCGTCAAGGCAGATATGGCGCACGGCGTCCACAAGGGCTCGTTCCACGTCGACCCCGACTTCCACCATCATCCCGACGATCCCGGCCTCTGGTCGACGAGGCTCCGGCGAGAGCGGCGCGTGACGATTCCGGCGTCGCGCCTCGCGCCCGGCACCCACCGCCTGGTGTACCTTGCCCACGAGGGAGGACGGCGGAGGATCACCAGCACCGCCGTCACCGTGGTGCCTTTCAAGGTCCGCTGACCGAGCCGTCGGCGGTCGCTAGAAGATGGGGTTCTCGAGGAGGACTGCGATGATCATCCCCGCCAGCCAGCTCGCCGTCGTGGCCACGACGGCGATGGGGACGAGGCGCCGGTCGCTGCCGCCGATAGCCGCAGCGAGCAGGGAGATGAAGATCGCACCGGGGCCGATCCGGCCCGGGTAATACACGAGCGCGACGAGGCCGGCGAAGATGGCGAACGTCGCCATGAAGTCTGCGACGGGCCCGGCCGTCGTCTCGCGCCGCGCGAGTTCGCGCTGCTCGGGCGTGCTCAGACGACCCTCTGCGCGCGGGTCGGGCGCGGCTCGGAGGTGCGGAGCTGGCGGCGCACCGGCGAGCCGTGCGGGCCGGGGCGGCGCCCGGGCACGGGCGTGCGGGGACGGTGCGGGTCGGGGCCGACGACGCCGCCCCCGAAGCCTCCGCTCGGGCCTCCCGCGGTCTCGACCGGCGGATCCTTGACCGCCCACCAGATGACGTAGCAGAGGTAGAGCGCCGGGATCTTCAGGATCACCATGAACCAGAGGGTGAACCAGAGCATGACGCCATGAGTGTAACGTAGGCCGCTTCGGGGAAACACACTGTGGGCCGAGCGTCCCCTGCGGCAGCTTCGGACGCCCGGCCCGACCCGTCCCTCGTCCGGCGGCGGGCCTGCAAAGACCCAACAAGGGGGAAATCGGTTGCAACTCACGCGCCCGCGCGGGCTCCTGCTCGCGTCCGTCTTCGCTCTCGCGCTCGCCGTCCCGGCTTCGACCGCCAACGTCCGCGGCCAGGGCGCTACGCCGCTGCCTCAGCAGATACGGGAACACCGCGCCGAGACGTGGCGCTGGCAGCGGGCCATGGGCAAGCCGCTCACGCGGGTCCTCCGCCGGGAGCGCACGCTCGGGTCGCCTGCGTCCGTCCTGCGGCTGCGCGACCGCTGGAAGGCCCGGGCAGAGCGCGCCCGCAAGCGCGCCCACCGTCCGCCGCACCTGCGGGAGTGGCGTTGCATCCATCGCTACGAGGGTCCCTGGAACGACCCGAACGCGCCGTACTACGGAGGGCTTCAGATGGATCTCGCCTTCCAGCGGACGTACGGGCGCCGGCTCCTGCGCACGAAGGGGACGGCCGACCACTGGACGCCGCTCGAGCAGATGTGGGTGGCGGAGAAGGCGCTCCGCGCCGGCCGCGGCTTCTATCCGTGGCCGACGACGGCCCGGCGCTGCGGCCTCATCTAAGGCCGCTTGCGGACACGTCCCGGGGTCAGGCCCGGGACGTGTCCTTCCGGGAAAACCACCGCCCCGCTGTGGACGACGCTGTGAATCAGCGCTCGCCGGGCGGGCGCAGGACGGCGAACTGATCCGTGACCTCGAGATCGTCGGCGGCGAAGCGGAAGACGGCCGCGGGACGCCCGCCGGCACGCCCCGGGGGGCGCGTCTCCCCCGTCGGCTCGAGCAGCCGCCGGCGCACGAGCACGCGCTGGAGGTTGGTCGCCGAGACGTCGTGGCCCAGAGCGGCTCGGTAGAGCTCGCGGAGTTCGGAGATGGTGAACGAGGGGGGCGCGAGCGCGAAGCCGACGTTCGTGTACGAGAGCTTCGCGCGCAAGCGCTCGCGACCGGCGAGAGCTACCGCGGCATGGTCGAACCCCATCCGCGGAAGCTCGTCGACCTTGTGCCACGTCGTGTCCGCCGGCACCCGCGGGTCGACGTCGGCCGGAACGAGGCCCAGGTAGGCGGTGGCGACCAGCCGCCGCTCGGGATGGCGGCCCGGATCGCTCAGCGTCTCGAGCTGCTCGAGGTGCGAGAGCTCGCGGACGTCGACCTTGGCGGCGAGGTGGCGACGGATCGAGCGCTCGAGCGTCTCATCCGGGCCGAGCCGCCCGCCGGGGAGCGCCCAGGCCCCGAGGAAGGGACGACGCGCCCGCTGCCAGAGGAGCACCTGGAGGTCCCCGTCCCGAACCTGGAGCACGGCGGCGAGCGCCTCGTGGCCGGGCTCACCCTCTGTGCTAGACTTGTCCACGGAGTTATCGCCTCACAGTCGTAAACCCCCCGCAGCATAGCACTCATGACCGTCGCCGACGTCCCAGCCCCCACCGCAGCCCGCACGCACGTCGACGTCGAGGACGTCCTCCGCGACGGCGGCTTCACCCGTTTCCACCGCAACGCGGTGCTCGTCACCGGCGCGGCCTGGACGTTCGTGGCCATGGAGATCCTCCTCGTCGGCTTCACCGTCCGGCTCTTCACCGACCTCTGGAACCTCTCCGGGAGCATGGCCGGCTGGATCGCCGCCTCCGCTCTCGCGGGGTCGCTGGTCGGGAGCCTCGTCTTCGGCCGCCTCGCCGACCGCGTCGGCCGCCGGCGCATCTTCCAGGGAGCCATCCTCTGGTACGCCGCCTTCACCGCGCTGACCGCGCTCGCCTGGGGGCCGGGCTCCGTCTCGGCCTTCCGCTTCCTCGCCGGCATCGGCCTGGGCGCCCTCCTCGTCGTCGACCCCTCCATGCTCGCGGAGTACCTGCCGCCCCAGCGCCGGGGGCGCTTCCTCGTCGTCCTCGACCTCTTCTGGCCGGTCGGCCTCCTCCTCGCCACCGGCCTGTCGTGGCTCTTCCTGGAGCAGGTCGGCGGCGAGTGGAGCTGGCGCTACCTCTTCCTCGCCGCCTCCTTCCCGGCCTTTCTCGCCTTCGTCGCGCGCCTTTCCCTCCCGGAGAGCCCGTACTTCCTCGCGCGCCGGGGCCGCAAGGACGAGGCCGCGGAGGTGCTCTCCGGCATCACCGGCCGGGAGGTGGACGCGGCCACGCTCGCCGCGGCGCCCGAGGAGCGCTCCTCCGTGCGCGAGCTCGTGGGCAGCCGCCTGCGAGGGACCGCCGCCATGATCGTGGCCGTCTGGATCGCGCTCAACATCTCGTACTATGGCCTCTTCCTCTGGCTTCCCTTCGTGCTCCAGGACGAGGCGCGGTTCACGCTCGACCTCTACCTGCTCCTGACCCTGAGCGCCCTCTCGCAGTTCCCGGGCTACGCCGCCTCGATCTGGCTCGTGGAGCGGATCGGACGCAAGCCGACGCTCGGCGCGTTCCTCTTCCTCGCCGGCGTCTCTGCCTTCGCCTTCGCGATCGCCGACTCGACCCCCATGTACGTCGCGGCGCTCTTCTTCGTCGGGTTCTTCAACCTGGGAGCGTGGGGCGCGGTCTACCCGTACACGTCGGAGCTCTTCCCCACCCGCCTGCGCTCGAGCGCCTTCGGCATGGTGGAGGGCGTCGGAAAGGGCGCGGCCATCGCCGGGCCGTACATCTTCGGCAACCTCCTCGACGCGACCGGCGACACGGTCTGGTCTCTCACCTTCGTGGCGGCGGTGATGGTCGCCGGGGCGTTCGTGACCCTGCTCGGGCGGGAGACTCGGGGTACGAAGCTGGTGTAGCGGTAACGTGGCGGTGTGAACCGCCTCGCGCACGAGACCAGCCCGTACCTCCTCCAGCACGCGGACAACCCGGTGGACTGGTACCCGTGGGGTGACGAGGCCTTCGCGCGCGCGCGCGAAAAGGATCAGCCCCTGCTCCTGTCCGTCGGCTACGCGGCGTGCCACTGGTGCCACGTCATGGAGCACGAGTCCTTCGAGGACGAGGCGACTGCGGCCGTCATGAACGAGCACTTCGTCCCAGTGAAGGTCGACCGCGAGGAGCGCCCCGACGTCGACGGGCTCTACATGGACGCGGTCGTCTCGATGACGGGCCACGGCGGCTGGCCGCTGACTGTCTTCCTCACGCCCGAGGGGAAGCCCTTCTACGGCGGCACCTACTTCCCGCCCGAGCCGCGCTTCAACATGCCGGGCTTCACGCAGGTTCTCGAGGCCGTCGCGGAGGCCTATCGCGGGCGCCGCGGGGACGTGGAGCGGCAGGCCGACGTGCTCGTGGAGGCGATCCGGCAAGCGAGCGAGCGAGCACCGTCGAAGGAGCCGTTGACGGGCGAGCTCCTCACGCGGGCCGTCTCCGGGCTCCGGAGCCAGCTCGACCCCGTCCACGGGGGCTTCGGCGGCGCCCCCAAGTTCCCGCCGGCTTCGACGCTCGAGTTCCTCCTGCGGACGGAGCGCGACGACGCGCTCGACATGGTGCGCCTCACGCTCGACCGCATGGCCGCCGGCGGCATGTACGACCTGGTCGGCGGGGGCTTCCATCGTTACGCGGTCGACGCCGAGTGGGTCGTCCCACACTTCGAGAAGATGCTCTACGACAACGCGCTCCTGGCGAGCGCATACCTGCACGCGTGGCTCGTGACGGGCGAGGAGCACTACCGGCACGTCGTGGAGGAGACGCTCGACTACCTGCTCCGGGAGCTTCGCCTGCCGGAGGGCGGCTTCGCCTCGGCGCAGGATGCCGACACCGACGGCGAGGAGGGGCTCACGTACACATGGACGCCCGAGGAGATCCGCGCCGTCCTCGGCGAGGAGCATCCCGAGTGGCTCCTTCCCTTCGAGCACGGGCGGAGCGTTCTTCGCGGCGAGATTCCGGACGAGGCGAGGCGGCGGCTGCTCGCCTCCCGCGAGGAGCGCCCGCAACCGCTTCGGGACGACAAGGCCCTCGCCGGCTGGAACGGGCTCGCCCTCGCCGCCCTCGCGGAGGCGGCCCACCGGGTCGAGCGGACGGACTATCTGGACGCGGCCCGCGCGCTCGCCGAGTTCCTCCTCGGCCCGCTCTCGACGGAGGCCGGCCGTCTCCTGCGCACGTACCGCGACGGGGTCGCCAAGATCGACGCCTATCTGGAGGACTACGCGAACGTCGCCAGCGGGCTCCTCGAGCTCCACTGGGCGACCGGCGAGCTCCGCTGGCTGGAGGAGGCGCGGCGCGTGGCCGACCTCGCGGTCGAGCTCTTCGCCGACGGGGAGAACGGCGGCTTCTACGTCGACGCGCCGTCCGGGAACGGGCTCGTCGCCCGGCGCAAGGAGCTCGACGACCATCCGACGCCGTCGGGGAACTCGATGCTCGCCTTCGTGCTCCTGCGGCTCGCGCGGATCTACGGAAACGAGGAGCTCGAGCGCCAGGCCGTCGGCGTCTTCCGCCTCGCGCGGTCGCTCGTCGAGCGCGCGCCGGCCGCCGTCGGCCACCTGCTTTGCGCCCTCGACCTCCACTTCTCCCCGCCGCGCGAGGTGGCGGTCGTGGGCGACTCCGCGGAGCTTCGCCGGGCCGCGCTCGCGGGTTTCCAGCCGAGCACGGTCTTCGCCTTCGCGCCGGAGCCGACCGACGCGGTTCCGCTTCTCGCCGGGCGCGACCTCGTGGGCGGGAAGCCGGCCGCCTACGCGTGCGAGCGCTTCGCCTGCCTCGCGCCCGTGACTGAGCCGGACGAGCTCCGCGCCGCCCTCGCCGGCTGAGCCGGCGCCCGAGCAAACCGTCCGCCGCGACCCGGCGGCGGCGGCGAGCGCGCGCCCTCGGCAGGCCCGAGCCCCACGAGCTTGTGTTCCACCGTCACATACGGGAAGCGACCTGCAAAGAGGTCGGCGAGAAGCCGGTCGAGCTCGTCGGCGCGGCGTCGCTTCCGCTCTCGCTGGGCGATGAGGATCCGGCGAACGCTCGAGTAGCTCGGCCGCGGGACGCCGAGACGGGCCGAAACCGGGCGCAGGAGGCGCCATGCCTCTGCATAGGGCATGCCGAAGGCGTCGAGGACGCGCAGAGCGAGGACGAACTCGCGGTGAACCGGCGGACGGAAGGCCACGGATCCACGATGCGCCGAGAAAGCTCGTGCGTGTGGAACACAAGCCTCACGAGGGCGTGCCGGGTGGGGCGACCGGGGTGAGAGGCGGCCCGCGGAGGTTTGGGTCGGGGCGCGATTCGGTAAGAACACTCGGTTGTAGGCATCATGCGGTCGTTCTCACTGGGGGGAACCTGTGCCAGGTAGAACTCGGAGCCTCCGGGCTCTTCAGCTTCTTGCGGTCGTCATCCTGGTCGGCGCGGTCGCGCCCCAGGCGCCCCGGGCGGCCGACTCCGACCCGGCCCCGATGGCATCGGGCTGGACCATCGTCAAGTTTCCGCAGCCGCAGCCGCTCTGTACCGGCGTCGGCCTCATCGGCTCGCTGTACTTCGACCGACTCGACTGCGGGTTCGCCTACGTGAGCGTCAGCGAGACGACGCCGGAGTCGACGAACGTCGCCGTCGACCTCGTCGGGCCGGACGGGAACATCTTCGAGACGCAGGAGACTGACTACAGGGCCGAGGACGACGCCTGGGAGTTCTCCATCACGCCGAAGGCGTCCTGGCCGGCGGGCGACATCACGCTCCGAGCCCGCGCCGGCGACGCCGTGGCCGGCGAGACCACCTTCTTCCACAACAAGCTCGGCGCCTCCATCGCGTCCGAGCCCCAGCAGGGCGGCCACGCCCCCGGCGATCCGGTCACGGTGACGGGGAGCCTCTACGAGCAGGACTCGGTCGCGCTCGACACCAACAAGACGGATGTCGCCGGGACGTACTCGCTCCGCGTCGTCACGCCGAGCGGCGAGGTGCGCGGGCCGTACGGGCCGTTCACGGCCAACCAGGGCGGCGCGGGCCAGATCGAGGCCACGCTCCCCGGTGAGGCGACCGCCGGCATCACCGCGACCGCGGAGACGGGCTTCCAGGTCACGGTCGCCGTCGACGTCGTCGACGCCGCCTACACCAACCCGCTGACGGGCGACTGGAGGGCCGCCGAGGCCGGCACCGGCGCGGTCACGCTCAACGTCCCGCCGGACACGCTCGTCCTCGAGTCGAGCTTCGTCTCCTCGGTGGGCTGGGTGAAGCCGGGCGCGACGTATCCGTTCAGGATCTTCGTCAAGAACCACACCGCGTCACCCGCGACCGGGGCGAGCGTGACGGTCCCGGCCGTCGACGGCATGAGCTTCACGAACGCGGCGCCGACGACCGGCTCGGGCTCGGCCACGGTAAGCGCCGACGCGATCACGTGGACGATCGGCGACGTCCCGGCCGCGTCCGAAGGGAACCCGGCCGTGAAGACGCTCGTCGTCGAGGCGCAGGCGGACACGGTCTCCCAGGACCAGCAGATCGTCTGGAAGAACCTCTCGACGACGGCCTCGCTCACGTACGACGGAGGGCCCGCCGGGCTCTCCTCCTCGACCCACGGGCCGAAGGTGATCCCGCAGAACGCGACCTACGACACGGCGCGCTACGGCGACCGGCCGTTCCCGGTCGTTCCCGTCGACTTCTTCGACCGCAAGCACGAGGGCTCGCACACCGGCGACCGGCTCGCCGCGGTGATCAACTCGCCGGACGTCGAGGGCTCGACCTTCAACCTCTTCCAGGAGATGTCCTACGGGCAGCTCTTCCCGGAGGGGACCGTTCCCTCCGCCGGCATCGCCAGCGCCGGCTGGGACGCCAACTTCCTGAGCCCGCGCTACCAGGACAGCCCGTTCCAGTTCACGGAGCCCCAGCCGCAGGGAACGTGCAAGGGCACGACCTGGAAGGACACTCGCGACACGGCTCTCTATCCGGAGCGGATCTCGAACGGCTGGTATCAGCTGCCGGGCGACACCGAGTACTACGGGGGCGACAAGACCGGGACGGCCCTCGCCGGCGCGGTCACCGGAATCGGACTGCTCTTCGACATCGACTCGGCCTGCGGGCCGACCGGCAAGGCGGTCTACGACGCCGCTGTGATCGCCGATCCCGAGATCGACTACTCCGACTACGACACCGACAAGGACGGCGTCGTCGACTTCTTCATGATGGTCTTCGTCGGCGCCGGCGGGAACGGGGTCTCGCAGACGAGCGTGCCGCCCTACGACAACATCTGGCCGCACTCGTCGAGCCTCGAGTTCTACTACACCGATCCTGAGACGGGCCTCAAGGGCTACGTCTCCGACGACCAGCTGAAGGACCTCGAGGGGCGCCCGCTCTTCTACGCGGACGAGTCCCGGACGACGATGACGACCGACGAGACGGACATTCCGGTCTACGTGCGGGTCGGCCCGTACAACGTCAATCCGGAGTCGGCCATCGAGGCGGCCAGCGTCATCTCCCACGAGTACGGCCATTCGCTCGGCCTGCCGGACTTCTACTCGCTCGGCGGCCGCGAGACGTACGGCGACTGGAACCTGATGGCGACTGACAAGTCGCAGCACATGGACGTCTTCTCCAAGCAGGAGCTCGGCTGGCTCGTCCCGCGCGTGCTCGAGCCGGGTGAGACGACCGCGTCCGGCTTCGCCGACTCGAAGGCGAACACGCAGCGGATCGACTGGAAGACGCCGGACGGCATGCCGTACGCGCTCGAGGGCGAGGGCGTGGCGAACGGCGAGGCTTACGTGGCGAAGCTGCCCTCGCGGCGGATTCTCGACCCGCAGAAGGTCGCGGAGGGCGCCTCGCCCGATCACGTCTGGTGGTCCGAGTCGGGCAACGACTTCGGCTGCACGCCGCAGAAGGGCCATAACCTCGACATCGCCCTGCCCGAGCTGGCGACGCTCCCCGAGGGGACGCCGGTGACGGTGAGCTTCAAGTCCTACTGGGACATCGAGTGGGACTACGACTACGGGTTCGTCATGTACTCGACCGACAGCGGCGGGAGCTACGCCTCGCTCCCGTCCGAGAACGGCTACACGACGGCCACGTTCAACCCGAATGCGAACGGCTGCCAGACGCAGTACGGCAACGGGCTCACCGGGACGAGCGGGTCGTACGCGGCGGGGACGCAGGACGTCGACCGGCTGCTCGGCGAGTACCCGGACGGCGGCTTCCTCGCCGACGAGTACGACCTCGCCGCCGCCGCGGGCCAGTCGACGGTGCTGCGCTTCTCGTACTCGACCGACGCAGGTCTCGCGCGGCCCGGCTGGTTCATGGACGACCTGACGATCACCGCCGGCGACCAGGTGATCTACTCGACCGACTTCGAGTCGAGCGGCAGCCCCGACGACGCGCGTGTCTACAACGGCGGGTGCAAGGAGGCGCTCCGCACGGCCTCGACGTGCACGGCCGGCTGGCAGTACGTCGACGCCGCGTCCGGGTCGGCCGCCGACCACGCGTACTACCTCGAGATGCGGGATCGTTCGGGCTTCGACCTCGACGGCAAGGGCCAGAACGACCGCGATCCCATCGGGTTTGCGCCCGGCCTGCTCCTCGTCTACACGGACGAGGCGCACGGATACGGGAACGTCGGCACAGACGACCCGCCCGCGCAGAGCCCGGTCGACTCCCAGCCGCAGCCGGGGAACGACGCGCCGAACCTCGACGACGCGGCCTTCACGGCGGCGTCCGGGGACAACGGGTTCTCCGACTTCGGTGAGGGCCACACGGACAACTACAGCGACCCGTCGAGCGAGGACGGCCTCTGGCACCTTCGCTTCGGCTGCCTCGGGTTCGACGTCCTCTCGATGCTGGGCGCCGAGCTCGGGCCGGCGACGTCGCCGGGAGATCTCCAGGGCGACGTCCGCTTCACGCTCGGCGACGGGTGCGCGCCGTTCGACTACGGCTACGTCGGCGACAACGCTCCCGAGGAGCCGGCGAACATGGCGCCGACGGCGGTCGTCCAGGTGAAGCCGAAGAACCCGGTCGCGGGCAAGCCCGTGACGTTCGACGGCAGCCTCTCCTCGGACGCCGAGCAGGCCGCGAGCGGGCTCACCTACGAGTGGGACTTCGACGGCGACGGGACGGTGGACGCCGATGGCCAGAGCGTGCGGCACACGTACGACGTGGCCGGCGAGTACACGGTGACGCTGCGCGTCACGGACGCCGGCGGGCTCTCCGACGAGGCCACGGTCGTCATCCGCGTCCGCGGACAGCCCTAACGAGAACCGGCGGGGGCGCGGGTCCCGTTCGGGAGCCGCGCCCCCGCCCCACCTTCCGCCGCCTCACCCGCAGGCGCGCCACAGCCGACCTTCCTCTCGAGCCCGGCCCCACGAGCTTGTGTTCCATAGGCACAAGCTCGAAAGCGATTCCTGAAGAGGTGGGCAAGCCCCCAAGCCGACCATCCACGGACAGCCGAAGCGCGGGAAGTGCTTGTGCGCGTGGAACACAAGCCGCCGGAAGCGCGGCTTATGGGAGTGCGGCTACGAGCCACCCGCGAGCAGCTTTGCCACGACCTTCAGGTCGGCGACGAACTCCCTCATCGCCTCGGCGCGGTCCTCGTCCGTCTCCTGCCGCAGGATCGAGGACGGGTGCACGGTGGCGACGACGTGCGGGGCGAGGTCGGACTCGACCGGGACGCCGCGCTGCTTCGTCACCCGGAACTGGCGCCCGAGGAGCGACTGGGCGGCCGTCGCACCGAGCGCCACGACCACCTTCGGCTTCACGACCGCGAGCTCGGCGTCCAGCCAGGGGCGGCAGGCGGCGAGCTCGGCCGAGTTGGGCTTCTGGTGGATCCGGCGCTTGCCGCGGCCCTGCCACTTGAAGTGCTTGACGGCGTTCGTGACGTAGGCGAGCTTCCGGTCGATTCCGGCCGCGTCTAGCCCTTCGTCGAGCACCCGGCCCGCGGGGCCGACGAACGGCTTTCCCGCCAGATCCTCCTTGTCGCCGGGCTGCTCCCCGACGAAGAGGATCTCGGCCGTGCGCGTCCCCTCGCCGAAGACGGTCTGCGTCCCCGTCTTCCAGAGGTCGCACGCCTGGCAGCCCGCCGCCGCCTCGCGCAGCTTCGGCAGGGTGGGTCGCTCGGGGACGAGCGAGGCGGCCGAGCCGTCGAGCTGCATCTGCTCCATCGCCTCCGGTATACCCACACGCGATGACCTCACGCGAGCTCGTCTTCGGCAACTGGACGCCGCTTTTCCGCGACCCCCTCGACGTGCTTCGCAGGATCTTCGTCGTGGGAGCGGTCGCGCTCGCCGTCTCCGGCCACTCCGGCGCGATCCCGCTCGCCGTGGCGGCTGCCGCCGTCGTCGGCGTCCGCTTCCTCGACCTCCCCCGCGCCTTCGACCTGGCCTTCATCCTCGCCATGGCGCTCACGGGCTGGGGCGAGGCTCTTCGCCTCTACGACCGCTTCGGCTACTACGACGTCTTCGTCCACTTCCTCGTTCCGCTCTTCGGAGCGCCGTGCGTCTACATCGCGCTCGCGAGGCTCGACACGCTCCCCGACCCCGTCGACGCGTACGGCTCGAAGCGGCACCTCGCCGGGATCTTCGTCGTGACGCTCGCGCTCGGGCTGGCGATCGGCGCCGTCTGGGAGATTCTCGAGTGGAGCGCCGACCAGACGTTCGGCACGGAGCTCTCCCTCGGCGAGCAGGACACCATCGGCGATCTCGTCGCCGACGGCGCCGGAGCGTTTTGCGGCGGCCTCTTCCTCGTCGCGTGGACGGTCTTCGGCTGGGGACGGTGCGCCGTCTCCCCGGGGGAGCGGAGAGCCGCGACGACTAGGAGCGCACGAACACGTGCGTCCCAAGCGGGACGCGTCGCATGAGAACGCGCAGGTCGGCGTCGCTCGCGCGCGGACAACCGGCCGAGGAGGCCAGCCCGATGGAGGAGGGGTCGTTCGTCCCGTGGATAGCGATCCGATCGCCCCCGGTCCAGTCCGGTGGCAGATTCGGCTGGTGCGCGGAAAGCGCGAGGATGCAGCACCCGTAGTACGGGCTGTAAGCCGGGCCGGAGAGGTTGTCGGTGACGGCGAAACGACCCACGGGCGTGGGCGAGCTCGGCCGTCCGACGCCGACGGTCATCTTCCGAACGGCGCGGTCTCCGCGCTTGAGGACGAGCCGGCGCGCCGAGAGGTCGAGGACGAGGCTCACGCGCGTGCGGCTGTAGCGGAGCGGGCTCTCGCGCCGGTCGACCCAGCCGAGCTTCCCGTTGGGGAGGTGGGTCGTGACGACGCCGAGCCAGCGGCCGCGCGTTCGTGCGACGGCGAGCGTGGTCGGCGAGCCGAACTCCGTCCGCCGGCCGAGGCTGGTGACGACGTTTCCGCGAGGCCGCGAGCGGACGACGATCTCTCCGCTCGGGCCGGGTGCGACGACGAGGAAGCCCGGCGCCTCCGGCCGCGGCCGGGTCGGCACGGGCGCCGGAGCCGCTGCCGGCCGGACGGCCGGCTCGTTCGCCGGGACAGCCAGAGCTGCCACCTCAGGGGCAGGGGCCGGCTGGCCGACCGCGGGCGCAGCCCGAGCGAAGACCACCGACAGGGCAAAGACGAGGGCGGCCGCCGTGCCGAGCACGAGGACGACCTGCGAACGAGATCCGAAGAAACGCCCCACCCCTCCCTGCCATCGGCGCCGAGGGGTAGCTGGGACTCACCCGAAAGGGGGATGGATAGGATCGGCGGCGTGCCGCGCCTGACACAGCGAGGCCTTGCCACTTCCTGGGCGCCGGAGCCCTCGCCTCCGCCCTCGGCGCACTCGCACTGACGCACGGCTAGTAGTGTCGCCCGAGCCGCAGCGCCTCTCGACGGCGGCGGAGATGCGCGTGACGAACCACTCGACGGGCTCGCTGTCGTCTGGTCTTTCGGTCACGTCCCGTAGCGTGGTGTAGGAGCGCGTCGGACGGAGCCGGGTGATGGTCCGGCCACCGCGGCGCTCAGACTCGTCGGTTCCTGCCAAGGACTGACGAGAGGAGAATCACCGCGATGGCCGAGACGAAGAGGATGACGGCTGAGCAGGTCGTCGGCTACCTGCTCGAAGGCGAGGGGCTTGATGTCGTGCGCGAGTCGCTGAGCTGGGTCGTGCAGCAGTTGATGGAGGCCGAGGTGAGCGAGCTTGTCGGCGCCGCCCGCGGGGAGCGAGCACCGGAGGAGCGGCTGACGCATCGCAACGGCTATCGGTCGCGATCATGGGCGACGCGCGCGGGCGAGCTCGAGCTGGCGATCCCGAAGCTGCGGCGGGGCAGCTATTTCCCCAGCTTCCTCGAGCCGCGTCGTCGCTCCGAGCAGGCGCTCGTGTCGGTCGTGCAGGAGGCGTATGTCGCCGGCGTCTCCACGCGCAAGGTCGACCAGGTGGTCGAGTCGCTCGGGTTGAGGATCTCGAAGAGCGAGGTCTCACGGATCTGCCGAGGCCTCGACGAGCAGGTCGACGCTTTCCGCAACCGGCCGCTGGAAGGGGCGTATCCGTACCTGTGGCTGGACGCCAAGGTGGAGAAGGTCCGCGACGGCGGCCGCGTGGTCAGGAAGTGCCTTGTCCTTGCCTACGGGGTGCACGAGTCCGGCTACCGGGAAGTGATCGCCCTCGACGTCGGCGAGGCGGAGACGGAAGCTTTCTGGCGCAGCTTCCTCCGCTCGCTGGTGGAGCGCGGCCTCGCCGGCGTCCAGCTCGTCGTCAGCGACGCGCACGCCGGCCTCAAGAAGGCGATCGGTCAGGTGCTCGGTTGCCCCTGGCAGCGCTGCAGCGTCCACTTCCTGCGTGAGGCGCTCGGCCACGCTCGCCGCGAGCAGCAGCCGATGCTGGCCGCGCTGCTCAGGCCGATCTTCAACGCCGACAGGAGCGAGCTCGCGCACGAGCTCGTCGGCGACGCCCTCGAGCGGCTGCGAAAGCCGCTACCGAAGGTGGCAGCACTGCTCGAGGAGGGCGAGGAAGAGCTGCTCGCTTTCCACTCCTTTCCCGCCGACCACTGGCCGAAGTTGCGCTCGACCAACCCGCTCGAGCGCGTCAACCGCGAGATCGGCAGGCGCACCGACGTCGTCGGCATCTTCCCCAACGACCGCTCCCTGATCCGCCTCGCCGCCAGCGTCGTGATCGAGCAAAACGATGAGTGGCTCGTCGGCCGCCGCTACCTCAGCGCTCACACTCTGGAGGCGGTGCTCGACCAGGAGAAAGAAGACAAAGACAGAGAGGAGACGCGCGAGCTCACCACGGCCTGAGCAGCCAGCGATCTTGCCGACGAGTTACACCACGTCCTGGGACTTGACTAGTCTTTCAGGGGATGCTCGACCGCTACCTGCCGGGGGTCCCCGCCGTCAGCCCGACGAACTCACGGCGAGGCTTCGAGCGCGCCCGCAAGCTCGGCGTCGAGGGCGACTACACGCTCATCCGAGGGCGCTCCACGGAATCGCCCTTCGCGCCCCGCTGGTCGGACCGCTTCCGGGGGCCGGTGGCCCTCGAGCTCCACTGCACGCTTCGAGCCGCTCGACAGCGAGAGGACGCGCCACGTTCACCATGGAGTCGGGCGTACTGCCGCTTCGGCTGATGCTGGGCTGGTACCCCCAGGACGAGGCGCGGAGGCTCAAGGAGCTCGTCGAGTCGCTTCCGTAAACGGCCCGTATGCTGGCACGGGCAGAGTCTCGTCCAAGCGATGATCGACTGCGACGTCCACCAGAACTTCGACCACGTCCAGGACCTTCTGCCATGGGTCGATCCCGCCCACCGCGACTACATCCTGCACGGCGGCTACGGAGGCTACTCGCTCCCCAACTACCCGTGGCTCCATCCGTCGGGGTTCATGCGCGGCGACGCGGTCCCGCCGGACGGCGGCGTCCCGGGCTCCGACTACGAGACGCTGCGCGAGCAGCTGCTCGACGCCTTCGCCGTCGAATACGCAATCCTCACGGGGGAGGAGATCCTCTCCGTCTCTGCCGTCCCGCACCCGCAGCTCGCCGCGGCGCTCGCGACGGCCTACAACCGTTGGCTCGTCGAGGAGTGGCTG
Source organism: Gaiellaceae bacterium (assembly GCA_050697555.1). Lineage (GTDB taxonomy): Bacteria > Actinomycetota > Thermoleophilia > Gaiellales > Gaiellaceae > DASQWP01. The sequence goes on along the minus strand of JBOHAD010000003.1, from coordinate 28,034 downwards.
CCGAAGGATCCGCGGCTGAAGGGCTCGCTCGTCGTCGCGCCCCAGGACGCCGAGCGCGCCGCCCGTGAGATCCGCGCTGTCGGCGGCCATCCGGGCGTCGTCCAGGTGATCGTCTCGTGCGGCGCCGCGGCCGGCTACGGCGATCGACGCTACCACCCGATCTACGAGGCAGCGTGTGAGCTCGACCTCCCGGTCGCGATGCACGTGGGTGCCGAGGGGCTCGGCACGAACCCGCCGCCGACGCCGACGGGCTACCCGAGCTATTACCTCGAGTGGCACACGCTTCTTTCGACGACCGCGATGAGCCACCTCGTCAGCCTCGTCTGCCAGGGCGTCTTCGAGAGATTCCCGGCCTTGCGGGTCGCCATGGTCGAGGTGGGCGTCGCCTGGCTGCCGGGGCTGCTCTGGCGCCTCGACGCGAACTGGCGGGCCCTGCGCTCGGAGACGCCCTGGGTGAAGCGGCTTCCGAGCGAGGTCGTGCGCGAGCACGTCCGCTTCACGACGCAGCCGCTCGAGCAGCCGGCGGACGGGCTCAAGCTGCGGCAGGTGCTCGAGGCCGTCGACGGGCTCGGCGAGATGCTCATGTTCGCGACCGACTACCCGCACTGGGACTTCGACGCGCCGCGGCACGTCGAGCGGCGTCTTCCGCCCGCCTGGCGCGAAGCAGTCATGAGCGAGAACGCACGTTCCTTCTACCGTCTCCCCGCTCGCGTGCCGGCGGGAGCGGACCGCTGACGGTCAGGCTCGCCCTCGCGGAGCTGCCGCCCGGCTCCAGCGCGGCGGTTGAGGCCTTCGGGACGACGGTCGCGGTCTTCAACGTCGGTGGACGCGTCTTCGCCGTCGAGAACTCGTGCCCGCACCACGGCGGGCCGCTCTGCAAGGGCAGGGTCTCGGGCGCCCTGCTTCCCTCGGCGCCGTACGAGTATCGCTACGACGGGGAGACGCCGGTCCTGACCTGCCCCTGGCACGGCTGGGAGTTCGAGCTCGAGTCGGGCAGGGCGCTCTTCGACCCGGCGATCCGCGTTCCCCGCTTCGACGCGCGCGTCGAGGGCGACCACGTCGTCCTCGCTAGAGCTTCTTCCCGGGATTGAGGAGGCCCTTCGGGTCGAAAGCGCGCTTGATCTCCTCGTGGAGCGTGCGGACCCGCGGCGAGAAGCGGGCATGCTCGCGCTTCGTCAGCCCGAGGCCGTGCTCGCCTGAGATCGAGCCCCCGAGCTCGAGGGCGAGCACGAAGAGCTCGGCCGAGGCGTCCTCGGCGCGCTCGAGCGCGGCCTCATCGTCGAGCGCGACGAGGAACGTCGAATGGAGGTTCCCGTCGCCGGCGTGGCCCCAGCTGCACGCCTCGAGCCCGTGGCGGCGGCCGATCTCGACGGTTCCCTCGACCGCCTCGCCCAGGCGGTCCAGGGGCACGACGATGTCCTCGCTCACCTTCCCACCGCCCTGCGACGTCACCGCGATCGAGACGCCGTCACGCCAGCGCCAGAGCTCGGCTGGGCTCGGCGCATGGGTGGCGAGCGCCGACTCGCCGAGCACCTCGAGCAGCGCGTCGCGCAGCCGCGCGGCCTCGACCGCCGAGCCGTCCGCTTCGGCAATCGCCATGAACCGCGCGCCGGCCGGGACTCCTCCGGGGTACGAGGCGCCGGCCGCGGCGAGCGTACCGCCGTCGAGGAACTCGAGCGCAGCCGCCTCGAGACCATTGCCGAGCACGCTCTCGAGCGCCTCGCATCCGGCCTCGACGCTCGGGTAGAAGGCGACGACGGGAAACGCGGCCTCGGGTGCCGGAAGCAACCGGAGCCAGGCGGCAGTGACGATCCCGAGCGTCCCCTCCGAGCCGATCAAGAGGCTCCTGAGATCGTAGCCCGAGACGTCCTTCCGGATCGGCCCGCCGATCGCCACGAGCTCCCCGGGCGGGAGAGCCGCCTCGAGGCCGGTCACCCAGGCGCCGGTGACCCCGTACTTGAAAGCGTGCGGCCCGCCGGCGTTAGCGGCGATGTTGCCGCCGACCTGGGACTGCTCGGCGGCGCCGGGGTCGGGCGGGAAGAAGAGGCCGCTCTCGCGGACGATGCGACGGAGGTCCGAAGTCGGCAGGCCCGCCTCGACCTCGATCCGCCAGAGGAGTGGGTCGAACGACCGGATACTCGTCAGCCGCTCGAGGCCGACGACGACCCCGCCGAGGGGCACGGCCCCGCCGGCGAAGCCGGTGCCGCCGCCGCGGGGCACGATCGCGACGTCCCGCTCGTAGCACCAGGCCAGCACCGCGGCGACCTCGTTGGCCGTCCCGGGGAGTACGACCGCATCGGCGCTCCCGCCCACGCCGCGGCTCTCCGTGGCGTCGCGAAGGTAGGAGGCGGTCGTTCCCGGGAGGACGTGCTCGGCTCCGACCAGCACGGCCAGCTCGTGGAGAAGGGCGTCGGCTCTCACGGCGCGACGAGCCGCTCGGGGCTCTCCGACGCCATCGCGCGGGCGGCGCCCGAATCGAGTCCGCAGGCGACAAGGCGCTCGACCAGGAAGGCGAGCGCCTCGGGAGCCTCGGGGCTGTCCGGCTGCCCGGCGTCGCTCGAGAGGACGCAGCGCTCGGCGCCGAGTCGGCCGGCGAGCTCGGCGAGCCGGACCGGGTCGGCGCCGCGCAGGACCTGGAAGGCCGTGATCTCGGCCACTGCGCCGAGCCCGCAGAGCTCTTCGATCTCGGCGGTGCTCATGTCCGGGACGGTGAAAGCAGGATGCGTGAGGAGGACGCGCCGGACTCCCGCCCCGAGGGCGCAGCGGACGAGCCAGCCGACCTCGTCGACCCCCAGGTGCCCGGTCGCGAGGACGGCGTCGGCCTCGGCGACGAGCTCGACGATCTGTCGGGCGAGCGGCTCGGCGGCGGGCTCGGCGGGCGGGATCGCGAGCCCGGCCCCGGCGGAGGCGGCTGCGGGGAGCGGAAGGCCGCGCGTACGGTGGGCGCGCGCGTCGAGGGTCGGCATCCAGACCACGCGCGCGCCGAGCTCGAGCGAGGCGGCGACGGCGGCCGGGTTCAGCCCTCCGGCGGGAGCGTTCAGCACGATCGCGCCGTACACGTCCGGGCGCCGCCCCGAGCCCGCAGCCGTGGCGCGACCCGCGGTCGGCTCGTAGTGCCCCTTGAGGACGCAGCCCGAGAACCCGGCCCGCTCGTACGCCGCCACGGTGTCCCGGTCGTCCGCGCGGCGGGGGAGCACGCACGGCGCCGAGTGGACGTGGAGATCGAACATCGGCTTGAACTTCTATCCGAGCTGGGGTAGTTTCGGCAACGGTGGTTGCTTCTACAGCAACGAGCCTCCGGCGTGGGCTTGCGATCCTCTTCGCGCTCGCCGACGAGAAGGCGGTGGGCAACGGTCCGCTCGGCGTCGTCCAGATCGCCGAGCTCGTGGGTCGCGAAAAGAGCCAGGTCTCGCGCTCGCTCAAGACGTTGGCCGAGTACGGGGTCGTGGAGCGCGACCCGGCGAGCAGAGGCTATCGGCTCGGATGGCGGCTGTTCGCGCTCGCCGCGCAGGCGGGCGAGCCGCGGCTCCTCGAAGCGGCGCCCCAGGTGCTCGCGCGGCTCGTCGCGACGCTCGGCGAACGCGCGCACCTGAGCGTGCTCGAGAGCGCCGAGGTGCTCACGGTGCTCTCGGAGGGCCCCACGCACGCGGTGCAGACGGCCGGCTGGGTCGGCCGGACCGCCCCCGCGTACTGCACGTCGTCCGGGCGGGCGCTCCTCTTCGACCACGACGAGGCCGAGCTGCGCTCGCTCTTAGCCACGACGGCATTCGAGAGTTTCGGCCCGGGCTGCCCGCGCGACGTCGACGAGCTCGCGGAGCGGATCCTGGACGCGCGGGCGCGCGGCTACGCGGCGGTCGACGAAGAGTTCGAGCCGGGCCTCGTCGCCGTGGCGGCGCCCGTGCGCAACTTCAGCGGGCGGATCGTCGCAGCGCTGAACGTCTCGGCGCCGAAGTTCCGCTTCGGGGATCGTCTCGACGCCGGCGGTGAGGAGACCAGGGCGGCGGCGGAAGAGCTCTCGAGGGCGCTCGGCCGGCGATGAGGCGGCGTCCCGTCCACTTCTTCAGCGACGGGCTCTCGCTCGACGGCGACCTGTACCTCCCTGCGGACGTCGAGCCGCGCGACCAGCGGCCCGGCCTAATCGCGTGCTCGGGGTACCAGGGGCTCAAGGAGATCCACCCTGCCCGCTTCGCCCGCGTTTTCGCCGGCAAGGGGTTCGTGTGCCTCGCGTTCGACTACCGCGGCTTCGGGCGCAGCGAGGGCCAGCGCGGCCGGCTCGTCCCGCAGGAGCAGATCGAGGACGTCCGGGCGGCGGTGAGCTTCCTCGAGACAGTGCCGGAGGTCGACGCCGATCGCATCGCGCTGATCGGCTGGGCGCTCGGCGGAGGAGTCGCGATCGCGGCGGCGGCCGACGATCCCCGTGTCCGCGCAGTCGCCACGGTCAACGCGATCGGGGACGGCGAGCGCTCGACGCGCTTCCTGCACGACGAGGACTCCTGGGAGCGCCTCCTCGAGCAGGTCGCGGCTGATCGCAGGATACGAGCGCTCGAGGGCGCCTCGAACCTCGTGCATCCGTTCGACGTCGTCCGGCTCGACGAGATCACCCGCGGGTACGTCGACGAAGAGCTCTACAAGGCTCCCGGCTTCGGCTCGAACGTCTCGCTCGAGGCGACCGACCTCCTCCTGCGCTTCCGGCCCGAGCGCGTCGTCGACCGGATCGCTCCCAGACCGCTCCTCCTCGTCCACGGCGCCGACAACGGGCTCTACCCGCCGTCGGAATCGGAGGAGCTCTTCCGCCGCGCCCAGGAGCCGAAGCAGCTGGTGCTGCTCGAGGGCAGCGGCCACACGGAGTGGATGTTCGACGACCATCCGACCTTCCAGCGCCTCATCTCGATCCTGGAGAGCTTCCTCGGCGAAGCGTTCGAGGTCTCGCTCGCATGATTGCGGTGGAGCAGCGAGCCGGCACGATCGAGATCCTCTTCCTCTCGGGCGCGGACGTCGCCTCTCTCGCCCTCACGACCGAGGAGCTGCTCGCGGCTGTCGAGGCGAGCCTCCTCGCGCAGGGGAACCGCGAGGTGGTGCTCGAGCCGCGCGAGCACCTCGTACCGGATCCGGCGTTCCAGGGTCACTTCAACGTGCTCCGTGGGTACATCGCCCCGCTCGGCGTCGCGGGCGTGAAGGTGGTCGGCGACTACGTACACAACTGGAAGCTCGGGCTGCCCTCGGAGCTTGCTCTCCTCACCCTCTACGACCCGCGCACCGGCGTCCCGCGAGCGATCGTCGACGCGACGGAGATCACCGAGCTCCGCACCGGTGCGGTCACCGCGCTCGGGGCCCGCTACCTCGCGGCACCGCGGCCGACAACCCTGGGGCACATCGGAGCGCGCGGCACCGCCTTCTCGAACGTGACGATGCTCGACCACCTGTTCGACTTCGAGGAGATCCGCGTCACGAGCGCCCGGGCGGAGTCCCGCGAGCGCTTCGCGAGAGCCCTGGAGGAAGCTCTCGGGAAGGACGTTCGGGCCGTCGAGAGCTGGCGCGAGACGGTCGAGGGCGCTGACATCGTCGTCGAGGCCGCCCGCCTCGTCGAGCCGCAGCCGCTCCTGCGCACCGACTGGATCAAGCCGGGGGCCCTCGTCGTGCCGTACGGGACCATGAGCGCGGTCGAGCTGTCCCTCACCTCGATCATGGACAAGATCGTCGTCGACGACTGGGGACAGTGCCGGCGCGGGCGGTTCGGCGCTCTTCGCGCCCACGTCGACGAGGGGCTCCTCTCCGAGGAGACGCTGCACGCGGAGCTCGGAGAGATCGTGGCCGGCCTGAAGCCCGGTCGTGAGAACGACGCCGAGACCATCCTCTTCTGGCACCGCGGCCTGGCGACGACGGACATCGCCGTCGGCCAGGCGCTCTGCGAGCGGGCGGTCGACCGCGGCGTCGGGACCCTGCTCGCCTACCGATAGATGACTCGGCCATGTATACACCTCAACCGACGCTCCTCCTGGTCGTGACCGGCGTGCTCGCACTTTCCGCTCCGGCCTGCTCTCGCGATACCACGGAGGCCGACACGACCACGGTCGCCCGGGATCCCGACAGGCCGGTCAACGTCGACCTCCGCCCTCGCACGAGGCTCGTACGCGGCCCACTGCCGACCTCGCCGGCGGGGCTGCTCGCCTATGTCGGAGCCAACGGGAACCTCTACGTCGTCGACCCCGCCTCGGGCTCGACCGCGCAGCTGACCGCGGACGGCTCGAGCGCCGGGACAGAGCGCGGCATCTTCCACGCCGGCATGGCCTGGTCGCGGACAGGCGAGCTCGCCTTTGCGCGCACGGACCCTGAGACCTCGGAGAGCGCCCTCTTCGTGACGAGGCCCGGCGACGGTGAGACGACGCAGATCGCCGAGGGCGGTCAGCTCATCTACGCGAGCTGGTCGCCGGCGCCCTGCGAGGCGCTCCAGTGCAGCCGGCTCGGGGTGATCGTGGATGCGGACGGAAGGGCCGGCGGCGACGTCGCCTTCCGGGTGCACGAGTTCGCGGCGTCGTTCGCCGGGCGGCCGGTGCTCGAGGACGAAGCCGCGCAGGTCTACTTCGCGTGGTCGGAGCGAGGCGACCGGGTCGTTCGCCATGTGCTCGACACGCGACAGAGTCTCGACGAGGTCGACGTCGAGCGCGGCCTGACGCGCCGGCTCGAGAAGTCCCCGGGGCCGTTCTTCGCGCCGTCGTTCAGCCGGGGTCGCCTCGTGTACGCGCGCGCGGACGTAGAAGGAGACGAGCTCAGAGTCTCCGTCTCCGCGGATGCCGTCGTCGCCCACGTCTCCCGCGACACGCGCCGCGTCGCCTTCGCACCGTCGCCCGACGGGCTGCGCCTCGCGATCGCTGTCCGCCGGGGACCGGAAGAGACGCCGGAGTCGGCCTTCGATCCCATCCGAGTCGTCGATCTCGCAAGCGGCGAGATCACCGTGGCGGGTCCGACGACGCTCTGGACGAAGGCGTTCTACTGGTCGCCCGACGGAGGGCGACTCGCCTACCTCACGTGGCTCGGCAACGACGTCTCGACGTTCAACCAGTGGCGGATCTTCGACGTCGCCGGCGGAACCGACACGGGCCTCGCAGCCTTCCAGCCGACCGCCACGTTCAGCACGCTCACCTCATTCTTCGACCAGTTCTCCCAGAGCCACAGCTTCTGGTCGCCGGACGGCCGCTACCTCGCGTACGCCGCCGTCCGGGCCGGGAAGCCGCAGGTGTGGCTGCTCGACACTCGCGCCCGGCCCTCGCGCCGCCTGCTCATCGCCGACGGCGTCGTCGCGGCCTTCTCGTGGAGGTGATGCTGACCGGCGCTTTGAACTGACGTCTTGAAGAACTAGAGTCGTAAGTCGTACTCCGAGGAGGCATCCGTGAGCAGACTCGAACCACCCCGTCCAGATCCGAAGGACAGCCCGCTACTCGACCACGTCAAGGACCAGTACGTCACGGGGAAGATCAGCCGCCGTGACTTCGTGCGCTACGCGACGCTCCTGGGCATGAGCCTCGGAGCTGCCGGCACGTTCCTGGCCGCCTGCGGGGGCGACGACGAGCCCACCGCCGTCGAGCAGACTCCCACGACAGGTACGACCGAGGTGCAGGGAACGCCGAAGCGGGGCGGCAGGTACCGCATCGCGATGTCCATCCTCGAGGTCGACCACCCGCACCGTCTCTCGTGGGTGCAGGGCTCGAACGTCCTCCGGCAGGTGAACGAGTACCTGACGTACACGGACAGGGAAGGCGTCACGACTCCGTACCTGCTCGAGAGCTGGGAGCCGAACGAGACCGCCGACGTCTGGACGCTCAACCTGCGCCAGGGGGTGATGTTCACGAACGGCCAGGAGTTCGACGCCGACGACGTCCTCTTCAACTTCCAGAGCTGGTTCTCCGAGGACGTCGGCTCGAGCATGCTCGGCCTGCTCGCCCCGTACATGACGCTCGACGGGGTCGAGAAGGTCGACAACTACACGGTGCGGCTCAACCTCGAGGTGCCGCAGATCGCCCTGCCGGAGCACCTCTACCACTATCCCGCCCAGATCCTGCACAAGAGCTTCGAGGCGCCGGACGTCGAGGGCGGCGAGTCGATCGTCGCGAGCACCGTCGGCACCGGCCCGTACCTCCTCGAGGAGTACACGGTCGGCAGCCGCGCACGCGTCACGCGCAACCCGGAGTACTGGCGTCAGGCCCCCGACGGGGAACCGTTCCCGTACATCGACGAGATCGTCTGGACCGATCTCGGCACCGAGAAGTCGGCGGCGTTCTCGGCGCTCCAGTCGAGACAGGTCGACTCCGTCTATCAGCCCGGACCGGAGGGCGCCTCGGCGCTCCAGGACATCCCCGGGATCCAGATCGCGCAGATCCCGACGGCGCAGACGCCGCTCATCCGCATGCGCGTGGACAAGGAGCCCTTCACCGACAAGAACGTCCGCAACGCGTTCAAGATCCTCCAGAACCGCCAGGAGATGGGCAACACCGCCTACTTCGGAGCGGTCGACCTGGGCCACGACGCCCACTTCGCCCCCGCGAACCAGGACTACGTCGAGAAGCCGATCCCGGCGCAGGACGTCGAGGCGGCCAAGCAGCTGCTGGCGGACAGCGAGGCGTGGCAGGCCTGGGGCGGGAAGCCGATCAGGATCATCGCGAAGAACGACACTCGCTTCGAGCAGGTGATCGCCGAGGTCTTCCAGCGGAACGCCGCCCCGGCGGGCGTCGAGATCGAGCTCGACATCCGTCCCGCGACCGAGTACTGGCCGCGCTGGAACCACTACGACTTCAGCGTCACCGAGTGGACGCACCGCCCGCTGAACACGATGGTGCAGTCGCTCGCCTACTCGAGGGAGGCGCTGCCGCCCGACGAGGAAAGCGGCAACTGGAACGAGAGCCGCTGGGTGAACGAGGAGTTCCTCTCGCTGCTCGCCGAGGCGGACGCGACCCCGGATCTCGAGGAGAGACTGGGCCTGATCTCGCAGATGGAGGACATCCAGGCCGACGACGGCGGGATCATGGTCGCCTTCTTCCGGAACCAGTTCCAGATCGACGCGCCGAAGGTCAAGAACAACGTCGGACATCCGACCGACTACCTCCAGGTCACGGAGTCCTGGATCGAGGAGGCTTAGGAACGCGTAGGGCTCGGGCCGCGAGCGGGGCGGTCCGGGCTCGCGCCTAACAGTCGAACGTCATGCTCCGCTTCATCCTCACCCGGATCGGGACCCTGGGAATCACGCTGTTCCTGGTCTCGATCTTCGTCTTCCTCGTCGTCGAGGTCCTGAGCGACGTCAGCGTCTGTCGGCGCCTGCTCGGTCAGTTCGCCACGGATGCGCAGGTCGCGGCGTGCGACACCAGGCTCGGGCTCGACCGGCCCCTGCCCATCCGCTACCTCGACTTCCTCGGCAACGCGATCACGCTCGACTTCGGAGTCTCCACCTTCGCCCAGCAGCCCGTCATCGACGCGATTCTGCCGAAGCTCGGAAACACACTGCTCCTCGCGGGCATCGCGTTCGCCGTGGTGATGCCGATCGCCCTCGTCCTCGGGATCATCTCCGCGTTGTACGAGGGCAGGCTGCTCGACCGCTTCATCTCCGTGACGAGCCTGACCGCCACGTCGATCCCCGAGATCGCGACCGGCATCTTCTTGCTCGTCATCTTCGTCGGCTGGCTCGGCGTCCTGCCGGGCGCGACGGTGATCCCGCCGGGAGACTCGATCCTCCAGCACCCGAAGTTCTTCGTCTTGCCCGTCATGACGCTGACGTTGATCGAGCTCGGCTACGTCGCCCGAATCACGCGAGCCTCGATGGTGGAGGTGCTCGACTCAGCCTACGTGCGGACGGCCGTGCTGAAGGGGCTCTCATACCGGAAGATCGTCTTCCGGCACGCGCTCAGGAACGCGCTCATGGCGCCGATCGCGATCATCATGCTTCACGTCAACTACCTGATCGGCGGCGTCGTCGTGGTCGAGGTGATCTTCGGCTACCCGGGCCTCGGCCGCTTCATCCTCGACACGGCGCTCAACCGCGACGTCTTCGCAATCGAGGCGGCGGCGCTCTTCCTCGTCGTCGTCGCAGTCGGCTCGCAGCTCATCGCCGACATCGCCTACACCTTCCTCAACCCGCGCGTCCGCTTCACGTGAGCCCCTGACCGATGACCACCGAATATCACAAGGCTCCTCCGACGGAGGCAGTCCTGGGGCCGCTTCCGGCGGACGACGCCGTTCCCCCCGCCGCCCAGGTTCCGGTCTCGCGCGGCCTTTCCCTGCCTCGCCGCACGTGGGCCGGGACGATCAACCTGCGCTCCTCCAGGATCGGCCTGATCGGCTTCTCCATGGTCATGCTGTGGGTCGTCGTCGCGCTCTTCGCGCCGCTGCTCGAGCGCTACAACCCGAACGACCAAGTCGTCGCCCCGCTCCCCCCGGGCGCGACGTTCCTCGATCTCCCGCCCGGGGCGTTCCCCTCGCCGGAGCCGTACCGGGCGGACGATCCGGCGACTCCCGCGGACGAGACGATCCAGGGCTACGTCGCCGTCAACACCGGGCCGAGCTCGGTCGCCTGGTTCGGGACCGACGACCGCGGGCGCGACGTCTACTCCCGCCTCGTCGCCGGGACGCGCCAGGTGATGACGATCGCGCCGATCTCGATCCTCATTGGGGCGGCGATCGGCATCCTGCTCGGCCTCATCGCCGGCTACAAGGCGGGCTGGATCGACGAGGTCCTGATGCGCATCCTCGATGCGATCATCGCCTTCCCGGCCATCCTCATCTTCCTCCTTGTCGTCTCCTCGCTAGGGGCCTCGCGCTACACGGTGGTGGCCGCGATCGCGCTGGCCGCCGTTCCCGGGGTGGCGCGCCTCGCGCGGGCGATGGCGCTCGACCTCCGGAGCCGTGAGTACGTCTCGGCCGCGCGCCTGCGCGGGGAAGGCGCGCTCTACATCATGGTGCGCGAGATCCTCCCGAACGCGCGCGGGCCGATCGTGATCGACCTGACGCTGCGGATGGCCTACGCCGTCTTCGCGATCGCGACGCTGGGCTTCCTCGGCCTCGGGCTACCCCCGCCGACGCCCGATTGGGGCACGATGGTCGCCGAGGCCCGTAACTTCGTCGGGCAGAACCCGTGGGCCGCGGTCTTCCCCGCGGCCGCGATCGCGACCCTCGTCGTGGGCCTCAACCTGATGGCCGACGGCATCCGCCAGGAAGGCGCCCGCTACCGATGACCGCCACGTTGCCGACCGAGACAGGGCTGTCGTCGGATCTCGTCGTCCGGGTCAGCAACCTCGCGATCGACTACGAGACCCGCTACGGGGACGTCTCCGCCGTCCGCGAGGTCAGCTTCGACCTGCGCCGGGGCGAGACGCTCGCGCTCGTCGGCGAATCCGGCTGCGGCAAGACGACCGTCGCCTACGGGCTCATCGGCTTCCTCGGCAAGAACGGCAAGGTCACGAGCGGCTCGATCGAGTTCCTCGGCCGCGACATCACCGGTCTCTCCGAGAAGCAGCTGCGCGCGATTCGCGGCAAGAACGTCTCGATGGTCTACCAGGATCCGATGTCGGCGCTGAACCCTTCGATGCGGATCGGGAAGCAGCTGACGGAGATCCTCACCGAGCACAACGAGATCTCCCGCGAAGAGGCGTTCAAACGCTGCGTGGCCATGCTCGAGCAGGTGCGCATGCCGGACGCGCGCGGGATGATGGATCGCTACACGCACCAGCTCTCCGGCGGCCAGCAGCAGCGGGTCATCATCGCGGGCGGCCTGCTCAACAACCCCGCCCTCTTGATCATGGACGAGCCGACGACCGCCCTCGACGTCACGATCGAGGCGACGATCCTCGACCTCGTCGACGCGATCAAGAACGACTTCAACACCGCCGTCCTCTTCATCACGCACGACCTGGGCGTCGTCGCGCGGATCGCCGACCGGGTCGCCGTCATGTATGCAGGCGAGATCGTCGAGGAGGCTCCCGTCGACGAGATCTTCCACGCCCCACGCCACCCTTACACGCGGGGGCTCCTCGTCGCTATCCCTCGCAGCGGCGTCTCCAAGAAGGACGCCGCCCTCGAGCCGATCGTCGGCGTCGTGCCCTCCCCTGCCGCCCTGCCACCCGGCTGCCTCTTCGAGCCGCGCTGCCCCTACGGTGACGACCGCTCCCGCGACGAGCATCCCGACTTCCGCAGACTCACGGACACGCACGCCGTTCGCTGCCATCACGCCGAGGCGATCGCGAGCGGGACGAAATCGCTCGACGCGAGCAAGAAGCCCCCGCCTCCGCCCGTCCTCGAGCTGACGGGAGAGTCGATCCTCGAGGTCGACGACCTGAGGACGTACTACGCGCACAGGGGCCGCTCCGCGGCCGGGATCTTCGGGTTCGACAAGAAGTACGTGAAGGCGGCGGACCACGTGAACCTGTCCCTCAGGGCCGGCGAGACTCTCGGTCTCGTCGGCGAGTCCGGGTCGGGCAAGAGCACGGTCGCCAAGACGATCCTCGGCCTCGAGCCGCTCACCGGCGGAAGGATCGAGTTCGTCGGCCTCGACCTCGCGGGCGGAGTCGGATCGCGCTCGCGGAAGACGCTCAAGCTCCTCCAGATGGTCTTCCAGAACCCGGACTCGACGCTGAACCCATCCGTGACCGTGGGGGCGGCGATCGGCCGAAGCGTGCTCAAGCTGACGGATACGCCACGCTCGGACGTGCGGGGAAGAGTGATCGAGCTCCTCGACTCGGTCAAGCTCGGCCAGCGCTACTACGACCGTCTGCCGCGCCAGCTCTCGGGCGGCGAGAAGCAGCGCGTCGCACTCGCCCGCGCGCTCGCCGGCAATCCCGACCTGATCGTGGCCGACGAGCCCACCTCGGCCCTCGACGTCTCCGTGCAGGCAGCGGTGCTGAACCTCCTGCTCGAGATCCAGGCGAAGAACAGGACCGCGTTCATCCTCATCAGCCACGACCTCTCCGTCGTGCGCTACTTGGCCGACACGATCGCCGTCATGTACCTCGGGCGCATCGTCGAGTACGGGCCCGCCTCGGCGTTCTTCGATCCCCCCTATCACCCGTACACCGAAGCGCTCCTGTCGGCGGTGCCGCTGCCCGACCCGTCGGTCGAGCCGAAGAAGGTCCGCCTCTCGGGCAACATCCCCTCGGCGCTCGACCCGCCCGAGGGATGCGTGTTCCACACGCGCTGCCCGCACTACATCGGGGACATCTGCCACACCGATCCGCCGCTCCGGCAGCTGGGCGACCGCCACGTCGTCCTCTGCCACCACGAGCCCGGGTACCTCGCCGCCCTCGAGCCGGTGCTCGATGCCCAGGAAGCTGCCAGGTAGGCCGCTCGCGCTCGCCCTCGCGCTCGTCTTCCTCGCACCGGCGCTCGCGGCCTGCGGCGACGAGGAGGGCCCGCTCACCGTCGGGCGGGACCCGGACGGCGACCTGCGCTATTTCGGGAACCAGAACCCGTGGGAGTTCATGGACATCGTCGAGTTCGGCTCGAGGAGCAAGGGCGACGGAGTCGAGGGCTACATCGAGTTCCTCGACCCACCGCAGATCTGCCCGAGCTGCACGTTCACGATCGAGTACGAGATGGACGGGCGCGTGCTCATCGCCGAGATCGACACGCTCCTGGACGACGTCACGCGCCGCGAGCTCTGGATCCGCCACGGCCCGGGGGCCCTGGACGACCGCTACGAGTTCGTCTCGGACGACTTCACGGTCACGCAGTCGGAGTCGCGGCGGCGGCTCGAGTTCAGGCTCCCGGCCGCCGTCGAGCCCGGGGCGGTGATGCGCGTTCGCAGCTTCCACGACGAGCGCGGCGGCGAGTCCGTCAAGGCCATCGACCTGAGCGACACGCCCCTGACGATCGGGCGTGCCGCCGGGTGAGCCCGGCGGTCTACGCTGGGAGGTGCCCGAATATCCGGGTGGTGAACGCGTCCGCGAGGCGTCCGAGCTCGTCTCCGTAGGGACGGATCTCGCTCGCCGGAGGAAAGAGCTCGCGCACGCCCGCGAGGAAGCCCGCGAGCGGAGGCGCGGGCTCCTCCTCGCCGACCCAGAGCGCCTGCGAGGCCGTGACGGAGAGGACGGCCAGCGCGGCGTCGAGCGCGGCGCCGGCGGCGCGCTCCCTCCCCCAGGCGAGGAAGCTCGGGGCGCCGACGTCGTTCTGGCCGAAGCCTCCTCGCGGGAGGAGCGTTCGCTGGGCGGCATGGCGGGCCTCCTCGGCCCAGCCCACCTCGACCATGATCAGGTGGCGGAGGTTCTCCGCGGCCCGCTCGTCGAGCAGGAGCTTCTCCATCTGGCTCTCGGCCAGGGCAGCCAGGTCGGCCCAGGCGGCAGCGAGGCCATCGAGGGCTGGCGGCGCCTGGGCATTGTGATAGCCGCCCGTGCTCCAGACGCGCCCGAGCGGATGGTCGCCGTCCGGCGGCACGTACACCGGGTTGTCGGAGACGGAGCGAAGCGAGATCTCCGCCGCCCGCTCGGCCTCGGCAAAAGCACGGTGCGCCTGCCCCAGCAGACGGGGCAGGATGCGGTAGCTGACCGGGGCCTGGTAGGCGCGGCGCTCGCCGCTGGAGCCCTCGAGGAGAGCCCCCAGCGCGCCCAGGGCGGCCGTCTCGTGCTCATCGCCCCAGAGCTCCGCGAGCTCGGCGGAGTACGCCTCGAGGGGCGCACGGAAGGCTTCCGCCGAGAGTGCGAAGGCCTCGTGCGCGAGCCGCAGCCGGCCGCGTGCCTCCAGCGCCGCGTCGCCGACGAGCGCCGCGGCGCACGGCGAGCCGTTGACGAGCGCGAGCGACTCCTTCTCCTCGAGCCCGAGGCGCCGACCCAGGTCGTGGAAGAGATGCCCGAGCGCCAAAATCTCCCCGGCGCCACCGTTGCCCTGCGCCGGCACCGGGGGAAGCCGGCCGCCGTCGAGCATCCCCGCCACCGCCTCGGCGAGCTCCGGCCGCACTGCGCCGTGCCCTTCCAGGAAGTTGGCGAGCCGTGCGAGGACGATTCCGCGCGTGACGCGCTCCGGGAGCGGCTCCCCGAAGGATGCGCCGGCGACCGGGGGGCGCGAGGCCTGCTGCTTGCGCTCCTCGGCGGTGAGCCTGACGGCGGCGCGATCGCCGTACCCGCTCGTGACGCCGTAGACGGTGATGGCGGGATCCGAATCGATCAGCTCGAGGAAGGAGCGGCGGCACTCGCCGATGCGCTCGAGCGCCGCCGGCCCGATGCGCACGCCCTCGCCCCGCCAGGCGACGCGCAGGAGCGCGTCGAGGTCGATGTCCGCGCGGCGCGCGAGGACGATCACGTCAAGCTTCGCACGCCGTGGCCTGCGGGAGGTGAACGGGCCGTCGCAGCACGGCCGTCGAGGCGGCAACCGAGAAGGCGAGCAGGAGGGCCGCGAGCACGAAGAGCGGCGTCGGATCGCGGAAGGACTGCAGGAGCCAGCCGGCGAGCGCGGTCGCGAGCGCGATCACGGCGTACTCACGGGCGTGCCAGGCGACCGTGACGCCGCCGCGGCTGTCGGGCTCAATGCGCGCAAGAGCGGCGTCGACGATCAACGGCCAGACCCCGAGCGTCACGAGGGCGATTCCGAGCAGCGCCACGACGAAGAGGGCTGCGCTGCCGGCGACGCCGAGGAAGAGGCTGAGCACTGAGGCGACCGCGAGGAAGGAGAGGATCGCCGTGCGCGCCCCGCTCGAGCGAACGACGGCCCGCGCCGTGAAGACGCCGCCGATCTTCGCAACCGACACGGCCGCGGCGACGAGGCCGATCGCAAACGGCGAGAAGCCGAAATCGTCGGCCAGGACGAGGGGCGCAAGTGGGAGCATGAGGCCGTGCGCGGAGACGAGCAGGAGATCTGGAAGCTGGACCGCGAGGCCCCGTGCCGGCAACCCGAGCGTCAGCCGTTCCATCACCGGCGCCGGCTCGCGCCCGCGCGCGACGCACGGAAGCCAGAGGACGAGCGCGGAGATTGCGCCCGCGAGACCGAGAGCGAAGGTGAGCCGCACGCTCGCCGCCTGCGAGATCCCCGCCCACTGGACCGCAGAGGCGCCGAAGCCGGTCAGCGCCGCTCCCGCCACCGCGCCGACTGTGAACAGAGCGTAGTGCGCCAGGAAGTCCTGCTCGGAGCCGGACGAGCCCGAGCGGGTGGCGAGGAGGACGTGGCTTCCGACCCAGAAGAGGCCCGTCGCGACACCGGCGACGAGCGCGCCGGCGACGAGTCCGAGCTCGGCCGGGACGATGAGCAGGAAGTGACCCGCGCCGGTCACAGCGAGCGCGACGGCGAGCAGCTCGCGCGGCAGCCGCAGCCGCGCGAGAAGCGGGTTGGCGGCGAGCGCACCGGCGGCGGTCGCCACCGTAGCGGCCGCGAGCAGGGCTCCTGCGAAGCCGGCAGAGCGGCCGGACCCGGACGCGAAGAGCGGGATTCCGACCCAGAGGTTCCCGGTCGCGATCCCGGCGCAGACGGCGACGGCGTAGAAGCGGCGCGGGAGAGCCACCGGGCTCACGCCGCCACGCTGCCGAGCGCCTCGGACACGTCGGAGGCCGCTCGCAACACCGCCGGGACGAGCTCGGACTCGAGGCGCTCCCGGTCGATGCGAAAACGCGGGCCGCCGACGGAGATCGAAGCGACAACGGCCCCGCTGTAGTCGCGCACAGGCGCCGCGACCCCGGCGACGCCGTCCTCGCTCTCGTCGAAGCGAAGCGCGTACACGCGGCGGCGGATGAGCGCGAGCTCGCCGCCCGCGAGCGTTTCCGGTGCGACGCTGCCGAGCTCGGCCGCGAGCTCGGCGGGCTGGTAAGCGAGGAGGAGCCTCCCGGAGACGCTCTCGGTCAGGCTCTGGCGGCATCCGACCCAGTCGACGTTCACCGTCACGCGCGGGCTCGAAGCCTGGTCGATGTAGACGACCTCGCGGCCGTCGAGGAGCCCGAGGTACGCGGTCTCGCCGGTGGCGTCTCGGAGCTCGCGCAGGACCCGGTGCGCGCCCGCCCGCACGGGGAACCGGTTCAGGACCATGCCGCCGAGCGAGACGAGCGCGAGGCCCAGCCGGAAGTGCCCGCCGGCCACGCCCTGCTCGAGGAGTCCGTGCCGGGCGAGCGCTGCGAGGAGGCGCGACGCCGTGCTGCGGTGCACGCCGAGGGCGAGCGCGACGTCCGCGACCGAGAGCTCGGTCGTGCGCTCGTCGAAGAGACGGAGGATGCCGAGCGCGCGCTCGACGGCCTGGCAGCCACCGATTGGATCGGCCGTACTCACGCGCACATCGTAGATGTCTTGTTCATATGATGCAACATAAGCTCAGATGATGAATTTGACGGAAGAGCGCGTGCCCGTGAGAATCGGCGCCGAGGAGGAGCCCCCGACGGCAGGTCCCCACACTCGCCCACACGAGCGCGCGCCGAGCGTGAGCGGCATCGACTTCGAGCGCCTGAGGAGCGAGCGGCTCGACCGACTCCAGACGATGATGAGGCGCCACGACCTCGCCGCCTGTCTCTTCTTCAATCCGGCGAACATCCGCTACGCGACCGGCACGGACGTCATGGGCGTCTGGACCGCCGGCACGTTCGCCCGCTATGCGATCGTGCCGGCGGCAGCGGCGCCGATCCTCTTCGAGTACACCGGCTCGATCCACGTCTCGCAACGGATCCTCGCCGACGTGCGCCCTGCGTACGGCTGGCAGTTCGGCGGCGACCAATCCTGGGACAAGGTGCGCGAATGGGCGCGCGAGATCCGCGCCACCCTCCGCGAGCTCGGGCTCGAAGGCGAGCCGCTCGCCGTCGACAAGCTCGACACGCCCGGCTTCCTCGCGCTCCAGGAGGAGAGGATCCGCGTCCTCGACTCGAGCCCGGCGACCGTCGACGCGCGAGAAGTGAAGACGGCCCAAGAGGTCGAGCTCTTCCGGCTGAACGGCGCGATCGGGGACGAGATCCTCGGTGAATTCGAGGCGGCGATCCGTCCCGGCATCCGCGAGTACGAGCTCCTCGCCGTGCTGGGGAACGCGCTCCTCAGGCGCCACGGCGAGTTCCTCTTCACGCGCCTCGTCGCCTCCGGGCAGAACACGAACCCCTGGATGAGCGAGGCGCATGAAAAGGCCGTGGAAGACGGCGACCTCGTCGGCGTCGACACGGACGCGAACGGCTACGAGGGCTACGTCATCGACGTTTCACGCACGTTCCTCTGCGGCGACAAACCGCTCGAGGGACAGCGCGAGGCGTACCGCGTCGCCCACGAGTGCGTCACGGGCATGGTCGACCTCGTCCGCCCGGGCATGGCGTTCGAGGAGTTCGCGCACGCCGCCCCTGAGCTGCCTGAGAAGTACAAGGCACAGCAGTATCCGACGATGGTGCACCAGGCCGGGCTCGAGGACGAGGGCCCGGGCATCCCCTACCCCGATGACGACCGCGGCCCGCGGCGGATCATGCCCGACCGCGAGATCCGGGAGAACATGGTGCTGTGTCTCGAGTGCTACGCGGGCGAGGTCGGAGCGCCCGACGGCGTCAAGCTCGAGGATCAGGTGCTCGTCACGGCGGACGGCGCCGAGCTCCTCTGCACCTATCCGTTCGACGCGAAGCTGCTCGGTTGACAGCGGGCGCCCAGGAGCTTCTCGGGCGTCTTGCGCTCCGCGAGCTCTCGGCGCGCGAGGCAGTCGAGTGGCACGTCCGCCGCATCGAGGACGTGAACCCGCGCCTCAACGCCGTCGTCGTGCCGCTCTTCGACGAGGCGCTTCGGGCTGCGGACGGCGCCGACCGCGCTCGAGCCCGTGGCGAAAAGCTCGGCCCTCTCCACGGGCTTCCGGTGACGGTGAAGGAGACCTTCCACGTCGCCGGGACGCCGGCGACCGCGGGCGTGGGCGCGCTCGCCGGCCGGGCGCCGGCCGGCGACGCACCGCTCGTCGCGCGCCTGCGCGAGGCGGGGGCGATCGTGCTCGGGAAGACGAACCTCGCGCAGCTCATCTGGTTCAACGAGGCTGACAATCCGATCTACGGCCGGACGAACAACCCGTGGAACGTCGAGCGGGCGCCGGGGGGGTCGAGCGGCGGCGAGGGCGCGATCGTCGCCGCCGGCGGCTCTCCGCTGGGCCTCGGCACGGACAGCGGGGGCAGCGTCCGCTTCCCGGCGCACTGCTGCGGCGTCCACGCGCTCAAGCCGACGTCCGGACGCCTGCCGGCCGAGGGTACGACGGACGAGCTCATCCTCGCCGGGCAGAGCACGGTGCAGAACTCAGCGGGTCTGCTGGCGCGGAGCGTCGACGATCTCCGCCTCGTCCTCGACGTCCTTGCCGGGCCCGTCGAGCCGGCCCCGATCGCCGGCCTCGCAGTCGGCGTCTGCGAGGACGATGGGGTCTTCACCCCGTCTCCGGCCGTCGGCCGGGCCGTACGCGAGGCCGCGGCCGCCCTCGCTGAACGGGGTGCGGAGGTGCGGGCGTTCACGCCGCCCGACGTCGCAGAGGCGATCGAGCTCTTCGAGACACTCTTCCGGGCGGACGGCGGCGCGCACCTGCGGGAGCTGCTCGGCGAGAGCGAGCGCGACCCTCGCATCGAGCGGACGATCGCCGGCATGAGCGTCTCGGAGGTGAGCCTGGGCGCCGTAGCCGCGTACCAGGCACGGTTCGCGGCGGCGCTCGCCGCTTCCGGGATCGACGCGCTCGTCTGCCCGCCGCTCGGCTTCCCCGCGCCGAGGCACGGCACGAGCGTCGAGCTTCGTCCAGGACAGAGCTACGGCGCGCTCTTCAACCTCCTCGGCATGCCCGCCGGCACGGTCGCCGCTTCCCGCGTCCAGCCGAGCGAAGAAGGGCTGCGGGAGGTCGACCGGGCGAGCGCGGGGCTCCCGGTCGGCGTCCAGGTCACGGCGCCGCACGGGCGCGAGGACGTCGTCCTCGGCGTCATGAGCGCGCTCGAGGACGCCTTCCGCGAGCTGAACGGATACCCCGCCCTCTTCTAAGATCGATCCCGTGCGCCGAGCGCTCGCTCGACGGTCAAGTCCGCTACGCGGCCGGCCCGCCGGCATGAGATGTCCTTCACGCTGAGGGGCCGGCTCGAGACGCGCCTCGTCGCGGCGCTAGCGCCACTTCTCCTCGCCTGCGGACTTGCGCTCGGCGTGACGGACTGGTGGCCGCTCGAGCTGGCCGGGCTCATGATCGGGACCGGGCTTGCGCTCGACGTGGCCGTCTACCACCGCCTCTTTCCCTACCAGCCCGGCTGGCTCGCGATTCCGCTCGGAGCGGTCGAGCTCGTGCTCGTGATGGTGTTCGTGCGGCTGGCCGGCACGGAGACCACGCTCTGGGCGGGGCTCGTGTTCTTCCTCGGCTCCTGGCTTCTGGGCCAGGTTCTCGTGCACGCGGTCTTTCCGCTTCGCTGGGCCTCGTACGGAGAGGACGGCGGCGAGCTGGGCCGGACGGGCCCCGCCCTCGCCGCAGCCGCGCTCGCCGTCTTCGCCTCGGCGGGGGGTGTCTTCTGGGCGACTCGCCCGCCGACGGTGACGCTCCCCGCGGGGCTGCACCAGGGCCGGCTCGTCGTCGCCAGCTCGCAGACGCTCGTCGGAGAGCCCGGTGCCGTCGTGCTCGGAGGCATCCTCGTCACGTCGGACGACGTCACCGTCCGCGGCGTCACCGTGCGCGGCGGCGACTACGGCATCGAGGTCGTCGGCGCCGAGGACGTCGTCCTCGAGGACGTCACTGTCGAAGGAGCGCTGCGGGGCGGCATCAGCGCGCGCGCGAGCCACGTGACCGTCAGGGACTGCACCGTCGGCCGGTTCGCACGCGAGTTCGCCCAGGGCATCGCCATCTCCTTCGGAGGCGGTCGCGCGCCGAGTCTCGTCGAGCGCTGTGACGTCGACGGCGTCGACGAGGGAATCGTGACGCGCCTCGCCGACGTGCGGCTCTCGGAGAACCGCATCAGCCGGACGACGCTGCGCGCGATTGCGATGACCGAGAGGTCGACCGGAAAGATCGAGGAAAACGACGTTGTCGAGGCGCTCGGGGTCGCGATTCTCTGCAGTGGGTACTCGCGCTGCGAGATCGACGAGAACTCGGTCTCCGACACGCGCCCGGACGGCGCTTCAGGCGATTACCTGCGGCGCGGCTACGGCATCCTCGCGTTCGACGGCGCGAGGGTCGATCTCGACGGCAATACGCTCGTCCGCAGCCCGGGGGGCGTTGCGGCGCTCGTTCGCGCCCGGATCACCGGCGACTACTAGTCGGTCCCCTGCTCCTCGCCTAGGACGTCCCGGACGACCTCCATCGCCACGGACGCGCGCGGATAGCCGACGTAGACGGCGAGGAGGGCGACGAGCGCCTCCAGCTCCTCGGCGGTCGCGCCGTGCGCCAGGGCCCAGCGGGTGTGCGGACGCAGGCGCGCCTCGGAGTCTCCCTGGGCAACGAGCGCCGCCACGACCGCGAGGCTCCGGTCGCGCAGCGAGAGGCAGTCCTCCTTCCAGGCCCCGCCCGCCGCGCTGATGGCCTCGGTCGCCATGCGCTCGCCGAAGCTCGCCCGCAGATGCTCGAACACCTTCTCCTTGGGCAGCCGGAGCTGGCTCGCGTACGCGGCAAGGCCGCGCGACCAGCGGTCGCCGTCCTCAAGCATCGAGCTCGCGGTAGAAGTTCTCGATCGCGAACCCGATCCAGATCTCGTTGTCCCAGCTCGCGTATCTCTCGCGGATCTCGGGCTCGAGGGCGGTCCTGATCTCCTCTACGCTCCTGCCCTCCTCGGCGTGGCCTCGCACCAGCGACCGGACCGTCTCGAGGTACTCGCGCGCCTCGCGGATGAGGCCCGCGTCGCCCACCTCGCCGTGCCCGGGGACGACGACGGCCGGCTGCATCGCCTCGAGCCGCTCGAGCACCGAGATCCACGCGTTGCCGTGCGCGTCCTCGTCGGGAAGTATGGGGAAGAAGCGATTCTCGACGAGGTCGCCGGCGAAGAGGACGCGCTCCTCCGGCAGGAACGCGATCTGGTCTCCGCGCGTGTGCGCCGGCCCCAGCGGCTCGAGCTGCACCGTCTTCCCGCCGACGTCGATCGTCGCCCCGTCCCGGTACGTGATCCGGGGAAGCACGAGCTCGACGTCGGCGAGGAGCTCGGCGACGGCGGGGCCAAAGCCGCTGAACATCTCGACGAAGCCCTCGAACTTCTCCGCCAGCTCCTCCCGCTGCGACTCGTTGTAGAGGAGCGTCGCCTCCCCGCGAAAGGCCTGCGCGCCGGAGCCGTGCTCGGGGTGGAAATGCGTGAGGGTGAGGAACAGCGGACGCTCTCCCGCCAGCTCGCGCGCCCGCACGAGCACCTGCCGCCCGTTGGCCGCGCCCATCCCCGTGTCGACGACGAGCGCGGCTTCCTCGCCCACGAGGATGCCCACGTTGGGCACGAGGTCGACGCGCTCGTCGGGGACGACGTGCACCCCCGGCGCGACCTCCCGGGCGGCGACGTCCTGGATCATCGGTGCGATCATGGCTTCCTTTCTGTCGAGGTCATCGCCCGTAGGAGCCGGGCTGGCGTCAGGTCCGCGCCGCCGAGCTCGTCGCTAACGGCGCCCCGGTCGAGAGTGACCACCCGGTCGGCGAGCTCCACAAGCTCGTCGACATCCGTGGAGACCAGGAGGACGGCCGCGCCCGCGTCGCGCAGGCCGAGGATCTGCGCGTGGATCTCCGGACGGGTGGCGACGTCGACGCCGGCGGTCGGGTCGTCCAGGAGCAGGAGGCGCGCGCCCGAGGCGATCCAGCGCGCGACGATCGCCTTCTGCTGGTTTCCACCGGAGAGCGAAGCGATCGACGCCTCCGGGTCCGCCCGAAGGGCGACGCGGTCGAGCAGCGCGCCGACGGCGCTTCGCTCCGACCCGCCGCGGACGAAGGGGCCCCGGACGTGCTCGGCGAGCGCCGCCAGGCTGACGTTGTGTCGGACCGAGTGCCGCATGAAGGCGCCCAGGCTGCGATCGCCGGGGAGGAAGCCGACGCCGGCCTTCACCGCCGCGACCGGATTGCCCGAGGGGAGCCCGCACCCGCCGACCCGCACGGTCCCTGCCCGGAAAGGAACCGCGCCGATGACGGTGAGGAGGAGCTCGCGTGCCCCCGAGCCAGCGACGCCGGCGAGCCCGACGATCTCTCCGCGCCGCGCTGTGAGGCTGACCGCGCGCAGGCGCTCGCCCTCGAGGCCGCGCACCTCGAGGGCCACCTCGTCCCCGGTTTCCTCCCTCCGCAGTCGTTTCGTCGCCTCGGTTCCCGCAGAGAGCAGCCCGACGAGCTCGCCGCGGCTCGCTCCACCGCGAAGCTCGGCGACGATGCGGCCGTCGCGGAGGACAGTCACGGAGCGGCAGAGCGCCTCGATTTCGTCGAGTCGGTGGGAAACGTAGAGGACGGAGACCTTCCGCTCGGAGAGCCGCCGGATAGCACGGAGTAAGAGCTCGACCTCGAGGGGCGAGACGTTCGCCGTCGGCTCGTCGAAGATGACGAGGCGGGCATGCAACGAGAGCGCGCGGGCGATCATGACGAGGCGTTGCTCGACGAGCGTGAGCCGGCCGACGAGCTCGTCGACCGGGATCTCGAGCGAGAGCGACTCGAGCACCTCGGCGCTCTCGCGCCGGAGATCGCGCTCGCGCACCCGCCCCAGCAGGCCGCGCGGCTCGTGGCCGAGCATGACGTTCTCAGCCACCGTCATCGTCGGCGCCACCGTGAGCTCCTGCGGCACGGAGGCGATGCCCGCCCGAAGCGACTCCCGCGGCCGGCCGGGCGGGAGAGGCTCACCGTCGACGACGACGTGTCCGCTCGTCGGCCGTGCGAGGCCCGTGAGCAGCTTCACGAGCGTCGACTTCCCCGCCCCGTTCGCGCCGACGAGCCCGCGGATCTCTCCGACCCGAACCTCGAGCGAGGCGTCGTCGAGCGCGCGCACGCCGCCGTAGACCTTGGTCAGCCCGACGGCCTGGAGCCAGGCTCGGCGCTCAGCGGCCAAGTGCGCCCCGCCTCCGGATGGCGATGCCCGCCACGGCGACGATGAGGACGATGCCCTGTACGAGGGCGGCGATCCACGACGGCTGGTTCATCATGGTGAGACCGGTCGTCACCATTCCGAGCAGGAGCACGCCGAGATAGCTCCCGAGCACATTGAAGCGGAGCCCACTCCCGAGCGAGAGCCCGAGAAAGGCGGCCGCGTACGCCGGGAGGAGGAAGCCGGTTCCCAGGTTCGGGTAGTACGAGCCAGCCGACGCCGTGACGAGCACGCTCGCGAGTCCCGCAGTCAGGCCCGCGAGCACGAAGGCGGTCACCTTCACTCGACGCACGGGCACGCCGGCCAGGAAAGCGGCCGCCGGATTGTCCCCGATCGAGCTCGCGTGGCGGCCGTAGACGGTCGTCCTCAGGAGCACGAGGAAGAGGAGCACGACGGCCGCGGCGATGATCGCGCGCATGGGCAATCCCCCCACCCGCGTGAACGCGATGTCGAGGTAGGACGGCGGAATCCCCGCGAAGATCGACGTCTTCGTGATCGCGAGCTCGATCGCCGCGGCGATCGAGCCGATCGCCAGCGTGGCGACGAAGGAGGGGATCCCGATGTAGGCGACCGAGAGGCCGTTCGCGAGCCCGGCCGCCGCCCCCGCTCCGAGGGCGATCAGCACCGCGGCCCAGACGGGCCAGCCCTGGAAGGCCATCGCGCCGACTGCGGCCGCAGCAGCGAGGCCGGCGACGAAGCCGACGGAGAGGTCGAACTCCCCGATCACGAGCACCACTGTGATGCCCACGGCGATGACGACGAGCACGGACGTCTGGTCGAGGATCGCGCGCGCGTTGGCCCACGTCAGAAACGTGTCCGGCCGTGCGGCGGAGAAGAAGGCGAGCGCCGCCGCGAAGGCGATCAGGAGGGTCCAGCGCTCCGCGAATTGCCGCGGCGAGAACCGGCGGAGGAGACCCGGCCGCAACGGAGCCGTCGACTCCGTGCGGCTCGCCATCACGCGCCCGGCGTCATCCGGCCGGCTCGTACATCTCCTCCCACCGTTCCAAGAACGGGGCGAGGACCTCCTCGGTCGGGAACGGGTAGCCGGCGTCCACGTTCGTATCGTCCACGATGGTGAGCTCGTACGCGAACTCCGGCGGGAGCTCCTTCGGGATCGGCTCGTCGGCCGCGAAGTGGCGGGCGAGGACGTCGATGGCCGCGATCGCTCCCTTCTGGTAGTCGGCGACCTCGACGACGGCGAGACCGGACTCCACTTGCGGGATCACCGAGGGGATTCCGTGGAGCGCGTAGACCTTGATGTCGGCGTCGGCCGCGCGGATGGCCGGCACGGCGCCCGTGGGCACGAAGTCGCAGCAGCCGAAGATCGCGTCGATATCGGGGTTTGCGCGGAGCATGTCGCCGACGGCGCGCTGGGTGTCCGGGACGAGGTCGAGGAGATTGGCGTCGTGGCTGGCGACGATGTCCCAGCCCGCCTCCGGCGCCGCGTCGGCGATGAGGTCGCCGGCGATCTTCGCGTTCAGGAACTGCGGCAGGTTGATGACGCCGATCTGGGAGCCCTCCGGCACGTCCTCCTGCATCCGCTCGAACAGGAGCTCGAACTCCGCCGGCGGGTCGAGGAAATACTCGCCCGCGAAGGCGTCCGACGACTGGGTGAGCGTGTGCGTGTTGATGACCGGGATGCCGGCGTCAGCGGCCGCCTGCAGGCCGGCCTGGATGGTGGCCGGCTCCATGGTCGTGAGGACGATGGCGTCGACGTTCGAGTTGACGAGGCTCGTCATGCCCGAGGCCATCCGGGCGGGATCTCCGCCGGGATCGACGCGGATCGTCTCCCAGCCAAGGGCCTTGGCGGCCTCGTCGGTGGCGTCGGTGGCGAGCTTGATGATCTCCGCCGCGTCGACCGGGCCCATGATCCCGATCGTCTTCGGCTCGAGCTGCGTCTTCTCCGCCTCCTCCGTCTCGGCGGGTGCGGTCTCGGCCGTCCCGGCCGGCTCCTCGGCCTCCGGCTCGTCGGAGCCGCCGCAGGCCGCGAGTGCGACCACCGCCAGCAGAAGCAGGGTCAGGCGGGCCGCAACCCGCCGGAGGTCGAGGGGAGCACGCGTGCCGTCGCCCATGGCGTCCCTTTCTCGAGTGATCCGCGCCAGAACGGCGATCCTACGCCAGTCCAGAAATTGGATCAACTCTGGAATCCACTACGCTATGGCAGCGTGGCCGAGCAGGCAGGCACGAAGCCGCGAGGGGAACTCTTGCGACCCGGCGACACGGTCGACGCCGTGTACCGGCAGCTGCGCGACCTGATCGTCGACGGCACCTTCGCGCCCAACGTGCGGCTCACGCACGGCGATCTGAGCGAGCGGCTCGACACGGGCCGCACACCCATCAGGCAGGCGCTCCACCGCCTCGAGGCGGACGGCCTCGTCGTCTCGACCCCGAACCGCGGCGTGCGCGTCGCCCCCACCGCCATCGCTGACGCCGAGGAGCTCTACGCCGCACGCATCATCCTCGAGCCGCCCCTGATGGCGGCCCTCGCCGGCAACCTCACGGCGGAGGAGCTCGACCGCATGGGCCATCAGCTGGACGAGATGGAAGCGAACGTCGACCGCCCGCCCGACTTCCAGACGGCGCACCGCGACTTCCACCTCGTGGCCGCGGCCGACTACTCGAGCCCCTTCATCGCCGATCTCGTGATCCGCGTGCACTGGCATCTCCTGCGCCACCAGCAGATCTACATGTCGCGGCCGCGCGTGCCCGAGGAGATCCTCTCCGTCGACCGCGAGCTCCTGGCCGCGCTCGCAGCGGGCGGGGCGGCGTCCGCCAGGCACATCTACGAGTTCCATCTCATCGACGCCGGGATCGGGATGGTGCTCGACGTCGACCCCGACCATCGCTTCGACGTGCTCCTCCGGGTCGCGGAGGCGAACGACATTCTCATCGACGCCTCCCCGGATGGGGCGATCAAGCGTCCCGCACGGCTCTCGTGGCGCCGGCCGTCCATCGACCTACCCCCACTCTCGAGCTCGAACCTCTACTACGAGGGCGCTACTCGTCCCGGACCAGCCTGAAGCGGCAGAACTCGCGGCCGAACACGAGGCCACGGCCTGCCCACGTTCCGTCTGCGGCGGGGCGGAGCTCGTCTCGAACCGGCCAGAGGACGTAGTCGAGCGTCCGCTCGCGAACGCGGAAGTGCGCGAGCGGAAGCGGCCCGAGCCGGGTGGAGCCTCCGCGCGGGCCGATGCGCTTCCGGAGCCCGGCGGGTGGAAGCAGGCCGCTGACGCGCTCGACCCGCCAGACGCCCTCGAGCGGCGCCGGCGCTACTGGTTCCACTTGTCGGCGGTCATGCCTCCGTGACGCGAGCTCTTCTGGCGCTGGCTCGTCGGCTCCGCCGGCTTGGCCGTCATCTCGCCGTGCGACCGCCGTCCGGAGAAGCTCTTCCCGAAGCGCCGCATCCTGCGGAAGAAGCGGTTCATACACCTCGCCCCTACCCCGGCGAGGCATGCGCGAACCGCCTTCGCCGACGCCGGTAGCCTGGAGCAATGGCCATCGAGCTTCTCATGGACAACCGGAACGACCTCCGGCGCGTGATCGCGGACGGAGAGGACGTGCGCCTGGAGCGAGTCGACCAGGATCACTGGTTCCTCCGGATCGGAGATCACGCCGGCGAGACGCTCGTCGTCCATCTGCAGACGCTCGCCGGCTCGCCCGAGATCAGGGCGTTCTACAGCAAGGAGACCGCGCGCCGCTAGCGCAGGCCGGGGCGACCCGGCCGGATGCGCCAGCCGAGGATCCCGCCGCCGAGCAGGGCGGCCTCGACGATGGTGATCGCGAGACGGTTCAGCAGCGTGGCACCGAGCGCCGCGCCCGCCGGGACGACCACGATCATGAGGCCGTACATGGAGGCTTCGCGCACACCGAGGCCCGAGGGCGCGACGATGGAGAGCACGGCCACGATCGCCCCGACGGCCGCCGTGCCTCCCAGGTAGGGGATCGACGCGAGGCCGGGGTCCGAGTCGAGCGAGCGGAGGAGCAGGTAGAGGGCCGCTCCGCCGACGAGCCACGTGAAGGAGTAGTAGACGAGCAGGAGCACCATGGCGCGGTAGGAGAGCCGCGGCGGCTCGGGCGCGCCGAAGCGGCGGAAGAGCGCCCGCGCGACCG
>JBOHAD010000002.1:0-95551 GCA_050697555.1 Gaiellaceae bacterium | reverse complement strand
GTCGCCGCCGTCGCCGCCGTCGCCGCCGTCCGGCCCGCCCTTGGGCACGTGCTTCTCGCGCCTGAAGGAGAGCGCGCCGTCGCCGCCGCGGCCGCCGCGGACGCGGATCCGCGCGCGATCGTGGAACATCGACGAGCCTAGGCGACGGAGACGATCCGGCCTTCGCCGTTCGTCTTGAAGACGACCTTGCCGTCGCGCTTGGCGAAGATCGTGTGGTCGCGGCCGAGGCCCGTGCCCGGGCCCGGGCGGAAGCGGGTGCCCCGCTGGCGGACGACGATCATGCCCGCCTTGATCTCCTGGCCGTCGAAGATCTTGACGCCGAGCCGCTTGGACTCGGAGTCGCGGCCGTTCTTCGACGAGCCCAGTCCCTTCTTGTGAGCCATGTCTAGGCCTTCTCCTCGCTCTTCTTCCTCGTGCTGCTCTTCTTCTTCGCCGCGGGCTTCTTCGCAGCGGTCTCCTTCTTCGCCGCCGTGGAGCGCGTCGCCTTCTTGCCGATCGTCTGGATCTCGATCTGCGTCAGGCGCGCACGGAATCCGTTGCGGCGGCGGTACCCGGTGCGGCGACGGTGCTTGCCGACGACGACCTTCTCGCCGAGGACGTGCGCAGCGACCTTTGCGGTCACCTGCTGGCCCTTGAGCCCGTCGCCGAGCTTGGGATCGCCGTCGCCCCCGAGCATGAGGAGGTCGGGCTGGAACGTCTTGCCCTCCTCGACGGTCATGCGGTCGACGAGCAGGCGCTGCCCTTCCCGCACGCGGTATTGCTTGCCTCCGACCGAGATGACTGCGTAGCTATCCATGACGCTAAGAGAGCGGGCTCTCCTGGCCCGCTTCCGGGGGAGATTCTAGCGTCTTCTTCTTGCGACCGCGCCCTCCCCGGCTCCCGCGCCGGGTCTTCTTCTTCGGCTTCGGCTCCTCCGACGGAGCCTCTTCGGCGGGGGCTTCCTCGGCCGCCGGCTGCTCGGCCTCGGCCGGCTGCTCGGCCTCGGCCGGCTGCTCGCGCTGCGCGCCCGCGTCCGTGTCCGGCGGCGCTGCGGCCGTCGTCTTCTTCTTGCGACCGCGCCCGCCGCGGCTGCCCCGCCGCGTCTTCTTCTTGGGCTTCGGCTCCTCCGAGGGAGCGGCGCCGTCCATGCTCTCCGGCTCTGCGGCGACAGCGCCGTCCGCGAGCACGGCCGTCGCCGACGTCCGGCCGGCCTGCTCGACGCGGACGCGCACCGTCTCGCCGACCTTGGCGGCCGCGCCCGTCACGGTGATGACGTAGCCGTTGCGGCGCGCGATCGCGTCGTCGTCGTCATGCAGGTGCACGTCTTCGAGCGTGACCTCGAGCTCTTCACCCGGCGCGACCGGGAACGCCTCAGGGTCGATGTCGGACGCCTTGCCCTCTGCGAGGACCTTGAAGTGATCCTGACGGAAGCTCCGCTTCGTCTTGAAGGTGAAGCGGCGGCCGGTCTCCTTCTCGAGCTCGTCGAGCCGCGCCCCGCCCGGACCGATGAGGATCCCGGCGACGGTCGAGTTCAGCTCGACGAGGAAGGCCTGGCTCTTCGAGCCGGCGATGTGAGCTCGCAGCTGCCGCTCGACCTCGACAGCATGGGTCTCCGCGGAGACGACGACTCCGTTTCCGCCGCACGTCTGGCAGGCGATCGTCAGGATCTCCCTGGGGCCGTCGGTCACGTTCTGGCGGGTCATCTCGACGAGCCCGAGCGGCGAGATCTCGACGACGTACGTCTTCGTACGGTCGCGCTGGAGCTCGCTGTTCAAGGCGTTCTCGACCTGCTGCCTGTTCCTCGGGTTCGCCATGTCGATGAAGTCGATGACGATGATCCCGCCGATGTCGCGGAGGCGCAGCTGGCGCACGACCTCCTTCACGGCCTCGAGGTTGTTCTTCGTGATCGTGTCCTCGAGGCGCGCGCCCGACTGCTTGCCGCGCCCGCCGACGAAGCGGCCCGTGTTGACGTCGATGACCGTGAAGGCCTCGGCGTAGTCGAAGATCAGGTAACCGCCCGAGGGGAGGTCGACGCGCCGGTCGAGGGTCGAGCGCACCGCCTCGCGTACGCCCACCTTCTCCATCAGCGGCTCCTTGCCGTCGTAGCGCTCGACGCGGGCGGCCAGCTCGGGCGAGGTGCGCTTCAGGTAGCCGACGATCTTCCGGTACGTACGCTCGTGGTCGACGACCACTCTCTCGAAGTCGCGGATGAAGAGGTCGCGGATGATGCGCAGCGGAAGCTCGGCCTCCTGGTAGACGAGGGCGGGCGGCTCCGACCGCCCCGCGCGCCCCTTGATCGTCGACCAGAGCTTGACGAGGAGCTTGAGGTCGCCGGTGAGCTCCGCCTCCGAGGCGCCCTCGGCGGCGGTGCGGACGATGATGCCGCCCTCCGGAATCTCGAGGCTCTTGCAGATTCCCTTCAGGCGCTCGCGCTCGGCGTCCTCGAGCCGACGGGAGACGCCGATCCCGTCCCCGAAGGGGGTGTAGACGAGGAAGCGACCGGGGAGCGAGATCTCCGTCGTGAGGCGGGCGCCCTTCGTGCCCATCGGGTCCTTGACCGCCTGGACGAGCACCTCCTCGCCCCTCGAGATGAGCTCCTGGATCTTGCGGCCCTGGCGCCGGCCCTCGAGCTCCGGGACGACGATCTCGTCCACGTAGAGGAAGCCGTTCTTCTCGAGGCCGATGTCCACGAAGGAGGCCTCCATCCCCGGGAGGACGTTGTCGACGACGCCCTTGTAGATGTTGCCCGCGATCGAGCGGTGGCTCGGACGGCCGAGGTACACCTCCGCAGGCTTCCCCTCCTCGAGGACGGCGACGGTGTCCTCGCCGACCTCCACGGAGATCACGATCTCCTTCTTGACGGGCGGCAGCTGGGCCCGCTTCGCAGACGCGCGGCGGCGGCGAGGCTTGGGCGCCTCCTCCTTCTTCTTCCTCTCGGCGACGGGAGCCTTCGGCTCCTCCGCCTTCTTCTTGCGTCCGCGGCCGCCGCGCGTCCCGCGACGGCGCCGCGGAGGCGCCTTCTCAGCCTCCTCGGAGGCCGTCCGTCGAGTTGGCTGCTTCTCCTCCGGGGGCGCTTCCGGAGCGGCGGCCTCGGGGGGCGCCTGCTCGTCGTTGCGCTTCTTCCTGCGAAACCAGGGCACGTGGTTGAGCTCCTTTCGGGCGCACGCCGCGCCCGGCGCCGCTAGGGCGCTCGTGCAAGCGAAGCGTGTCTGCCACGGGTGTCATGAATTCTCGGCGCCGGGATCCCGCTTGCCCGATCTGGGCTCGGTCCTCCCTACGCATTCCCTTCCAGGGTAGCAGCGGCCCGCCCTCAGGCGGCGGCCGGACGCATCCTGGAGCGCTTCCGCTCCACCGACCGGAGCCGTTGCTTGAGGCGGGCCCAGGCCCACGGCTCGACCTCCTCGTAGCGGGCCGCTCCGCTCTCCGCCTGGGTCGACTCGAGGTACTCGAACCAGGCGTCGGCTTCCTCGATCGCCAGCGCCTCGCGCGCATCGTCGGTGCTCATGGACCGACAGGCTAGGACCGGGACCGGACGGAGCGAACCAGGTCTTCGAGCCGCTTCGTACCGCCCGCCTCGAAGTAGGCGATCGCCGCCTCGCCGAGCGCGCGCGTTCCGGCGAAGGCGATCGCGCCCTGGGCGGCCCAGCCGACGACCGGCACGACGCCGACGACCGAGCGGGCGACCGCCCGGAGGCCGAAACCGGCCGCGATCACGGGCAGGAGCTCGAAGGCGCGCTCCCGGTCGATGTTCTCGCCGTGGGCGGCAGCGATGCGGAAGACCATGCGGATCTGGTTCAGGAGCAGCACCGGCAGGTCGGCGCCGGGGATGAAGATGGCGGCGGCGAGGATTCCGTTCTGCCGAGCGAAGCCGCGCACGATGTCCTCGCACACCGCGCGCCGCAGGACGGGCAGCTTGGCCGCGAGCGCGTAGCCGTTGTCCCCCGCCCGCGCTGCGATCCGCTCGGCGATCCGTTCGATCGGCAGCGCCTCCCCCGGAGCGACGGCGACGACGTCGGTGGCGAGCACGTAGGGCACGTCCACCGGCTCGCCCGACGGCTCGCCGAGCAGGACGCAGAGGACCTCCACGTCGTTTCGGCCGGCGATCCGGAGCGCGGCCTCGTCCGCCTCGCTCGGACGGGGACCGTCGA
This sequence comes from Gaiellaceae bacterium, assembly GCA_050697555.1. Lineage (GTDB taxonomy): Bacteria > Actinomycetota > Thermoleophilia > Gaiellales > Gaiellaceae > DASQWP01. Next base: position 91,424 of record JBOHAD010000002.1, on the reverse strand, counting down.
CGACGTGAACGAGGACCTGAGCGCCCTGGACGTCGTAGCGAGTCACCTCGCCGCCGGAGAGATCGCGCACCGCGTGCCCGTCCCCGCCCGCGACGAGCGCGCGGCGGAGAGCACGGGCGTGCTCGGGGGCTCCGGAGACGAGGACGGGGCGAAGGTCGTCCGCCGCCGCACGAATCTCCTTGACGACGCTCCAGACCGCCGTCGGCTTGATCGGAAGCATTCGCAGTCTCAGGATCGTCCGGCGAGTCGTCCGCGCACGTGGATGGCCTCGAGGATGCCGACCATGATCATCGTCGTGATCATCGAGCTGCCGCCGTAGCTCACGAGCGGAAGCGGGATTCCGGTCACGGGCGCGATCCCGATCGTCATCCCGATGTTGATGAAGAGCTGGAAGACGAGCGCGAAGACGATCGTGCCCGCCACCGTGGCCGTGAAGAGATCCGGCGCGACGGCGATGATCTTGATCCCCCGCCACACGATGAGCGCGTAGAGCAGGAGCAGGATCGAGGCGCCCAGGAAGCCGCGCTGCTCCGCCAGCGAGGAGAAGATGAAGTCCGTGTTGTGCTCCGGGAGGTAGTTGAACTTCGTCTGGGTCGCGTTGGCGACGCCGCGCCCGTCCAGACCTCCCGAGCCGACCGCGGTGATCGACTGATTGACGTTGTACGTCGAGCCGCCGGGGTCGATGTCCGGGTTGACGAAGCCGGTCAGCCGGTCGCGCTGGTACGGCTGCAGGACCTCGACGCCCGCCGACGGGAGGAACCAGAGGATCGCCCCCGCGATCAGCGCCGCGACGACCCCGAGAGCGGCCAGGTGGCGCCAGGGCGCCCCGGCGAGGAAGAGGACGCCGGCCACCGAGGCCGTGTAGACGAGCGTCGTGCCGAAGTCCGGCTCCTTGAAGACGAGAAGCGTGAGGGGGGCGGCGAGAGCGACGACGGCCGCCGTCGTCCTCCAGTCGCCGACGCGCAGCCGCCGGTCGGCGACGAAGCCGGCGAGGAAGACGATGAGGACGATCTTGCCGAGCTCGGAAGGCTGGAAGTTGAAGAAGCCGACCTCGATCCAGCGCTTCGAGCCCCGCACTTCCTCGCCGAGGACGAAGACCGCGACGAGGAGCACGAGCGCAACCGCGTAGAGCGGCACTCGGAGGCGGCGGTAGACGTTCGGGTTGATCGCCGTGGCGAGGACGAGGAGGACTGCGCCGATGCCGGCGTAGATCGTCTGGCGGAAGACGTAGTAGTCGGGGTCGCCCGGGACGTCCCCCAGCGTCACCGCCTCGAGCACCCAGAGGCCGTAGGCGACGAGCGTGCCGGTGGCCGCGAGCAGGAGGTAGTCGACATGGCGCAGGAACGCGCCGATCTCCCAGGCGGCGGCCTCCGCGCGGTGCGGCGGCTGAGCGACCCGGGTGGCCATCACTCGGAATCCTGCACGGTCGCCACGTAGCTCTCGGGGTCGACGTCGAAGTACTCCTCGAAGACCTGGAGGGCCGCCGGGGCCGCCGCCACGCCGCCGAAGCCCCCGTTCTCGATCAGGGCGCAGACGGCGATCTCGGGGTCGTCGTACGGTCCGTACCCGCACCACCAGGACTGGTCGCGGAGGCCCTGGAAGCCCGGCAGCTGCACGAACTTCTCCGCCGTGCCCGTCTTGCCCGCGATCGGCACCGGGAAGTCCTTGAAGATGTTGACGGAAGTCCCGTAGGTCTCGTGCGTCGCCTGGAAGAGGCCCTGCTGAATGACCGCGAGCGCGCTCGGGTCGAGGTTGATGTCCCTGGGCGGCTTCGGTGTGTACGGCCGCAGGACGACGGGCGGCTCGCCCTCGTTGCGGGGCTCCTCCACGGCCTTCACGATCTGCGGCTCGACGAGCTTGCCTCCGTTGGCGATCATCGCGTAGGCCCGCGTCATCTGCAGCGGCGTCACGAGCAGGTCGCCCTGGCCGATGGCGAGCTGCACGGAGTCGCCGCTCGTCCAGATCTTGTCGATCTCGGACTCGAAGTGGCGGCGACGCCAGGCGGGCGTCGGGACGAGGCCGTCGGCCTCGGGGCCCACGTCCACGCCGGTGGGGCTGCCGAAGCCCATGGTCTTCGCCCAGCGCTGGAGCGGCGAGTCGTCGCGCGCGTAGAAGCGGAGGGCGACGTCGTAGAAGTACGTGTCGCACGACTCGGCGAGCGCGCGGTCGAGCGTCAGCGCGTAGTCCGCGTAGGGATTGACGTTGGCGAAGGTCTGCCCGTCGATCACCATCCTCCCGACGCAGGGGACCTCCTCGTTCGCCCCGAGCATTCCCTCCTGAAGAGCGGCGAGAGCCGTGATCGGCTTGAACGTGGAGCCGGGCGGGTACAGGCCGGCGACCGCGCGGTTCAGCGTGGGGTGGTTCGCGCTCCGGTCGGCGAGACGGTCGAGCTCCTTCTGCTCGACGCTCCCGACGTAGACGCCGGGGTCGAACGTCGGGTTGGAGGCGAGCGCGAGAATCTCGCCGGTGTCCACGTTCAGGGCGACGAGGGCGCCCCCGTCCGCGGCCCACTCGCCGTCGTCGTGGGCGAGGCGGATCCCGTACTCAAGCGCTTCCTCCGCGGTGCGCTGAAGGTCGGCGTCGAGGGTCAGCCTGATGTTGTCGCCCGCCTCCGGGAGCTGGCTGAACTGGCGCTCGCTCGTGACGCGGCCGAGCGCGTCGACGTAGACGCGGCCCACTCCCGGCTGCCCCCGCAGGTAGCCGTCGTAGGTGGCCTCGAGCCCGGTCTGGCCGATGCGGTCGCCGGCCGCGTACCCGTCCTTCGCCCTGGCCTCCACCTGCTCCGCCGAGATCTCGCTCACGTAGCCGAGGATCTGGGCCGCGATGGTGCCCTGCTCGTACTCGCGCAGGTAGGTCTGGGAGATCTGAACGCCGGGGAAGTCGGCCTGGTGCTCCATCAGGTAGGAGGCGCGGAGGTCGCCCACGTCGGTCTTCACCGCGACAGGCGTGAGCGGATCGCTCTCGGCGCGCTGACGGACCTTCCGGCGCACCTCCTTGACGGGGACGCCGAGGAGGCGCGAGAGGCGGCCGAGCATGGCGTTGCGCTCGTCCACGGGCATGTTCTCGAGTGCCGCCGGCCAGATCTGGACGAGCGTCCCCGGCGTGTTCGAGACGAGCACGTCGCCGTTCCGGTCGACGATCGAGCCGCGCGGCGCCAGGGCGCGGAAGGAGCGAATCTGGTTGTTCTGGGCGTCCTCGAGGTAGCGCTCGCCCGAGATGACCTGCAGCGCCCAGAGCCGGAAGAAGAGCGCGCAGAAGATCGTGATGGCGACGACGCCGAGGATGGCGATGCGGATCGCCATCTGCGGGGTGACGCGGTAGGGCTCCTCGACGCGGGGGTCGGGTGGCAAGAAGCCGGGCGGGTGCGGGGCTTGGGGGGTCCGGACGGCCATGGGCTAGACGGCGGCGCTCACCTCCCCCCTGCGCACACGGGTCGGCGGAGGGAAGAGCCGGCGGCAGAGGCCGTAGACCGGGTAGGCGAGGAGCATGTTGAGCGCGAGCGTCGGAAGCAGGACGCCCGCGAAGAAGACGCCGGCCGAGATCGTCTCTCCGAGCATGAAATGGAGGATCGCCGAGCCGAAGCCCACGCCCACGGTGGCAAGCGCGACAGCGATGAGCGGGGGGTGCGCCGAAGCGCGCGTGGTCACGTCGCCGAAGCGGCCGGCCCAGTAGCCCGCGAGCGTGAGGAGCAGCGAGGTGAGGCCGAACGTCTCGAGCGAGCCCGTGTCGAGCACGATTCCCGCCCAGAATCCGGCGACGGCGCCGAAGATCGGTCCGCGCAGGAGCGCGACTGCGACGAGGACGACGAGGACGACGTCCGGGCGGCCCTCCCCCACCTCGATCCAGCCCGCGATCGACAGCTGCACGAGCGCCGCGAGGAGGAGCGCGACCCCCGCCTTCACTACGTCGAGGCCCGTCACTGCCTGCGCTTGGCCCTGGGCTTCGCCGTGGAGGACCGCGAAGCCGGCTCGGCGCTCTCGTTTCCGGCGAGCACGATCACGTCTGCGAGGGAGTCGAAGTCGACGAGCGGCGCCACCTGGATGCGCTTGTAGAGGTCGACGTCCTGCTGGCCCACCGACTTGACCGTGCCGATCGGGATGCCGCGCGGGTAGAGGGACTCGAACCTGAGGGTCTGCCAGCCGGCCGTGACGACGAGGTTGCCCTCCTCGACGAGGTCGTCCTTGCCCACGCGGTCGAGGATGAGGGAGCTCTCGCTGGCGCCGTGACGGACGACCCCGGGAGCGCCGCTCTCGAGGACGATGCCCGAGACGGCGCTGTCCTGGTCGGTGATGAGAGTCACCCTGGCGCCGTTCGCGGTCACCTCGGTGACGAGGCCGACGAGGCCGTCCGCGGTCACGACCGGGTCGTTGCGACGGACGCCGTCGCCTTGGCCGGCGGCGATCAGGACCTCCTGCCGGTACGGGCTGGGCGGGCGGGCGACCACGCTCGCCGTGACGCCGCGATAGTCCTCCGGGAAGCTCGGGCCCTCGACGTAGGCGAGCAGCTCCTTGAGCCGCTCGTTCTCCTGCGCGGCCGTCTCCTCCCGGATGATCTGCTCGCGGAGGTCCTTGACCTCCTCACGGAGCTCCTCGTTCTCCCCCTTCGCGTCCAGGAGATCCGACATGTACGCCCAGCCGTCTCGGAACGGCCGCGAGACTCGCTCGCCCGCAACCTCGAAAGGCATGAGGACGGAGGCGCCCAGGCGTTGGGCGGTGTGCAGCGGCCCTTCGCTCGACTCGCGGAAGTACACGGTGATCAGCCCGAGGGAGAGAAGGACCAGCACGGCGGCGACGAGCCGCGCCTTGAACGCGCGCCCCGCTCGAGAGGAGGTTCCGTTGGAGCGCCGGACGGGGGCGTCCAGCACCGGGAGCCGTGCTGTGCGTTGCCGGGGCACGGAACGTGACAGTCTAGAGCTTCAGTCGGAGCGTGTCCCGTGCGGCCTAGCGCCGCCGGCCGTTGCGCTGGCGCGCCTTGGCCGAGCGGTGCATGACCTCGAACTCCTCGAGGCTGCGGCCGGATCCTACGGCGACGCAGGTGAGCGGCGACTCGGCCAGCTGCACGGGCATCTGGGTCTCCTCCCGGAGCCGCTCGACGAGGCCCGTCAGAAGCGCCCCGCCGCCGGCGAGGACGATGCCGCGGTCCATTATGTCGGCTGCGAGCTCCGGAGGAGTCTTGTCCAGGGTGGACTTGATGGCGTCGAGGATCTGGCCCACGGGCTCGTCGAGGGCACGGCGAACCTCCTCGGACGTGATCACGACGGTCTTGGGAAGGCCCGTGAGCATGTCGCGCCCGCGTACCTCCGCGGAGACCTCCTGGTTGAGCTCCCAGGCGGAGCCGATCTCGAGCTTCAGCTCCTCGGACGTCTGCTGGCCGACGAGAAGCTTGTACTCCTTCTTCACGTGGCCCATGATCGCCTCGTCCATCTCGTCCCCGCCGACGCGGATGGACTGGGAGACGACGATCCCGCCGAGGGAGATGACGGCCACCTCGGTCGTTCCTCCGCCGATGTCGACGATCATGTTCCCCGTCGGCTCGGAGACGGGGAGGCCGGCGCCGATCGCGGCGGCCATGGGCTCCTCGATCAGGTACGCCTGGCGCGCGCCGGCGGAGAGGGTCGCCTCCTCGACGGCGCGCTTCTCGACGCCCGTGACCCCGCTCGGGACGCAGACGACGACGCGCGGGTGGGCGAAACGGTTGTGGTGCACCTTCTGGATGAAGTGGCGGAGCATCTGCTCGGTGACGTCGAAATCGGCGATGACCCCGTCCTTCAGAGGGCGGATGGCCGAGATCGTGCCGGGCGTGCGGCCGAGCATCCGCTTTGCCTCGATGCCGACGGCGTGAACCTCGCCCGTGCGCTGGTCGATGGCGACCACGGAGGGCTCGGAGAGCACGATCCCGCGCCCGCGCACGTACACGAGCGTATTCGCCGTGCCGAGGTCGACGGCCATCTCGCGACCGCCGAAGCCGCTGACGTAGCCCCAGAGGCTCATAGCCCGCGGAGTGTATACGCCGGCCTCACCCGTCCCTACCGGGCACGGCCGGGGCCTGGCCCCGGACACGGCCGTTCTAGCCGACGCCGTAGGTGCCCGGGAGGCGGGCGGCCAGGAGGCGGACGAGGAGGGCGGCGGGGAGGCCGACGACGTTCGTGTAGTCGCCCTCGATGCGCTCGACGAGGGCTGCTCCGCGGCCCTGGACTGCGTAGCCGCCCGCTCGGCCCTCCCACTCGCCGGTGGCGATGTAGGCAGCCACGTCGCGGGGCGTCAGCGGCCGAAAGGCCACGCGCGTCACGTCGTGGTCGACGGCCTCCCAGCCCGGCGTGAGGAGGCAGAGACCCGACACGACCTCATGGGTGGTCCCGCTGAGGCGACCGAGCATCTCCACGGCTTCGCCGGCATCCTGCGGTTTCCCGTAGGTCCGCCCGTCGCAGACGACGGACGTATCGACACCGAGAACCGGCCGCTCGCCGGCCTCGCCTGCCACCGACCGCGCCTTGCCTCGAGCGTGCTCTCGCGCGAGCTCGACCGCGGACATCCCCGGGACGTCCTCCTCGGCGTACCGCGGCGCGACGACGTCGAAGGGCAGCCCGAGCTGCTCGAGAATCGCGCGCCGCTGGGGTGACGTCGTCGCGAGGAGGAGCGGCGGCGCCGGCGGCGCGCTCACCGCTTTCGTGCCACCCAGATCTCCTCGGCGGGCCAGCGCCGCCCCCACTCGGCGGTCACGGAGTCGTAGACCGGGTGCGTCTCGGCGGCCGGCGGCGCCTGGATCTCCACCAGATCCTCCACCTCGAAGCCGCTCGCGCGAAGGAGGCGGATCCAGTCGCCGTGGGAGAGATGGAACTCGACGCCCCCCTCGGGCCACTCGAAGCGGCCCATGCCGAACTGCGGCCGCACGAGACGCTCCTCGGCTTGCCCCTCGTCCGGCGAGCAGAGAATCACGAGCGTCGAGTTCCGCAGGAAGACGAGCAGGCCACCCGGCCGCAACAGTCGCGCCGCCTGGGGAACCCACCGCGAAGGGTCGGCCCAGATGCTGGCCCCGTACTCGGAGAGGACGAGGTCGAAGGTTCCGTCGGGAAGAGGCACGTCCTCCGCGCTGGCTTCGATCAGCGGGAACTCGAGCCCGTGCTCCCGCTGACAGCGACGGGCGGTCTCGAGCTGGGCGGGCGTGATGTCCACGCCGACCACGCGCGCGCCCCGGCGGGCAAGCCAGGCGGAGACGTACGCCGTCCCGCAGCCGAGCTCGAGGACGTCCATCCCGGCCACGTCGGGCAGCACGCGAAGGTCGCGTTCCGGGACTCCCCAGACCCCCCAGGTGATCTCCTCCTGCGACCACTGACGCGCGGCCTCGTGGTCGGTGTACTCGGCGTTCGTGCGTGTCCAGAGGTCTCGATTGAGGACGACGTCGTCCGTCAAGCGAGCTCGCCGTCCGAGAACCAGAGCTCGATCTCACGCTTGGCCGACTCCGGCGAGTCGGAACCGTGCACGAGGTTGTCCGGCATGGCGAGCGCGAGATCGCCGCGGACGGTCCCGGGGGTCGCCTCGACCGGGTTCGTCGCCCCCATCGTCGTCCGCACGACCGAGACGGCCGACTCCCCCTCGAGCACGAGCGCCAGCGTCGGGGCGGACGTGATGAAGTCCACGAGCTCGCCGAAGAACGGCTTCTCGGTGTGTTCCGCGTAGTGGCGCTGGGCCAGCCCGCGGTCGACCTGGACGAGCTTCGCCGCGCGCACCGTGAGCCCGCGCTGCTCGAAGCGACCCAGGATCTCGCCCGCCAGCCGCCGCCCCATCGCGTCGGGCTTGATCAGGACGAGCGTGCGTTCCGCCATTCCGCCTCGCGCGCGAGCTCCGCGTCCTCGCGCCGCTTCGCCTTCAGGAAGACCCAGCAGACGCCGCCGAGGATGAGGAACGGGATGATCATTCCGAGCAGCATCAGGATCGAGACGGCGATCGACCCGTGGCCGTCCGGCAGGAGGCCGTGCGCGAGGAGCGCGAGCACGCTCCCAGGTTAGAGATTCTCGACCGCGCGGGGTGACTCGACGGGCGTCTCGCAGAAGGGGCAGATCTGCCAGAGCGGCTCGAGCGGCGCCTTGCAGCGCCGGCAAGCCTCCTTGAGCTTCGTCGTGCACACCGGGCACGCGAGGAACGTCGGGTCGATCGCCGCCCGGCAGACGGGGCAGCGCTCCGCCGTGTCGAGGCTCTCCTCCATCGCCTTGATCTCGAGCTCGCGCTCCCGCACGTCCTCGACGTACTCGGGCGGCCGGAAGAACATGTAGAGCAGCGGCCCGATGAAGGGCGGGAAGATGCCGAGCGCGACCGCCATGGCGAGGAGCCAGGGATCTTCGATTCGCCGTCGGGCGTCCTTGTAGACCCAGTACGCCGAGGCTGCCCAGAAGATGAACAGGAAGAAGAGCACGACGTTCCTGATCAGCAGCCAGACTTCGGACTCGAAGAAGTCCCGGAAGAAGTCGAACGGGTCGCTCTCGTCCTCTTCGACCGTCTGGGCCAGGAGAATGTATGCGCGGGTCACAAGAGAAGCTTTCCTACGAACCACCCGGCGCCAAACGAGATCGCCACGATCGTAAAGAGTACGATCGCGGCGAGCGCGAAGACGCTCAACCGCTCGCCGACGCTTGCCATGGTAAGCGGGAGGGTCGGACGGATGCCAGGTCGGCGACGAGGTAGAGCGACCCGGTCACGAGAATCGCGCCCGCCGAGCCCGCAACTTCTCGCGCGCGTACAAGAGCGGCCTCCGGGCTCTCGACGACCTCGACACGACCGAAGTACGGCTCCGCGGCCGCGCCGAGGTCCCGAGCCGGAACCGCGCGGGGATTCGACGAGGTGGTGGCTATCAGGTGCCCGCCGAGCGCCGAGAGGCCCGCGAGCATCCCGCGGACGTCCTTGTCCTCGAGGATGGAGACGACGAGCACGTACTCGGCGCGCGGGACGCGCGCGAGCAGGTGGCCCACCCCCGCCAGGTTGTGCGCGCCGTCCCGGATCTCGAGCGGCGCCTCCCCCACCCGCTCGAACCTGCCCGGCAGCTCGAGCTCCTCGGCGGGCGTGGCATCCACGGGCCGGCCGAGGAAGGACTCCACCGCCGCCAACGCGAGCGCGAGGTTCCCACTCGCGAGCACGACTCCTCCGGCGCCGTTCTCGCGGCAGAGCGATTCCCACTCGTGCTCTCCCAGGGCGACGATCGCGCCTGCCTGGATCACGGCCGCCTTCTCACGCGCGATCTCCTCACGCGTGTGGCCGAGCACCTCGGTGTGCTCGAGCGCGACGTTCGTCAGGACGACCACCGGCGCCCGGAGGACGTTCGTCGCGTCGTGCCGACCGCCCAGGCCGGCCTCGACGACGGCGGCTTCGACGCGCTCCTCCGCGAACTCGGCGAGCGCCGCCGCCGTGAGCGTCTCGAACTGCGTCGCGCCCACGCGCTCAGCTTCCGGCCGCACGCGCGCGAGGGCGCGCTCGACGTCCGCTTCGGCGCCGCCGGCGCGGATCCGCTCCGCCCAGCCCGTCACGTGAGGGGACGTGTAGGCGCCGGTGCGGACGCCGTCGCCGTGGAGCAGCGCCTCGGCCATCCGCGTCGTCGTCGTCTTGCCGTTCGTGCCGACGACGTGGATCGCGGGGAAGTCGCGCTGTGGATCGCCGAGCGCCTGCAAGAGCTCGCGCATCCGCCCGAGGCCGAACTCCTCCGGCCAGGGCGAGAGCGACTCGAGCCAGCTAACCGCCGAGGGCATCGAGCTCCCGCCGGAAGCGGGCCAGTTTCTCGCGCTCCCCCTCGACGACCTCGGGCGGCGCGCCGGCCACGAAGCGCTCGTTCCCGAGCATCGTGTCCGCGCGGGCGATCTCCTGCCTGATCCGCTCTCGCTCCGCGTCGGGATTGCCGTCGACCGGGAGCTGCTCACGCCTCACCACCGCGTCGAAGATGCGCCGCGCGTCGCCTTCGAGCTCCACGACGATGCCGCTCCGGCGGGCGATGGCGGCCGCGTCCTGCACCCCCTCGAGCGCGTTCTCGTCGGCGGCGAAACGGCGGTCCTCCTCCGGCCAGGGCGCCACGATCAGCCGCGTTTCCCGCGCGGGCAGGTTCGTCCAGATCTCCTCGGTCACGTGCGGCATGACCGGATGCAGGAGCCTGAGCAGTCGCTCGAGCGCCGCGAGCGCTGTCGCGGCCGCGTCCTCGTCGCGCGCGTAGAGCCGCGGCTTGATCGCCTCCGCGTACCAGTCGCAGAAGTCGTCGAAGGTGAGCCGGTAGAGCGCCTGCACCGCGTGGGAAAAGTCGAAGGCGGCGAAGTTCCCCTCGACGGACGCTCGGGTCGCGTCCAGCCGCGCGAGGATCCAGCGCTCCTCGACCGACGTTGGCCGAAGCTCCACTGTCGCAGCTTCTGCGCCGAGCAGAAGCCGCGAGATGTTCCAGAGCTTGTTGGCGAGCTTCCGCCCCTCCTCCACGGCGCCGTAGGAGAAGCGCACGTCCTGCGTGGAGGACATCTTCAGGAGCCCGTAGCGCGTGGCGTCCGTCCCGTGGGCGGCGATGACGTCGAGCGGGTCGATCCCCGTCCCGAGGCTCTTCGACATCCGCCGCCCGTCCGGCGCGAGCACCGTCGAGTGGATGATCACGTCGGTGAACGGCACGTCGCCGAGGAGCTCGAGGCCGGAGAAGATCATCCGGTTCTCCCAGAGGCGAATGATCTCGCGCGCCGTGGCGTTGAGGTCGCCGGGGTAGAAGGCGCGCAGGTCCGGGGTCTCGTCCGGCCAGCCGAGCGTGGCGAACGGCCAGAGCGCGGACGAGAACCACGTGTCGAGCACGTCCGAGTCGCGTCGCAGCTCGCCGGAGCCGCAGTCCGCGCACGCGTCCGGCTCGGTCTCCTCGACGGTGATGTGTCCGTCGGGGCAGTACCAGACCGGGAGCTGGTGGCCCCACCAGAGCTGGCGCGAGATGTTCCAGTCGGGGGCGTTCTCGAGCGACTCGACGGCGAAGCGGTGCTGGGACTCCGGGTGGTAGCGGACGCGCCGCTCGCGCAGCGCCTCGAGCGCCGGCTTCTTGAGCTCCTCCATCGAGCACCACCACTGGAGCGAGATCAGCGGCTCGATCCGCGACTCGCAGCGCTCGCAGAGGGTGACGGCGTGGCGGTAGCTCTCGACCTTCTCGACCCCGTCGTGGTCGCGGAGCCACTCGAGCACGCGCTCGCCCGCCTCGTCCTGGGTGAGCCCGGCGAGGTCTCCGGCGTCGCCGTTCATACGCCCGTCCGGCCCGATCACCATCGGCTCGGGAAGCACGTGCCGGCGTCCGATGTCGAAGTCCGTGGGATCGTGTCCGGGCGTCACCTTGAGCGCCCCGGTGCCGAACTCGGGCTCCACCGCCACGTCGGCGATGATGGGGACGCGCCGCTCGACGTACGGGACGATCGCCTCCCGCCCGACGAGGTCCCGGTAGCGCTCGTCCCCGGGATGCACGGCCACGGCGACGTCGGCGAGGATGGTCGCCGGCCGCACCGTCGCGACGGTCACCGAGCCCGAGCCGTCCGCGAGCGGGTAGCGCGCCCAGACGAGCCGGTCGTCCACGTGAGCGTGGGTCAGCTCGAGGTCCGAGAGCGAGGTCTCGTGGAAGGGACACCAGTTGATGATCCGGTTCGACCGGTAGATCCAGCCCCTCCGGTGGAGGTGGACGAAGAAGCGCATGACCGCGCGCACGTAGGCGTCGTCCATCGTGAAACGCTCGCGGCGGTAGTCGAGCGACGCGCCCATGCGGCGGAACTGAGTCATGATCGTCCGTCCGTACAGCCGCAGCCAGTCCCACACGCGCTCCTCGAACGCCTCCCGGCCGAGGTCCTGGCGCCTGAGGCCCTGCCGCTCGAGATCCTTCTCGACCGCGTTCTGGGTCGAGATCCCGGCATGGTCGTAGCCGGGCTGGAAGAGGACGTTCTTGCCCTGCATCCGCTGCCAGCGGACGAGCGCGTCCTCGAGCGCGAGCTGGAGCGCGTGGCCCGTGTGCAGCTCGCCGGTGACGTTCGGCGGGGGGTGCGCGATGACGAACGACTCCCGCGACGGGTCGGGCTCGGCCGCGTAGAGGCCTTCCTCCTCCCACGTCCGCTGCCAGCGTTCCTCGACGCCTTCGGGGCGGTAGAGCGGCTCCATGAACGCTGATTCTACGAGCGGCCGAGCCCGTCTCTCGCCGCCGAGGAGGGCCCGCGGCTTGCGAAAGACCTGGACACGCTTTGTAGCATGAGAGCCACCCCGTTCATGAGTCAGGTCGTTCAGGATCCCGCCGAGGCCGGCCGCGAGGCCGTAAGCCGCCACGCTTGGCAGGAGGGCTACGAGCTCTTGAAGGAGGCCGACGGCTCCTCCGAGCTCTCCGCCGAAGACCTCGAGGTCTTCGCCGAGGCGGCCCTCTGGACTGCCGGCTTCGAGGAGTTCCTTCCGCTCATGGAGCGCGCATACGCCGCCCACACGCGCGCCGAGAGCAAGCTGAGGGCGGCCTTCGTCGCAATTCACCTCGCGCACGACTACAACCTCAAGCTCGAGAAGTCCGCTGCGAACGGCTGGCTCCGCCGTGCCCAGCGGCTGCTCGAAAGCGAGGAGGAGGCTCCCGAGCACGGATACCTGGCTCTCGAGCTCGCGCTGAGGGCGCTCAACGAACACGACTTCGACCGCGCGCTCGCGCACGCGCGCCGAGCCGAGGAGATTGGCCGGCGCTTCGGAGACCGGGCCCTCGAGATCCGCGGCACCCAGCGCCAGGGCAGCGCCCTGATCGAGAAGGGCGAGCTCGAAGAGGGCCGCGCCCTCCTCGACGAGGCGAGCGTCGCGGCGGTGAGCGGAGAGCTCGACCCCTATACGACGCTCGTCGTCTACTGCAACACCATCGGGGCCTGCCGCGACGTCGCCGACTTCGACCGCGCGGGCGAGTGGACCGAACGCGCGAGCCAGTTCTGCGACACGCACTCGCTCTCCGCCTTCCCGGGCATGTGCCGGGTGAACAGGGTCGAGGTCATGCGTTTCCGGGGGGAGCTCCAAGACGCCCGCGACGAGGCCGACCGGGCGGGCCGGGAGCTGCGCGCCTGGAACCCGCGGGTCGCCGGGGCCGCGTTCTACGAGATCGGCGAGATCCGGTTGCGGCTAGGGGAGCTCGCGCAGGCGGAGCAGGCGTTCCGCGAGGCGGACGAGTTCGGCAAGGACCCGGAGCCCGGCCGCTCGCTTCTGCTCCTCGCCAAGGGGAACGTCCAAGGAGCGGTCGCTTCGATCCGGCGCGCGCTGGGCGACGAGACGCTCGGCTTCCCCGCGCGGGCTCGCCTCCTCCCGGCGGCGGTCGAGATCCGCCTTGCCGTCGGTGACGTCGACGGAGCCGACGAGGCGGCCGTGGGGTTGAAGGAGATCGCCGACGCGTACCAGACCTCGGCGCTGAAGGCTGCGGCCGCGCATGCGCGCGGCGCGGTGCTCCTGGCCCGCGAGGACGCGGCTGGCGCGGTCACGTGCCTGGGCCAGGCGGTGCGCCTCTGGCAGGAGATCGGCGCCATGCACGAGACCGCCCGAAGCCGCGAGCTCCTGGGTGCCGCCCTCCAGGCCGACGGTGACCAGGAGGCGGCGCTCTGGGAGCTCCAGGCAGCAGCCGCCCGCTTCGAGCGGCTCGGCGCGGTGCGCGACGCCGACCGCGTCGCCGAGCTGCTCGCCCGGACCACCGAGCGCCAGACGATGAAGACGTTCCTGTTCACGGACATCGTCCGCTCGACCGACCTCCTCGCCGCCATGGAGGACAGGCACTGGGCCAACCTGATCCGCCGCCACGACAGCGACCTTCGCGTCGTCCTCGAGAGGCACGGCGGCCAGGTCGTCGACCACACTGGGGACGGCTACTTCGCGGCCTTCGACGAGCCCGCCGACGCGGTCGCGGCCGCGATCGACGCGCAGCAGTTCGTCGACCGGGAGTTCCCGTTCGACGTCCGCATCGGCCTCCACGCGGACGGGGCGCTCACGAAGGACGAGAACTACCGCGGTCGCGGCGTGCACACCGCCGCGCGCATCGGCTCGGCCGCGACCGGCGGCGAGATCCTCGCCAGCCACGCGACCATGAAGATGCTGCCGCAGTTCCCGATCTCGAACGCGCGCGAGATCGCGCTCAAGGGCGTCAAGGAGCCGGTGGCGGTCTGCACGGTGGCCTGGCGGCCCCCCGCGTAGGCGCCGGAGGCTAGGCCGACTCTTCCTCGAGCTCGTCGAGCTCGAGGGCGCGCCCGCCGGTGGTGACGAGCGTTGGACGCAGGTTGCGCTCGATCGTCTCCTTCGTGATCACGCACTTGGAGACGTCCTTGCGCGAAGGCAGCTCGAACATGACGTCGAGGAGCGCCTGCTCGATGATGGAGCGCAGGCCGCGCGCGCCCGTCTCGCGCTCGAGCGCCTTGTCGGAGATCTGCCAGAGCGAGTCCTCGGTGAAGACGAGCTCGACCGAGTCGTACGAGAAGAAGCGCTGGTACTGCTTGACGAGCGCGTTCTTCGGCTCGAGCAGGATCTGCACGAGGTCCTCGCGCGTGAGCTGGTGCACCGCGGAGACGACCGGGAGCCGCCCGATGAACTCGGGGATGAGCCCGTAGGCGAGCAGGTCCTCCGGCATCACCTCGGAGAGGAGCTCGCTCGACTCGATCGACTTCTTCGACTTGATGTCGGCGCCGAAGCCGACCTGGTTCTTGCCGATCCGCTTGCCGATGATCTTCTCCAGCCCGGCGAAGGCCCCGCCGCAGATGAAGAGGACGTTCGTCGTGTCGATGGAGAGGAACTCCTGGTGCGGATGCTTGCGCCCGCCCTGCGGCGGGACGCTCGCCACCGTCCCCTCGAGGATCTTGAGGAGCGCCTGCTGCACGCCCTCGCCGGAGACGTCGCGCGTGATGGACGGGTTGTCCGCCTTGCGCGCGATCTTGTCGACCTCGTCGATGTAGATGATCCCGGTCTCGGCCTTCTTCACGTCGAAGTCGGCCGCCTGGATGAGCTTCAGGAGGATGTTCTCGACGTCCTCGCCGACGTAGCCGGCCTCTGTGAGCGCGGTCGCGTCGGCGATGGCGAAGGGGACGTTGAGGATGCGGGCGAGCGTCTGGGCGAGGAGCGTCTTCCCGCAGCCCGTCGGCCCGAGCAGGAGGATGTTCGACTTCGAGAGCTCGACGTCGTCTTCGTCCGCGGCCATCTGCACGCGCTTGTAGTGGTTGTAGACGGCGACGGAGAGTGTTCGCTTCGCCTCTTCCTGGCCGACGACGTAGTCGTTCAGGATCGAGTAGATCTCCTTCGGGCGCGGAAGGTTGTCGAGGTCGAGCTGAGCCGGAGAGGTGAGCTCCTCGTCGATGATCTCGTTGCAGAGATCGATGCACTCGTCGCAGATGTAGACGCCGGGTCCGGCGATCAGCTTCTTCACCTGGCGCTGGCTCTTGCCGCAGAAGCTGCAGAGGAGCTGCTCGTTACCGTCGGTCGCTCTGGCCACGTCTCTATTCCTTGTATCTCAGATTCGTCGGCTTTGCTAGGAGGCTGCCACCATGGCGGCCACACCGCGGTGGGCGATGACAGTGTCGATGATGCCGTAGTCCTTTGCCTCCTCGGCGGTCATGAAGAAGTCGCGCTCCATGTCCTTCGAGACGCGCTCGAGCGGTTGGCTCGTGTGCCGCGCGATGATCTCCTCGAGGAGGCGCTTCATGTTCAGCGTCTCGCGCGCCTGGATCTCGATGTCGGTCGCCTGTCCCTGGAAGCCGGCGGAGACCTGGTGGATGAGGATCTTCGAGTGCGGCGTCGCCATCCGCTTGCCCTCGGTGCCGCCTGCGAGGAGGAGCGCGCCCATCGACATGGCGATCCCGACGCAGATCGTCTGCACGTCGGGCTTGATGTACTGCATCGTGTCGTAGATGGCCATGCCGGCGTAGACCGAGCCACCCGGCGAGTTGACGTAGACCGAGATGTCCTTGTCCGGGTCCTCGGACTCGAGGTGGATGAGCTGCGCCACGATCAGGTTGGCGATCTGGTCGTCAACGGGAGTGCCCAGGAAGATGATGCGTTCGTTCAGGAGCCGCGAGTAGATGTCGAAGGCGCGCTCGCCGCGCGACGTCTGCTCGACGACCATGGGGATCAGGGGGCTCATGTGCGTTCCTCGCTTCCTGGAGTCCAGATGTTCATCTTGGCAGGGGCCTTCTCCTTCTCGGGAGTCCACAACTTCTCTCGCGCCCGGGCGAGCTCGACGGGGATGCGCTTGACGCCGGCGACGACCTCGTCGAGCGCCTTCTTCAGGCGCAGGTCGCCCCGGAGCTGCTCCCAGCCGGGGTCGCCGCGCATGGCCACGAGCACCTCCTCGGCGCTCTCGCCGGCTTCCTCGGCCTGCTCGCGGACGAGCACTTCGATCTCCTCGTCGGGGACGTCGACGCCCGCCTTCTCCGCCACGGCGTCGAGGACGAGCTCGCGCCGTAGCGACTGCTCGGCTTCGGCGCGCAGACGGGCGAGCACCTGTTCCTGCGTCTGCCCCGTCATCGTCAGGAAGGCGTCCAGGCCGATCTGGCGGCGCTCGAGCGAGCGAATGAGGCCGGCGGCGAGCTCGGCCGCCCGCCGCTCGACGAGCGGCTCGATCCCGTCGACCGTCGCCGCCGCGGCGAGCGCGTCCACGGCGTTCTCGCGGAACGCGATCTCGAGCTCGGCCTCGAGCTGCTCGCGCAGCTGCGTCTCCACGTCCGCGCGCAGCTCGGCGAGCGTCTCGAACTCGCTCGCCGCGCGCGCCAGGTCGTCGTCGAGCGGCGGGAGAATCTTCTCGTTGACCTCCTTGACCGTCACGTCGACCGCCGTCGTGCTCTCGTCGGCCAGCTCGAACTCGACCGGCTTCGTCTCCGCGGCGGACATGCCGACGATCGCCTCCTCGATCTCGTCCACCAGACGGCCGCTCCCCACCTCGATCACGTAGTCCCGCTGGATGCCGGCCTCGTCGCCGACGAGGTCGAGCACGACCGTGTCGCCCGGCGCGACCGGCCGGTCGGCGGGCGTGAGCTCGGCGACGCTCGCGCGCACACGGTCGAGCTCGAGATCGACGAGCTCGCCGGGAACCTCGGCCTCGGGGGCGCCTACCTCGAGCGTCGTCCAGTCGGGGAGCTCGGGCGTGGGCACGACCGCGACGGTCGCGGTGAAGCGGAAGGGGTCGCCCTCCGACGGCGGACCGTTACCGGTCTCGACCTCCGGGTTGGCCACCGGATGGATGCCGGAGCTCTGCGCGGCCGTCCAGAACCAGCCGTCCAGGTGGCTGCGCACAGCCTCCTCCCAGAGGGCTTCGCGCCCCACACGGGCTGCGACCACCTTGACCGGCGCCTTCCCCTTGCGAAAGCCGGGGATGCGCAGCGAGCCCGCCAGATCGGAAGCGGCGTGCTCGAGCGCGTGCTGGACGTCCTCCTCGGGAACCTCGACCTCGAGGCGGACGCGGCTTTCCGGGAGCTCCTCGACCTTCGTCCTCACTGGGGGCCATTGTGTCAGTAATGAGCCGGGTCAGGATTCATCTCTCCCCCGGCGCGCGTCGCACCGAGATCGCCGGGCGCCACGGAGACGCCTGGAAGGTGAGAGTCGCCGCGCAGCCCGAGCGCGGGCGCGCGAACGCGGCGCTGCAACGGCTCCTCGCCGAGACCCTCGGCGTGCCGCTTGCGGACGTGCGGCTCGTCGCCGGGCACACGTCACGGAGCAAGGTCGTCGAGGTCGAAGGGCTCGACTCCGAGGAGGTCGACAGGCGGCTTCAAGCGGCCTAGCAGAAGCCGGATTCCGCAGCTACGATCCGACGATCCCTGAGGGATTCCCGGTCGGAGCCTCGAAAGGGAGCGTCCAGTGCGGTCGATCGTCGAGTACCTTGGGTATGCGAATCTCGCGCTCCTGACGGCTGTCGCCGTCGTCGCCCTGCGCGAATGGCGCCTCGGGCACGGGCGAGCCGGGCTGTGGGCGGCCCTCGCGTTCGTCGCGCTCGCCGCCGTCGTCGACGTCGGCGAGGTGCTGCCCGAGGAGTCTTCCTCCGACCTCGTCGCGGTCGCCAGGCGGTTCCTGATCGCGACGCTCGTCCTCTTCCCGTACCTGCTCTACAGGTTCACGACCGCGTTCAACCCGCCTTCGCGCCGGCTGGAGGAGCGCCTGGGCGTCATGACCGTCGTGCTGATCGCCTGGACGTTCGCGCTCCCCTCCCTTCCCGAGGAGGGAGAGCCGCAGCCCACCTGGTTCACCGCCTACGTGGCCGCGTTCGTCGTCCACTGGACGGTTCTGACGTTCGTCTCCGGCGGCCGGCTCTGGCGCGGCGCGCGGGGCGAGCCGACCGTCGCCCGCCGCCGCATGCAGCTTCTCGTCTTCGCGATGCTCGCGGTCACGGCGGCCCTCTTCTTCTCGGCCTTCGGGCCGGAAGACGAGCCCTGGGCCGACCTCGTCGTCGCGCTCCTCGTCACGCTCAGCGCGCTCGCCTTCCTCTTCGGGCTGGCACCGCCGACCTTCCTTCGCGTGCTCTGGCGCCGCCCCGAGCAGGAGCGGCTCCAGGCCGGCGTCGCCGGGCTCATGGGAGCGACGAGCCAGGAGGAGGTCGCCGCTCAGGTCCTTCCGCCGATGGCGCACATCGTCGGGGCGCGTGCGCTCGTCCTCCGCGGAGAGGACGAGCGAGTCGTCGGTACCTACGACACCGTCCCGGAAGCTGAGGAGCGGCCGAACGCGACGTTCACCGTCGACATCCCGGGCGGATCGCTGACTGTCTGGGCGAGCCCGTACGCGCCCTACTTCGGGCACGAGGAGCGGCGGCTGCTCGAGACGCTCGGCGCGCTGACGGGGCTGGCGCTCGACCGCACCCGCCTCTTCGCGCAGGAGCGGGAGGCCCGTGTGGCGCTGGAGCGGGCCGACGAGCTCAAGAGCCACTTCGTCGCGCTCGCTGCCCACGAGCTGCGGGCACCCGTCGCAACCGTGCACACGACGGCCGAGACGCTCACCCGCCGGAGCGCCGACCTCTCCCCCGCCCTGGTGACCCAGCTGCACTCGCACCTGCACGCGCAGTCCGAGCGGCTGCGTCTGCTCGTGGAGCAGCTGCTCGACCTCTCCCGGCTGGAGGCCGAGGCCGTGGCGATCGAGCCCGTGCCGTTCGTCGTGCGGCGCCGGGTACAAGAGCTCGTCACCACCCTCGCGGGGCCGCGCGTCCAGGACGTCGAGATCGCCATCCCGGAGGATCTCGCGGCCACCGCCGATCTCGCCGCCTTCGACCGTGTCGTCTCGAACCTGCTCCAGAACGCGCTTCGCTACGGCGAGCCCCCGATCGCGGTGCACGCGGCGCAGAGCGATCGCCACTTCCGCCTCACGGTCGAGGACCGCGGTCCGGGCGTCTCGGCCGAGTTCGTGCCCGAGCTCTTCGAACGCTTCACCCGCAGTCCCGAGGCACGCGGCCGGGCGGGCACGGGGCTCGGCCTCGCGATCGCCCGCTCGTACGCCCACGCGCACCGGGGCGACCTTCTCTACGAGCCCGCAGAGCCGCGAGGCGCACGCTTCCAGCTCGTCCTGCCGCGCAGCTTCTAATGCGCGGGTGCGGCGGGCCGCACCTCGACGACGAAGCTCTTCTGCACCCAGCCGCCGTCGTCGGTCTGGATCCAGTCGTCGAGGCGATCGAAGACGTTTCCGAGAGAACCGGTGTGAGCAGGCAGCGTCATGGAACGGCTCTCGCCGTTGACGAGGATCAGCTCGAGCCTGGTCGGCGCGCCGTCACTCACTCCGTCGAGCTCCTGCGCACCCGCGAGTCAGAGGCGGCGGCGGCGGCGCGCCCGTTTGCCGGGCGTCGGCTCCGCAATCCGCGGCCTGGCGCTGTCGGGATCGCTGGGCCCCAGCCCCAGTTTGCTCTCGATCGGAACGCGGAGCATCACCGTTGGCGGCTCGCCCAGTACCCTCTCCTCGAGGTGAGTCGCAGGATGTTCGACGCCGTGCATCTGCATTTCCTCGGGTGGCATGAAGCCCCCCTTTCTGCTCTCCGACCCCAGTGGCCGATGAGTCAGAGAGGCGGAGGGAGCACGTTGGTTGTTCTCAGTATGACTGTTCGCGGGCAACCGGGCTCGTGACTCGAGGTGCGGGCGAGAGGACTCGAACCTCCAAGGGCTTGCGGCCCAACGGGACCTAAACCCGTCGCGTCTGCCAGTTCCGCCACGCCCGCGTGTGAGAAACGATAGCCGCGGGGTAGACGGACGCCATGGGAATCCTCGGCAGGAAGCGGCGGCGGAGCGCGCCGAACGGTCCGCAGGTGCGCCGCGGAAACGGCACGCTCCCTGACGAAGCGCCGAGGCCGCAGCCCGAGCGCCGGGAGCCGGAGCTCCGCGATCCCTCGCTCTCGGACCTCTTGCGGCGGGACTACAAGGCGATCGTCGTGCGTGCCGGCAAGGAGGCGCTCGCCGACGGCGTCACGGACGTCGCGGCCGCGCTCGCGTACTACGCGTTCCTGGCCATCCCGGCCGCGCTCCTCGTCGCGGTGGGTATCTTCAGCCTCGTCGCGGGGCCGGGCACCGTGGACTCGGCGATGGAGCGCCTCCAGGGGGTCGTCCCCGCCGACGCGATCGACCTCCTTCGCGAGAGCCTCACGCGCATGACGGAGAACTCGAGCGGTGGGCTCGCCATGGTGCTGCTCGGCTTCCTCCTCGCGCTCTGGACGACGACTGGCGCGATGACCGGCCTCATGCGCGGGCTGAACAGGGTCTACGACCGCAAGGAGACGCGCAACTTTCTCAAGCAGCGCATCACCGCGCTCGCAATGCTCGCCTGCATGCTCCTTGCCTTCGCCCTTTCGTTCGGCCTGCTCGTCCTCGGGCCCGTGATCGCGGACTGGCTCGGCGGCGTCCTCGGGCTCGAGAGCGCCTTCGGCTGGATCTGGTGGACGCTCCAGTGGCCGATCCTCGTGCTCGGCCTCCTGCTCGCCTTCGCCGGGATCCTCTACCTCGGCCCGAACGTCGACCACCCGCGCTGGCAGTTCCTGACGCCCGGAGCGGTCTTCGCGGGCCTCGTCTGGCTCGTCGCCTCGGGCCTCTTCGCCGTCTACGTGAGCATGTTCGGCTCGTACAACAAGGCTTGGGGCTCGCTCGCGGCCGTGATCGTCATGCTGACCTGGCTCTGGCTTTCCGCGCTCGCGCTTCTCCTGGGCGCCGAGATCAACTCCGAGGCGGAGCGGAGCCGCGAGCTCCGCCAGGGAAAGCCGGCCGAGGAAGAGCTCCAAGCGCCGGCGAAGGCCTGAGCAGGGCCGCGGCTACACTCAGGCGAATGGCCCCGTAGCTCAGCGGATAGAGCGGCGGACTTCGAATCCGCGTGCGGAGGTTCGACTCCTCCCGGGGCCATCTCTCGAATCTTCCTGCAAACAGATACATTCGACTCAGTCCTACGACGCGTTCCAGAGGCGTGCGCGTACCGTAGTAGTACGAAATCACTCAGATGCGCCTCGGGTCGTCGGCGGATCTCGGCCGGTTACACGCCGAAGGCTCCGAGGAGCAGCTCAGCCTGTCGCTTCCGCTCGGCGCGCTCCCAGTGTCCGTACACGTCCGTCGTGACCTTCAGAGACGAGTGCCCGAGATGGCGGCTGAGCCAGGTGATCTGAGCGCCGTTCTCAAGCGCGCGCTTCGCGAACGTGTGGCGGAACGAGTGGAAGGTCCGCAACTCGCCCGTTGGCCCCACTCGCGAGACGCCGGCGCGCCCCATGGCCGGATAGAGCTCCCGCCGGCGGATGGTCGAGTCGACGACGTAACCCCGCTTTCCGTCGCCCGGGAAGACAAGCACGTTGTCGCCGGGTCGCCCGCACTCTCCCCACCATTCACCGAGGAGCTCGACGACGTCTGCGGTGAGATCGACGTCACGACGCTCGTGGTTCTTCGGTGGGGAAAGAAAGCCGGCCGTGTACGAGCTACGCACGCGGATCACCCCTGCTGACAGGTCGACATCGTTCCAGGTCACCGCGGTGAGTTCTCCTTGACGCATTCCGGTCTTGAGAGCGACGAGGAAGAGACTTCGAAAGACGCCCGGCTCAACCTCGGCGAAGAGTCGAGGAAGCTCCTCGTTCTCGAAGTACGCGGCTTCCTTGCGTGATGGACGTGGCCGTTCGGCTTTGGGGAGGTCGCGCGCCGGGTTACGGGCCGCGTAGCCGTGCTGGACTGCCGAGTTCAAACAGGCGCCAAGGACCCGCAGGTGCTTGGCCCGTGTCGAGGTCGCAATGCCGCGGTCGCGCAGGAGCCGATTGAAGGCGGAGACATCGGCGGGCGTCAGCTGGCGAACGATTTTGTCGCCGAATGCCTCGGAGGCGTAAGCGATGGTCGATACATACGAGCGAATCGTGTTGTCCTTGCGTTCGAGCGAGCGGAGCCAGCGTTCGCCCCATTCGGCGAAGCGGATGGTGCGTTGGGGTCGGAAGTCGCCGTCGTCGACGTGGGCCTGGATCTTGGTCAGTGCCCGTTCGGCTTGGCGGCGGTTCTTGGCCTGCCCGTTCTCGATGCACTCTCCGTCCCTCGCGCACGACGACGTAGTAGGTGGGCCCGCCGCCCGGGCACGAGCATCCCTCGCTCGCGCGCTCGAAGGGCGTCCACGGCTTCCCGAGGGCACAGGTGCGGCTGTGTCTGGCCTGCAGGCTCGCCATCAGCTCTTCGGCCGAACGACTCTACCGCCGCGAGCAGTCTCGATCACCTCGAGCGGAGTGCCGCCTTCCCAGGCCTCGAGTTCATCCTCGCGGAAGAGGCAGCGCCGCCCGCCGGGGAGGCGGCGGTGGGGGATGGCGCAGGTGCGGGTGAGCTCGTGCACGGTCCGGCGGGAGCAGCGCAGGCGGCGGGCGACGTCCTCGACGAGGAGGTAGGGACTGAGCGCCGGCGCGAGTGCCTGAGCCATCGGAAGCTGATGAAGCATATCTGCGTCACATGACGACATCAACTCGTCGGGTTAGACTCCCCTCATGAAGAGCGGCGCGCTCTTGCAGGAGGCGAGGCTGCGGGCGGGCCTCACCCAGCACGAGTTGGCCGAGCGCACGGGCCGCGACCGGGCCGTGATCGCCCGCTGGGAACAGGAGGTCGTCTCCCCCTCCGTAGAGACGCTCGTCGACTTGCTGCGTGCCTGCGGCTTCGACCTCGAGCTCGTGCTCGTCCCCTACGAGACGAATAGGAACGAGCGCCTGACCGCCAACCTCAAGCTCTCGCCCGAGCGGAGATTGGAGCAGCTCGTGAAGGCGGTCGAGGCCGACATCGGCAGAGGGGGTGGACGCCGTGGCTGAGGAGCGCTTCGATCCGCTCGCGATCGTGGCCGCCTTCGAGCGCAAGGCGGTCAGCTACGTGCTCGTGGGAGGTCTCGCGCGCGTCCTCCAGGGCGCGGACGAGCTCTCGCGCGGCGTGGACATCACACCCTCCCTGCGCGAGAAGAACCTCGAGCGGGTGGAAGCGGCCGTCGACTACCTGGGCGCGCAGGCGAGGGATCGCAGGAAGACCCCGCTGGCCGAGCGGATCGCCCGCGGCGAGGAGGTGATCCCCTTCCGCACGGAGCGGGGCGAGCTCAAGATCGTCCCCACCCCCACTGGGACGAAGGGCTACGACGACCTGCGCCGCCGCGCCCGCCGCGAATACCTCGGCCAGGGCGTGCGTGCCGACGTCGCCTCGATCAACGACCTCTCCCGCATGCTTGCCGCTCGCGGGCGCGAGCAGGACCTGGAGCTCCTGCTCGGCATGCGCCGCCTGCACGAGCTGGAACGCTCACTGGGGCACACGCTCGAGCTCGAGCTGTAGCGCTCCCTACAGGTCGAGGTCGAGGCTGAGCTGCCGCTCCGGCGCGTACTCACGGCCGGCGATCTCGGGCCGGCGCCCGCGGAGGGGCGCCTGCTCGGCGAGGGTGAGGCGTTCGAGCACCTGCTTCCGCTCCCGCGCGAGCTCGACGATCTTCTCCTCCGCGAGGGCGAGCGCGCTCCGCTCGCGCGCGATCTCACTGCGCAGCCCGCGCCCGCGGCCGCCGCGGCCGCGCCAGCCGAGAGCGGCGAGTCCGTCCTCCGCCGCGTCAAGCCGCCGCTGGGCGCGGGCGCGTAGTTGCGCCGTGTCCCGCACTCGCCTGTCGAGGAGGCGCAGGCGCGAGCGCTCGCGCTCGGCCGGCGGCGATCGCGTGATGACCGGGCGTGTGCCGCGGGGCGGGCCCGAACCAAGCGGTCGCTGCTCGCTCGCCAGCCGCTCGGCCTCGGATTCCTCAAGCGCCTGCGCCAGCCGCGTCACCGGATCGCGCTTGTCCAGCTCGTGGAAGTGGGCCTCCCGCGCTCCGACAGTCTCCGTCACATAGAGGTGCGTCTGCTTGCGGGCGCGGGAGAGGGCGACGTAGCCCCACTCCTGCAGCCTTCCGCGGTCGGAGCCGAGCACGAAGGCGTGCTCGACCGTGAGGCCCTGCCCGGCATGTCCGGTGAGCGCGTAGGCGTGCTGGACGTGCCCGGCCTCCAGGTAGCGGCGGGGAAGCTCCACCTCGCCGCCGCGGTCTGGGGCCAGCGTCACCGCCCCCCGATCGGGGTGGACGCCCGCGACCGTACCCAGCGTGCCGTTGCGAACGCCGAGCGCGTCCGAGTTGCGACGGCAGACGATCCGGTCGCCGGCCCGAAGCTCGAGGTCGCCGACGCTTAGGCGTTCCTGCCCGAGCCGCCCCACTCTCTCCATCAGCCTGCGCGCGAGCGCGTTCAGCTCGCCCACGTCGGCGCGCCGGGGGCGATCATGACGCTTCGCGGCAGGTCCTCCTTCGCCGCCTCCCACCAGTCGGCCAGGAGCCGCGCCCTCGTCTCCTGTGGACCCTCCGAGAGGACGAGGCGCTCGTTCCGCTCGGCGAAGGCGAGGTACTCGCGCCCCAGGCCGCCGCGGAGGGCCGCGAGCGCGCTTCCCTCGAGCTCGTCCCGCTGGCGTCGGTTCTCGCGCAGCTGAATCGCGCCGTGGCGCTCGACGATGGCGGCGAAGAGGCCGCCCGCGCCGACGGCGGGGAGCTGGCGCGGGTCGCCCATGAGCACCGCCTTCCCCTCCGCCTCCTCGACGAGCGCGAGCAGCGGGGCAAGCACGCGCGTCTCCGCCATCCCCGCCTCGTCGACGACGAGGACGCAGCCCTTCGGGAGCCCGCCTGCCCGTCGCGCCCCGGCGAGGAGGCGGTGGAGTGTCGTTGCCGGGATGCCGCTCTCGTCCTGCAGACGCTCGGCGGCAATCCCGGAGGGAGCGGCCCCGAGCACCGGGATCCCGGCTGCGGCAAAGGCAGACGCGAGCTCGTGCGTCGCCGTCGTCTTCCCGGCGCCCGCGAGCCCGACAACCGAGACCACGCGGTCGTCGCTGCCCGCGACCGCGCGGACCATGCGCTCCTGCTCGGGGAGAGGGGACGGCCCGCGGGCTCTCGCAGGAGCTCGTCGAGATCGGCGGCGGGCACGGCCGAGGCGTCGGCGCCGTGCCTGCGCTCGACGAGAGCGAGCGCCTCTCGCTCGATCCGGAGCAGCTCGGCCGTCGAGTAGTAGGCCGCCCGCCCCGGCGCGGGAGTCTCGGCCACGCGCTCGACGCCCGGTAGCTCGAGGAAGCGGGCGCAGAGGGAGCGGATGCGCTCGACCGCAGCGCCCTGAGCGTGTGCCTGCGCCCAGGCCATCACGAGCTCGGGCGTCGAGAAGGCGCTTCGCTTCTCCGTCAGCCCTTCGGGGCCGAGCATGCGTTCGGCGAGCGCGACCAGCCCGGCCGGGCTCGGCTCGCGGTAGGGAGAGCGGTCGAGGAGCCCTTCGAGCTCCTTCTGGTCGAGGCCGTGCTCCGTGGCGCGGGCGGCCCACTCCTCCCTGAGGCGCGGAAGGTCGAGTTCCTCCTTCCGCTCGCGGCTCGCCACCGCGGCCACCTGGGCGGCGTAGAAGCCCGAGGTCGCCTGCTCGCCCATATGCCCGACCACCTGCGCCCGCCGGGTCGAGAAGGCGTCGATCACGGCCCGGGGGACACCCTCGAGCTCGGCCCAGCCCTTCTCCGGCTTCTCCCACTCGAGCCCGAGCCTGGTGGAGAGCTCGAAACGCAGGTGCGCCTCGTACAGGTAACCGGCCGCGAGCCGGCAGGTCTTGAGAATCGCCTCCCCGTCGAGCGCCCGCCACTCGCCGTCGGAGGGACTCTGCGTCATGTTGGCGACGATCACATGCGTGTGTAGGTGCGGGTCCTGCGCTCGGCTCGTCCGGTGCTGGTAGGCAGCCGCGACGAAGCCGCCCCCGCGCTCGCGGATGAACCCGTCCTTCCCCCGGCGCGTGACGCAGGCCTCCTCCTCCAGGTAGGCAAGCGCCGCCTGCCAGGCGCAGCGGTGCGCCTCGGCGATCGCGCTGCGGGTCTCCTCCTCGCCGAGGGCGTGCAGGAGGCTGACGCTCTTGGGAGTCGAGAAGACCAGGTCGAAGCCCGCGACGGGTGCGAGCTTCTTCTCCTCGAGCCAGCGCTTCCCCGACTCGGCGTCGATCCGCTCGACCGTGATCGTACGCGCCTTCACGTGGGCGCGAAGCTCGTCCCCAGTCTGCGGGTGCTTGCCGCGGACGAGCGAACCCAGCTCACCCTTCTCCACCTCTCCCTCGAGCCCGAGGCTCGCCGCGCCCGCACCGGCCCAGATCCCCGGTGACTCACCCTTGCCGGCGTAGTAGTCGTCCAGGCCGGCGGCCACGGCCCGCTCGTAGTAGGCCTCCTGCCCCGGCGTCAGCTTAGCTACTGAGAGCACACGTGCAGCATAAGAGCATCATCGGATGCATCTGCGGCTCGCGTGTTATCGAGCTTAGTAGTTCCGGCGGACAGAGGGTCACTCGGCGGCCTCCTCGTAGTCGTCGGGGCGGCGCCCCACTGTCGCTCGCCGTCGCCGGCGTGGACGAGCGTCCGGTGCTTCTCGGCGGCCTCGCGGGACGACTCGATCATGGGGAGGCAGCACTTGCAGCGGACGGGCTCGCCGGCCCTGAGCACGTCGCGCTGCTCCTGCAAGCGCGCCGCCTGCCGGTCCGACCGAGGCCCAACTCCTTGCCCGAATTCGTCGAGCGGCCGAGCGCATCCAAGAGCGCGAGGCCGCCCTCGCCGAGGCCCGCCGCGAATACCGGGAGGCGATCAGCACCGCCCACGAGGGGGCGCGAGCCTGGCGACCATCGGCCGGACTCTCGGCGTCACGCGTCAACGGGTAGCGCAGATCATCCGTGGCGAGTCTTGAACCGTCCGGGGACAGGCCGCCGCCGCATCGCAGCCCGCCCCGGACGAGTACGAGCGCGCGACCCTTCCCGTCAAGGCGCGCGCGTCGTCGGATCCGCACGGGCCTTCGCCATCGCCTCCGCCTGAGACGGCGAAGATGACGGCAACGACAACGATCGCTAGGACAGCCATCGCCCTACGAGCCAGAGCACGCTGATCGCAGACATGTTCAGTACCTACCCGGAATCCAGCCGGACTGCGTTCGCGCGCGACCCCAAGCTACGGCGCGGGATGATGGCGTCGCTCTCGGGCACGCTCGCGACGATGGGTCCTGGCGTCCCCTACGCGATCGCAGCCAGTTCGCCCGTCCCGACCGGGTCGCAATCGCGCTCATCGGCGACGGCGCGATGCAGATGAACGGGCCGAACGAACTGATCACGATCGCCAAGTACTGGCAGCGCTGGGGCGACCCGCGCCTGATCGTGCTCGTCGTCAACACCCGCGACCTCAACTAGGTCACGTGGGAGCAGCGCGCGCTCGAAGGCGCGTCCGCAGCCGTGATGAAGAAGATCCTCGGCGGCGGCACCTACGTGAATAGCCACACGCCGAAGAATGGCGCCGGCCAAATCCGCGGGCAGATCGCCTCGAGTTAGGCGAATGGGCGCGCGGCCCGAGGTCGCCCCTGCCTTTCCCTCCGCCGAGGTCAGGCGGTTGCCGTGACCGTGATGCCGCCGCGCGCCTTCTGCCTCAACGTCACCCTGACTTCGCTCGTCTCGAGCTCGAGCGCTTCCGCGATGTCGCCACGGATCCGCACGGCCAGGGCTTCGCAGAACGCGCCCTCGTTTCGGTACCGGGCGAGGTACAGCTTGAGCGACTTCGATTCGAGGCAGAGCGCTTGTGGGCTGTACTCGATTGTTGCGACGTACATGTCCGGCTGTCTCGTGATCGGGCAGACCGCGGTCAGCTCGTCGCTCGTCATCTCGACGCGCGTAACGCCCGGATTTTCGAACGTCTCCAATCCGGCGTAGTGTTCGGAGCCGGCATGTCCGAGCGCGACGAACTCCTCAGTGGAGCGAACGTCGGTCACGCGCGTACTCTAGGCGCTTCAAGCTTCAAGACGTGAAGCGCCTCTACCTCGCTGGCCCGCCCTGCGCGGATGAGTATCGCCGTCGGGCGGCCACCCTCGTGGAGCAGCGAGGATGGGAAGCAGTCGACCCGATGCGGCGCGACTTCCGCAGCCGCACTGAGGGGCACGAGCGCGAGATCGTCGAGGGCGATCTCGCCGACATCGACAGCTGCGACGCCGTGCTTGCCGCGTTCACCCACGCCGACGAGGGAACGGCGATGGAGGCCTGGTACGCGCACGCGGCGGGCAAACCGGTCGTCGCGTACACCGGCGGCGCACCTCCGCACCCCTGGACGGTTTACGTCGCCGTTCGCATCTGCCCCGACCTCGAGCACGCGGTCGCCGCGCTCGACTCCCTCTAGCAGCGCTACTACCGGATCGCGACGAGTCCGC
Source organism: Gaiellaceae bacterium (assembly GCA_050697555.1). GTDB lineage: Bacteria > Actinomycetota > Thermoleophilia > Gaiellales > Gaiellaceae > DASQWP01. Next base: position 62,793 of record JBOHAD010000002.1, on the reverse strand, counting down.
GGGCCCGGCCGAGCAGGAAGTCGACGAGGTCGACGAACGGGTCGAAACCGATCACGTCGGGCGCGTTCGCGACGAAGTTCGAGAGCGCGTTGACGTCGTAGAAGTAGGGCAGGCCGTCCCGCTCGTTCACGAGGTACTCGACCCCGCCGACCTCCATCCCGGCCGCGGCCACGATCCGCTTCGCGTCCTCGATCAGCTCGCTCGGCGGGGAGTAGTGTTCGATCGGCAGCCCGCGACCGGAGACGCCGTCCGTGATCCCCGGCAACTCGCAATAGTCGGCCGGGCAGAGGTTGAAGCTGCCTGGGAGCAGCCGGAGACGGATCGCGTAGAGGAACTCGCCGCTCAGGATCTCGACCCGAACGACCGACTCGTCCGCGGCGGGCAGCTGCTCCTGCACGAGGCCGGTGCCGTCCACGCCGAGCCCGAGGCTCACCTCCGTAACGGCTTCGCGGAGTTCGCTTGGGGTCGCGAAGGAGCGGATGCCGGCGCCGCTTCCGCCCACGTTCGGCTTTACCAGCACGGGGAAGCGCAGCCCCTCTGCCGCAGCTTCGAGCTGCCTAACGTCGTTGACCGCCCGCGCCGCCGGGTAACGCACGCCGACGCGCGCGAACAGCGCGCACTGGCGAGCCTTCGAGATCTCCACCTGGAAGGCGTGGTGGCCGTTGATCACATCGGTACCGATTTCGTCGAGGTAGGCGAGGAAATGGAGGCTGTGGAAGATCGCCTGGGCGTGCCCGCGCGTCCATGCCGATGGGCTCATTCGGTTGAGCAGGACGGAGTACGGGCTCTCGCGCTCGCCCGGATCGAACGTGAGCTCATTGGCGTGCAGCCGCTCGTACGGCACTCCGCGCCGGTCGAGCTCCGCAAACAGCGGCCGGAACCAGAGCGGGTGCTCGTAGAGGATCCCGATCGACGCCTCGTCCACGAAGCCCGAGGTTACCGCGGTCCATTCGAGGCCGCTATAGAGAATGAAGTATGGACGCGTACGACGTCGAGAAGGTCGCCGTGGTCATGGTCACGCCGGCCTACGTCGTCGGCATTGGACCGACCAGGCCCTGAAGCTTGTCCGTCGCAGGACGATCGCCGAAATCCGCCTCTGGGCCCCTTCCTTGCCGTTGGGGAGAGCGCCGCGAGAGTGTTAGCCGGTGGCCGCGGTGACTGGGACCCTTCAGTTCGGAGCAGGGCCAAGCGTCGCCGGCGGCTCCGCAGCGCCGTCCGCATTCAAGTCATGGACGCGAGCCGGTTGCATTTCCTTGCAGCACCAGCGCGACCGCCTCGACGAGGCCGGGCGCTCGCGCAGGTTCGGGGAGCGGGAACGGCCAGCGCCGCTCGAGCCGATCGACCCACACGGCCTGTAGGCCCGCGTTTCGCGCGCCGAGCACGTCCCAACCGTGCGCGGCGACCAAGCAGACGTCGCCTGGCTCGACGCCGAGGCGGTTGACTGCATGCAGGTACGGCTCCGGCGCCGGCTTGTATTTCCGAACCTCGTCGACGCTGATCGCTGCGTCCACGTACCGGTCGAGGGCGGCTGTATCGAGAGCTTTCTCGTGTTCGGCTCGCCTCCGTTCGTGAGCAGCGCGACAGTGAGTCCCGCCTCGCGCGCCTTTGCGAGCGCCTCTTCCGCGTCCTCGTACGGCGGGAGCTCAGCGAAGCCCTCGAGCACGTCCCCCGCTAGGCTCTGGTCCCGACCCTGTTGCGCCAGCGTGGTTTGCAGGGCTGTCTCGGCGAGGTCCGCGAAGGCGCGGAAGTCTCCGGCGAGTGTGAGGGAGGCCGCCGAGTGGAGGAGCCTCCCGAACCACGCCTCCAGGGTCTGCTCGGGCGCCCCGATGCCGCGGAGGCGGTCGCGCAGAGGCGACAGTTCAAAGAGGGTTCCCATCGCATCGAACGCGACCGCTCTCGTCATGGGCGGCCTGTACCCGAAGTCACGCACCTGCTCCCTGCTCGCTTCGCGCTCCGCGCAGCTCGGGGGCGGGGTCGGCATGAAGCCGTCGTCGACCTCCCCGCCGGTCACCGGGCCGGTGGACATCGGCGACTCGAAGTCGCGCACACCGACGTGGACGAACCAGACGCCCTTCGCGCCCGGCTTGCCGCCGTGCGTGTCGGCCTCGAGGTCGTGGAAGTGGGTGAAACCGGAGCCGTACTCGTTCTCGACGCGCTGCTGGTCGTTCTTGCAGAACGTGCCGGGCACGCCGAGGGCGACCCAGTTCAGGTTCTTCGCCTGGGCTAGCTCCATGTCGTCGAAGTGGAGGGCGAGCAGATGGCCGCTCGGGAGCATGTAGGCTCGGTGGTCGGTCATCGACGGCAAGTCGACCGGCTCCATCAGGCTCGTCAGCTGCTGCCAGTACTTGCTGTTCCCGCGAGCGCAAGGACAACCGCCATAGGGACGAACACCCACGAGACTGTGCGGCGACGTAGCATCGCGAATCCCCCTATCGGTTGTGGGTACCTGGGTCCGATGCGCGCCCAGCCGAAGCGATTCACCTAGAGCTCGTCTGCGAGCGCCTCCCAGATTGTGGCGTCACCGCCGCCGATGTGGCGGGCGATTACGGCGCCGCGCTCGTCGAGGACGGCGACGGCGGGGTGTCCGTAGAGTCCGAGGGAGCCGGCGAGCTCGGCGCCCGGGTCGGCGAGCGAGGGCCACGTCCAGCCGTACTTGTGCAGGAATCCCTTGGCGTCGTCTCGGTCGTCGGAGATATTCAGGCCGACGAACCCGTACTCCGGGTGGCTCTCCGCAAAGCGCGCGTAGGCGACCGCCTCGCCGTTGCAGATGGGTCACCAGGAGGCCCAGACGTTGACGAAGACCGGCTTCCCGCGGAGGTCGGCAAGTGAGAGGCGGTCGCCGTCGAGCGTCTCGCCCTCGAGCGCGACGGTCGAGGCTGCTGGGGAGCTGGTTGCCGCGCTACCAGCCGCGTCGGCGCCGCCCGAGCTGTTCCCGCCGCACGCGGCGAGCGCGGCGAGTGCGACGGCGAGGGCTCCGAGACGCAGCATCCGGTTCACCGTAGCCGAAGGATCTTTCCTGCTTATGAACGGATGTGCGGCCGCCAGTGCTTACCTCCGGGGGGCCCGTCGCTCGGCCTCCGTCTTCACGTCAGCGAGTGAGCTCTCGACCGCCGCCTCCCACCGCGGGGCGACCCGGCCCCCCCACCACCGGCCGAGCGACCACAGGTCCGTGCCGAGCTCGCCGGCATACTCGAGCACCGTCCCGGGGCCGGCCTCGCTCAGGACGAAGCTCTCGACCACGTACGGCACGGGGCCGCGAACGAGACGGAAATGGATCTCGCTCGGCGGGTCGAAGCGGACGGTCTCGAGCGTAGTCGCGACGAGGCGACCGACGTCCGTGAAGTGCGCGGCTAGCACCATGTCAGTTCCCCGTTCGACGACCTCGAGCTTCCCCTCGAGCGCCCGTGGGGTCCGGCGCAGATAGGGCGCCGAGATCACGTCGAAGACGACCTCGCGAGATGCGTCGATCCGGACGGTGAAGGGTCCGAGCGGGCGCACGCTCCTGCCGATCTGGATATCGACCGTCAGCGCTCCACGAACAAGGAGGCCGTAGAGTCCAGCCGCCGACGCGCCGAGGGCCAGAACGGATGCGAACCTACGACCGGTCACCGAAGTTGTCGACAGTCGGTCTCGCCTCGTCCGGCGCGGATCGCATCGCCCGGTTCGATGACCGGCGGCCCGGCTTCGCTGCGCCGAAGGTCAACCCGTGAGCCCCCCTCCCGGTCCCAGGCCGGTGAGGGCTCGGATCACCTGGAGCCGCGCCCGGTGCACGCGGCTCTTGGCGGCGGAGACTGAGATATCCAGCACGGCGGCGACGTCCTCGTACGGCCATCCCTCGACGTCGTGGAGGACGAGGGGCGCGCGTGACTCAAAGGGAAGCGCGCGCAACTCGGCGAGCAAGACTGCGATCTCCTCACGCTGCCCGGCCGCGACGTCCGCCGGCAGCGGCCGCCCGGCAGTCGACTCGGGACTGACGCGAGTCTCGAGATCGGCCGCTTGCTCGAGCGGCTGCGTGTCCAGGCGCCGCCGTCGGTTTCGCTGCAGTGCCTCGTTGACAGCGATCCGGTAGAGCCAGGTGAAGGGGGCGGCCTCGCCGCGGAAGCGATCGAGATGCCGCCACGCTTGCACGAACGTGTCCTGCGCCGCCTCCTCGATGTCGCGCTCGTCATCGAGGAGGCGCGCGAGCACCCCTCGGACGCGACGCTCGAACACGCGGACGAACTCGGCGAAGGCGTCGAGGTCGCCTTCCTGTGCCCGCAGGAGCAGCGCGGCTTCCGGATGCGGCATCGGGAGGACGCTAGCAGCCTTGTTCCGCTAGCCTGCGACGGGCCCGGCGGCCGCCGCATCCAAGAGACCGTGAGCATCCTCCTCTTCGCCATCAACGGGTCGCACGGGGAGACCGCCCGCTCCATTTCGGAATACGCCGAGGGCGAGCTCACCGGTTACCGCCGCTGGCGGGTCGCTCGTCATCTGGCGCGGTGCGAGAAGTGCCAGGCCCTCTACCGCTCGTTTCTCGCGACGCTCGAGTCCCTCCGAGGCCTCGGCCGCGAAGAGCCGCCTCCCGATCCTGACTTTACCTCTCGGGTCCTTGGGCGCGTGCGGGACGAGGGCCGGGACGACGCAGGCTGAGGCGACTCCGCGGCAGATCACGGGCGCCGGCCGTGGTGAAATGCGGCGGCGACGCGCGTCGGCGAAACCACCGACAGGCGCACATTAACCTCGACCGACCCGACGAGACGACCGTCTTCGAGACGGATCGGATCTCGCCAGGCGAGTGAGAGCGTGCGTGCCTGTCGCAGGAGGACGCCCGCGGGCGCCGGGCCGATGTGTGCCGTCGGCAGCGCGAGCGCGGGGCTGCAGCGCGACCGAAGCGCCTGATGATTGGCGCGAACCACGAGCGCTATGTCGCCCTCGGTCGTGTCCTCCAAGGAGACGTACGCCTCCCTGCTCCCTCTCGCGAGGTCCCGGCTGACTTCGCGCCGGCAGGTTGGGACGCGCAGGCCGGCTCGCTCCTCCGAGAGCCGGATCGAGAGCTCGCGCTGCCGCAACGATCCGAATGTCGTGAGGGCGTTGAAGATCCGGCCGTGCTCGACGTAGCGGACGACGTGCCGCACCCTCCAGCGCCAGCGAGCGCGATAGGCACTCGCACCCGGTGCCGCGAGATCGGTTCCGGCCGTCAGCGACAGGCGCCCGGAAGCCCGCGCATCGACGAGGAAGCAGCAGCGCTCGGTGCCTGCGGCGCCCGGGGCGGGAACGATGAGCGCCACGGCCGCCACTGCCGCAAACACGGCGAGCCGGGTCATCGCCGGGCAGGCTCCGGCGGGGCCTCGCCCAACGCGGAGACCGGCACCCGGCCTCTTCCGAGGAGGCGAACGTCGAGCGCGCGCGCCGCCAGGAGAGCGAGCAGCAGCTGGTAGGCGTCCTCGAGCAGCACCCACCAGCGGAGCTCCTGAGCCAGATAGGCGCCGAAGCAGCCGCAGTTCTCGACCGCGAGCCCGCGCGCGAACGCCTGGACGGCGAGGACCGACCAGGCGACGGCGACGACAATGCCGAGCACTCCGGCCGCGCGGGCGGCACGCCGAGGCAGCAGGCGGGACCCGAGCAGCCCCAGGGCGGCAAGCACCTCCAGCGCCGGCAGACCGATCACGGCGGCGGGAAGCAGTCCGCCCAGGAGCTCGTAGGACGCCAGCGCGTCCTCGAAGGTGTCGAGGCTGGCGACCTGACCCGCCGCCATTCCTGCCAGGAGGAGCCCGTAGAGAAGAGGTGCCAGCGGCGGCCACCGGGCGAGGAGAGGCGGGCTCACGCGCCCGCGGCCTCGTGAAGCGCGGCGGCGATCCACCCGACTGGAGGGGACCACGCTCGTCCCGCCTCCGAGTCGTAGACCCGGCAGGCGAGCGCGTACGCGGAACGCTGCTGCGCCGCAGGGTCGACGTCGCGACCCGCGACACGCACCGTGGGCGAGCCGAGGAAATGATGGCGAACGGCGTCCTCTGGGTCAGAGACTCTGGTCGCGCGGACATCCGACCTGATCCCCGTGACCCGGGCAGCGTCGGCAATTGCTGCGGCCGCCTGCCGCCAGTGTGGACAGCCTTCGAAGTAGAGCAGCTCCACGGCGACCGTTGTGTTTCCGTCTAGGCGAGCCACCAGAAAACGAACCCCCAGACGACGCCGAACACGAGGTGGCCGAGCAGGATGCCCATCGGCGTCATCGCACCGAAGCCGCGGCCGCCGAAGCCGAACGGGGGGAGCCGCACCTCGCTCCCCGGTCCTTCGGAGACCGCCAGCGCGTCGCTTCGGACGCGCGGGTGCATGGCGCTCATCACCGGCATCATGGCCATCGCGACCACCCCGTGCACGGCGCCGAAGATGAGACCGATCCACCAGGCGTCGGCGAGATCGGCAGGATCGATCGCCCTCCAGACGAGTGCGTAGAGAACGCCGAACGCGAGGCCGTTCATGAAGTGGAGGGTCATCCCTACCGACCTGGCAGACTCGGGATCGCGGCGGAACATAGAGCCGAGCATGAGGGCCATGTTCATGCGCGTCATGCCCATCGCCGCACCCATCTGCATGAGGACTGTCATCGCCACGGTCGCGACCGCGCCCGCTGCGAGGCCTTCCCACCAGTTGAACTGCATCGCAGCTTGCCCCCTCTGTCGTTTGTCTTACCTTCGCGGTCCGATGCGCACGCGCCCTCCCGGTTGCACGGAGCACCGGCCTCTCTTACGAGGCCTGCGTGGCGAGCTCGAGCCCGTGCTCGAATCCGGCCCGGTCGGTGGCCCCCACGACGCGCGCGGCGATGCGGTGCCGGCTGTCGAGGAACAGGGTCGTCGGCATGCCGAAAAGCCCCAGCGCCGCGCTCTGCGTTCCCGACGAGTCGAAGATGCTCGGGTGCGTCCACTCCCAGCGCCGGTAGAAGCGGCGCGCCCCCTCGACGGTGTCCTGGAAGTCGACGCCCAGGACCACGACCTCGGGGTGGTCGGCGGCGAACTCGCGCAGGTCGGCCGCCTCGTCGTTGCAGCCCGGGCACCAGGAGGCCCAGACGTTGATCACCACCGGCTTCCCACGGAAGTCGGCGAGCGTGACCTCCTCCCCGCTGATCGGATCCTCCCCGAGCAGCGTCGGCGCCTCCTCCGGCGTCACTGCGACCGGTTGCGCCGAGGAGGCGCCGGGGGAGCCGGGGCTCGGGCTCCCCCGGAGCGCTCCGTCGTCGGAGAGGAGGGCGAGAGCGGCGAAGACCGCTACGGCAAGAAGGGCAGCCAGCGCAAGCGCCGCGAGGCCGATCCGCAGGGGAGGGCGGCGGTTTCGCGGACGTTCTTCGCCGCTCACACGAGGTTCGATGCGCCGACCGGCCTGGCGGTCGCTTCGACTCGGCCGGCCGGCCGGCGGGCGGCGAGGACGGCGTAGCCGAGGAAGCCGCGCTCGAGGCTCTCTCGCGCGACCGCCACGAGCTCAAGGCCGCGGTCGACGAGAGCGGGATCGCCGCCGTGGGCGAGGGCGACCCGTGCGAGGCGAAGGCGCGCCTCGACACGGTCGAGGAGTCGTGCGAGCGCGTCGTCGTGGCGCTCCACGCTCTCGACGACGAGCCCCGCGCCGCGGAGGAGCTCGACGAGCGCAGGAAGCGGACGCGCGTCGGCCAGGCAGGCGATCCAGGCCTCGAGGGTCCGCAGCGACGCGGGCAGCTTCGCGGGATCGGCGGTCATGTCGGAGAGCGCGAGCCGTCCGCCCGGCTTCAAGACCCTGGAGAGCTCGGCGGCCGCCGAACGCTTGTCCGGGAACGTGCAGAGAGAGCACTCGCAGAGGACCCCGTCGACGCTCGCGTCCTCGAGAGGAAGCGCCTCCGCGTCCCCGACCACGAAGCTGACCGAGGCGGCGAGCCCCGTCTCTTCTGCTGCGCGCCGGGCCGACTCGATGGACTCGGACGAGAGGTCGATCCCGACGACGCGACACCCCGCCTCGCGGGCAAGCTGCATTGAACTCGCGCCCGGGCCGCATGCCACGTCCGCGACCGTGTCGCCCGAACCTACGCCGAGGGAACGGATCAGCCGCCGCGTGAGCGCCACCCCGCCGGGATGGAAGCTCGAGCCCAAGAGCCAGCGCGCGACGGGCGAGGCGTAGGCGGTCGCGCAGCAGGCCTTGATCGCCTCCGGGCTTGCGGTCACGGCAGGCGCCTCGATCCGTAGGACGTGTAGGCCAGCAAGGGCTGGAGCGGCTCCGCGTTCGGGACGACCGGCACAACCTCGGCACCGGTCAGCAGCGCGCGCACCTGCTCGCGGTAGCCGACGGAGTTGTAGGCGCAGAAGGGGATGAGTCGCCCGTCCGGCGTGATCTGCGCGATGCAGCACTTCATCAGCTGGCGGACGTTCAGCGTGTACGGATCCTGGAAGTCCTGCACGGCGAGCACGAACGCGTGCTCACGGACGTCGGCGAGGGCGGCAGGAACGTCGACCGCGCAGCTCTCACAGGCGAGGAGGGCGGCCTCGGCGCCGGGCGTCGCAGACGACGAGAACATCCGCTCGAGCGCGCCCCGGATCTCGAGGTCGGGGATGACCCGGTTCGAGAGGTAGTCCAGGTAGTCCTCGACCTCGAAGAGGCGCGTGAGCGGAATCACGTCTCCCCCGTCGACGAGCGCATAGCTCATGCTGCGGCAGTTCGGAAAGCAGCAGGGGACGGGAACGAAGTCGTCGACCCGGAACCACTCGGGCACCTGAGCGGCGACGAGCTTCATGACATCGGCGTTCGTGAGACGCTCGAGAGGGTCGAAGACGAGGTGCCGGCCTGCATGCGTCACGGGCTGGAAGACGACGCTGTTCACGGCCGGGTGGGAGACGCCGAGGCGGACGATCTCGCCGACCTCGTGCTCGTTCACGCCCCGCTCGACGGCCGCCACGAGGGTCACGCTCACACCCTCCCGTTGGCAGTTGGCCAGCGCTCGCTCCTTGTCGGAGCGCAGGTCACGACCCCGGATCGCCAGGTGCGTCTCGCGCTCGAAGCCGTCGAACTGGAGGTAGACGTGCGACCCCACGCGGGCGCACTCGGCGGCGAAACGCGGGTCGCGGGCGAGCCGGAGGCCGTTCGTGTTCAGCATGACGACGCGGATCCCGCGTCCCTTCGCGAGCTCCATGAACTCGACGATCCGCGGGTGGATGGAGGGCTCGCCTCCGGAGAACTGGAGCACCTCCGGCTCCCCCTCCGCGGCCACGAAGCGGTCGACCATGAAGGAGACCTGCTCGACCGTCAGCGCGAACCCGTCGGGCTGGTGCCCCGAGTCGGCGAAGCAGATGGGACAGTCGAGGTTGCAGTTGGAGTTCACCTCGATCAGCCCCAGGCAGGCGTGCTGCTTGTGCTCGGGACAGAGCCCGCAGTCCAACGGGCAGCCGTCCTTCACCTCCGTCTGGAACTCGAGCGGCAACGTCCCCGGCTTGTTGAAGCGGAGCTGCGCCGTGTAGAGCTCGGCATCGGAGTAGACGAGGGCCTCGAAGGGCCCGTGCTCGGGGCAGCGCTTGCGCATGATCACGCGGTTGTCACGCACGTTGACCTCCGCGTCGATCACCCGCTTGCAGAGAGGGCAGATCGATTTGGTCAGCTCGAGGAAGACCTCGGGCCGGTCGATGCGGGCTCTCGGTGCGCCGTTCCCGCTCATGGCTCTCCTTCAGATGCGCGCGGGCGGTCGAGCGCCGCAAGGAGTGGCCGTGCAACGTTCGGCGCTCCCGGGGAATCGAACACGAGCAGTGCATCCTACGATCGAACGGAGGGAGCGAATCAATGGCAGGTGAGGGCGGACGCGTCGTCGTCCTCGGCGGCGGCTCGACCGGCGAGGCGTGCGGCGGGGCGCTCAGGCGCCTCGATGCCGAGGTGCCGATCACGCTCGTCGAGAGAGAACTCCTCGGGGGCGAGTGCACCTACTGGGCGTGCATGCCCTCGAAGACGCTCCTGCGCCCGCTCGAAGTCGTCGCGGCGGCACGCCGCGCCCCGGGTGCGGCCGAGGCGGTCAACGGAGAGACGGACTGGGAGCGCGTCCTCTGGTGGCGGGACCACGTTACCGACGAGCTCGACGACTCGAGCCACGAGACCTGGCTCGCCGACCGACAGGTCGAAGTCGTCCGCGGCGCCGGACGGGTCGTCCGCCCCGGCCCCCTCCAAGTCGGAGACCGCGAGGTGGAGTACCAGAAGCTCGTCGTCGCGACGGGCTCCTCGGCCTCCGCGCCCCCCATCGACGGCCTCAAGGGCAGCGGCTACTGGACGAACCGCGAGGCGACGACGACTCGCGAGCTGCCGGGCAGCCTCGTCGTGCTCGGCGGCGGGGTGGTCGGCTGCGAGCTCGCCCGGTTCTTCGCACGGCTAGGCACGAGGGTCACGATCGTCCAGGACATCGACCATCTCTTGCCCCGCGACCACCCCGACGCGGGTCGCCTCATCCAGGCCACCCTCGAAGAGGAGGGAATCGACATCCTCCTGAACACGCTCACGGAGGCGGTCGAGCGGACGTCGGACGGCTTCCGCCTCCACCTCCCCGGAGGCGTGCTGCTCGAGGCGGAACGGCTCCTCGTCGCGACCGGCCGGCGTCCGAATGTCGACGGACTCGGTCTCAAGGACGTCGGCGTGCGGCTCGGTAGGACCGGAATCGAGGTCGACGACCGCCTCCAGGCCGCGGAGAACGTGTGGGCGATCGGGGACGTCACCGGGATCGCGCTCTTCACGCACATGGGCAAGTATCAGGCACGGGTGGCCGCGGTGAACGTCGCCGGCGGCGACGCCCGGGCCGACTACCGGGCGGTTCCGGCTGTAGCCTTCACCGACCCTCAGGTCGCCTCGGTCGGCCGCACCGACGGCGAGGGGCTCGTCTCCGCGAGCTGGGAGGTCAACGCCACCTCGCGCTCCTCGACCTATGAGCGACCGAAGCGGCCCGGCTTCGTCAGGCTCTTCGCGGATCCCGGGCGTCGCATCCTGGTCGGCGCGGTCGCCGTCGGCCCCGAGGCCGGCGAGTGGATTGGCCAGGTCACGCTCGCGATCCAGGCGGAAGTCCCCGTCGACGTCCTCCGAAGCACAATCCAGCCCTTCCCCACCTTCTCGGAGGCGCTCTTCTTTGCCGCCCGCGACCTGCCGCTCGACCCGGCTGCGGATACGTGATCGAGCTCGGCCCCGCAGGGCTGGCGCTCGCCTTCGCCGCCGGCGTCGTCTCTTTCACATCGCCTTGCGTGCTCCCGCTCGTGCCCGGCTATCTCTCCTTCGTCTCGGGGGTCGGCTTCGACGAGCTCGGCGCCCGCCCGCGCCGGGTCACCACGTCTACGGCGGCCTTCGTCGGCGGATTCACGGCCATGTTCGTCGCGTTCGGCGCCGGGGCCGCCTGGTTCGGCAGTTTCCTGCTCGAGAACCGGCGCCCGCTCGAGATCGCCGCGGGGATCTTGATCATCGTCGCCGCCGTCACCTTCCTCGGGCTCCCCCTTCCGCGGCTCCTCTCGACCGAGCGCCGCCTCGGCCTCCGACCCGGCGGAAGCATGGCTGCCTCCGGGCTCACCGGAGTCGCATTCGCGATCGGGTGGACGCCCTGCGTCGGGCCGACGCTGGCGGCGATCCTGACGCTCTCAGCCGGAGGCGGAGGCGCGGCCGAGGGTGCCGTCCTCCTGGCCGCCTTCTCGCTCGGCCTCGGCCTGCCGTTCCTCTTCTTCGGGCTCGCGTTCACGCGCTCGCTCGGGCTCGTCCGCTGGCTGCGCAGTCACTGGCGCACCGTCAGCGTTGCCTCCGCCACTGTGCTCGTCGCCTTCGGCGCGCTCCTCATCAGCGGCGACCTCGTCCGACTGACGACACGGCTCGCCCGCTACACCGGTTGGCAGATCTGACGCATCCAACCGGATGTGCCCACGATTCTTGTTCTCCTCGCTCTCCTCGGGGCGGGCTGCTCGCTCGGCAACGAACAGACCTCCACGCCACCGGTCGAGGAATACTTCCCCTCCTGGATCGACGAGACCTACGCGGATGGACGGCTGACGCTGCGATACCCGAGCGACTGGGGCCGAGGCCGCTCCGACCGCTTCGGCGAGCTCCTGAACGACAACACGGAGCGAACAGCGGCCTTCATCGGCGTGCAGTATCTCCCGCGGCGCAAGCACAGATCCCATGCGGAGTTTGCCGAGCTCGCCGCCGCCATCCTGCGTCCTCCCCGGGGTGACGGAACGACGCTCGTGTACACGCAGACCGCCCGCATCGGCGACCGACCCGGCGTCGAGGCGTCGATCATCTGGGCGGCCAACCAGGACGACCCGCTTGGCCCGACCATGCGCGTTTATGGAATCGAGCTCGACTCCGGCGAAGTGGCGATCATCATCTTCGCCGCCGAGAACCAGACCGCTCACGCGGCCGAGTTCAGCTGGGTCCGACGCTCGATCACCTGGGAGTAGCGCGGCTACGCCTGAGGAGCCAGGTAACCGCGCCGCGGCGGAGAGGCTGGCGCGGCCGGGACGGTGTCCTTTGGGGCGGACGAGGAGGAGCTCGCCCCCGCCTCGGCTCCCACGATCCGGATGTCGGGGCGGAAGGAGGCAACCGCGAACCAGAACGGCTGGTCGAACGGCACCGGCTCGCCACTCACGAGCGACCGCACCTCCGCGGAGCCGACCTCGCGCCCATCCCCGATGTCGGGCGAGTCGAGCGCGGAACCGACCCCCGGCACCCAGCGGAGCTCGAGCCGCTCTCCCCCGACCTCCACCTCCATCGTCTGCTCCTTCCGCAGGACAGAGAACGGAACCGCGACGGCCTCGTTTTCGAGCTCGATGAACACGACGCGTTCCTTCGGCAGGAGTCGATCGTCGTCCGCTCCCTTCGCAGGGAAGAAGGGGCCCGAGTCGACGTCGTCGTAGCCGGCGTAGGGATTACGGCCGTAGTCGCGGCCGAAGCTTGTGTCCCGGGAGAGAACCTCCCCGTCGGGATGGCGGCCGGCGAAGTCCCCCCAGGCGACGATCCGCGAGGGCAGCAGCTCCAGGCGCTCGCCGGCGAGCTCGCCCACGACGGCCTCGCCCCCAAACTGTTGCCACCAGCTCTCGGTTTGGCGGTCGTACATGACGAGGTCCGAGTGGCGCAGATTGCCTGTCGTGCCGAAGTCGAGCACCCGTTCGTCCAAACGCCGGTCGAAGACGATGGCCGTGTTGCAGAGGGGACAGAACGTCACCGCCACAGGGCGACCGGCAACCTCGTCGTTCACGATCTCGTGCCAGACGAGAATCTGGAGCGGATACGCGCGGGTGACACCGCCGAGCTCGAGCTCGATGACCGGCTCCCGCGCGGCGAGCCAGTCGCCTGCCTCCTCGACCGAAACGAACTTCGGCTCGTCGACCGCCGGGATCCCGTCCTTCCCCGGTCCCCCGCTCATGAATTCTGAGAGGGGCACCGTGTGCTTGGAGAAGTCGGTCTCCCACCCGAGAGTCGAGACGGCAAGCTCGTCACTCGCCTCTCCGCTCGACCGCCCCCCGCCCGCGCCGCCCTCATCGCCGCCACCGCAGCCCATGGCGACGAGCGCGAGCAACCCGCCCAGCACGACGATGCGCCTCATCCATCCGTTGGATGCCCCCAGCCGCCCTGGCGCCGCATGCCGTCCGTGTCGGGAGTGGGCAAGACTAGGGTCACTCGCAAGGAGTCGGAAAGGCTCCACCCGAGAGCGGGCGCGCAGGCCCGTTTCACCGAGGAATGCTCTTCGCCGCCGGGCTCCTCACGTTTCTACTACGCGGACGCGAAAGCGGACGCTGCCGCCGGGCAGCGCGCCGTCGCCTGCACCTCACACAGCGCCCCCCAGTCGTGACGGCCGCGGCCGCCCTTAGCGGCTCATCTCCGGCACGCTCGCACCCTGCGTGTGGACGGCCGTCAACTCCTCCTCGATCGGTTGGCCCCTTGCCTGAGCTGCGCGCCTTCGCGTAGCGCCGACCGCATCATCGCGCCACAGACGAGGGGACGAGCGACAAGACCAGGCGCCACAGCTCTGGCGAGGTCGGAATCCCACGCACGAATACGATCGGCACCGCGCTCGAGCCACCGCATCTCGATTCCGTCGACAGGACCGGTTCGCTCCTCCGCACGGCCAACTCTCCCTCCGGAAGGTCGATTGAAACTGCCCGGGCTCTCCGTCCACGCGCTCGCTCGTGCGACGAGGCGCCGAGACGCGTGGCGCAGCGACGTTCGTCGCCCGCTCGCATCCAACCTACTTGTTCGGCAGTCCAACGAGGGGGGCAGACGTGCAACCTCAGGGATCGATTGCGACAGTTCGACTCGACCGGGGGGAGCTGCTCCGGCGTGCCACAGGTGTGGTGGCCGTCGGCACGCTTGGCCCGACCCTGCTGGCCGCCTGCGGCGGCAGCGGGGACGAGGCGGCGCCTAGTGAGTCAGGCGTCGGGACGGCGACACTCGAGGAGGCGGCGGAGCGGGCCCGGCCCATCATCGGCGACGTCGTCGACTTCTCGCTTGAATCCGACGAATGGGACGGTGACTTCGGCTTCGTCACGATGCGCCTCCATGGCGGGCGCGTGGACGGGAGCGACGTCTATTTCATCCGCACGGACGTCTCGGACGAGGGCTTCGCTGACGCGGAGCGCCTCGTCTTCGTGCCGAAGCTGGCCGCTCTCGCGACCCCGAAGCTTTCGGGTGCTGTCTACGTGGATCGCGTCGCCGCGGACCGGCCCGCGATCTTCTCATCGGAGCCGGGGCGCGAGGCCTACACGCCGGCCTGGCGTGTCCATTACTTGCGCTGGAGCAACGGCCCACGCGAGCTCGCTTCAGTGGCAGAGATCCAAGAGGCCAAGCGCGCAGGCGCGCTCATGGTCGAGGACAGCGGATTCGTCCTCAACGCCGCAATTATCAAGTGGTCAACCGGCGAGCTCGCTGTCGACCGAGAGCGCAAGGGCTATCTCGGCGAGGGGCCGCTTCTCGAGCCGCCGGACACCGGCGCAATGCGCGTCACCTTCAAGCTCGGTCAGTGCTATCCGGGCAGCCGATACTTCGTCACCGAGCACTCGATCGCCCCGGCGGCGGCGATGACGAAGACGATCTTCTCGCCTGGTTTGCAGGGCGGACCGAGCGAAGCAGGCGCGACGGGCCGCACGAACGTCTTCATGAACGGCCTCCCCGGGCCTGGACCGATGGGCTTCCAGCCGTCCGTCTTCGACTTCGACGCCGGCGCGCCAGAATGGAGTCCTTACTGGGACCACTTCACGTATGGGTGGGCGGACGATGCCGAAGCCCGTCTCTTGACCAGCGAAAAGGAGATCCACGCGGCCCGCGACGGAGGCGAGCTCGACGAGTTCCCAGGCATGCCCGACACGAAAGGGACCGTGTTTACCGTCAACTGTCCCGTTCCGGTGCTCGCGCCGCCGACGTTTGTGGCCTGAGCGGCGCTGGCTCCGCGGCCGACGTCTCGAACTTTGGCCGCCGCCATGCCGTCAACCCTAGCCGCCTGACCTTCCCGCTACGGCAATCTCTACGGTTGCCGGCGTGACCGAGAAGGTTCTCGCTGATCCGCGGGCCCGCTACGCGCTGCTCGCGCTCGCGACCGTTGTCGTCGCGCTCGTCGGCTACTTCGGCTATGTCGTCTACCCCCGCTTCGAGCTGCCGGCAGGGACGGGAGGCGGGCTCCTCCTGTTAGCCGCCGGCGCGGGCATCGCCTCCTTCTTCTCGCCTTGCTCCTTCCCCCTCCTTCTCTCGATCCTCGCCCACGCGCCTCGCGGGCGAGGCGGCGACGGGCGCGCGGGTTTCGTCTTCGCGGCGGCGCTCGCGCTCGGAGCGGCCACCTTCCTCCTCCTCACGGGCACGCTGATTGCGATCGCCGGGGCCGCACTCTTCGAGGGCGTGACCTTCACGAGCACAACCGGCCGTCTCATCCGCGCTCTCGTCGGCGCGCTCCTCATCCTCCTCGGGCTCGTCCAGCTCGGCCGACTTCGCATCTCCTTCAGAGGATTCGAGCCGGCGGTGCATGGATTGCTCCGACGGCAGGCGGGCTTTCGCCGCCGCCGACCCCTTGCCGGCCACTTCGTCTTCGGCTTCGGCTACATCCTCGCCGGCTTCGGCTGAACGGGCCCGATCCTGGCCGGTTTGGCCGGGCAAGCGCTCACGATGGGCGGATTCGCACCCGCGTTCCTCGCCTTCCTCGTCGCCGCCCTGACGATGATCCTCCTCGTCTTCACGCTCGCCCTCCTGCTGGCGGCCGGCCAGGACCGAGTCGCCCGAACGCTGGAGGAGAGCGCACCCGCCCTGAAGCGCTGGGGCGGCCGCATCCTCGTCCTAGTCGGCCTCTGGCTTCTTGCCCTCGCCGTCTTCGCCGACTTCTTCGCGGAGGTCTTCCCCGTATGAGGCCGTGGCGATTCCTGGGCCAGCCGACGACCAGAGGGTGAGCCGGAACTCGGCTCCCCTCCGGCCGCGCAAGGTCCGGCCTGGACTCAGGCCATGGACAGGAATCACGGGTCTGGGAAACCTCGCGCTCCTTGAGCGGCTCGAGCGCGGCACGCCGGTGGCGATTCAGCTCGCTGCCGACGCGATCGTCCCTGTGTAGCCGGGTCTGGCTTCTCCAGGGTTTCCGCGCGCTGCAGGGATTCGTGCCCAGGGGTGCGCGTACCGTGCGCGTACCGGCTTGCCTCCAAAGGGCGCCATTCGAAGCAAGCCACTGCAATCTGGAATGACTTCTTTGCAGGAACTTTCCGCGAAGCGCGCTTCGCCGCAGCCTGCCCAGACGGACTTCGAATCCGCGTGCGGAGGTTCGACTCCTCCCGGGGCCATCACGAAGCTCCCCGTAAAGAGCTAATTTTGATACGTCAGCGTCGTCTACTGGCCCGGGGGCTCCAAGGCGAGCACTACCGGCGCGACATGGACACGTTGCGCGTCCGCACGCGCTTGAGCTCCCGCTCGAAGGCGATTGTCGCCTCGGGTTCGAACCATGTGCCGCGCAGCTGCTCATACCGCCCTCGGGCGATGTCGTGGCGACCGGCGGCTGCGTCGCGACGGCCGGCCAGGGCGAGAAGAGCGATCGCCGGCATATCGAGCGAACCTTCGGGTAGCCCTGCCAACGCGCGTTCGAGTTCCGAGTCGGCCGTCGGAGGATCCCGCTCGAGCTCTGACTTCCGTTCCGCGACGGTCTCCTTCGTAGCCTCGAGGAGCTCGCGCTCCCGTGCGGCCGCAGCTTCGGCTCCGTCCGCCGCTGTTGCGCGCATCGCGAGCGTCGTCTCGAACAGGATGTCATCGATCTCCACGGCACTCGACGCGAGGCGGACGGCCTCGCCGAGCCTCCGCACTGCGGCCTCGGAATCGCCGGCAGCAACAGCCTGCAGCGCGGCCGTCACGACGTAGCTCGGGCGCGGCGTCGTCGAATCGTCCCGTGCCTTCGCGAGCCACCCCCGCGCGTCCTCGGTCTTCCCGAGCGCCAGCGACGCCCGGGCCAAACGGCACTTCGTGTTGCCGTCGATCGGTTCGACCTCGAGCACCCGGCCGTACGCGGCGCGAGCCTCCGCGACATCGTCCCGCAGGAGATACGCGTGGGCTTGCAGTTCGCAGTACCAGGCTTGGTCGTTGCCCTGTGTAATCGGGAGCTGGAGTAGCGCTAGCGTGCGCTCGTCGTCCCGCCGGTGGTGGAGCGCGAGCCACGCGCGGACGGCGCTCACCCACGGGTCCTCGCCGTACATCGCCACAAGCTGCTCGGCGACGGCCTCGGCCTCGTCGAACGCGCGTCGGTTGGCGAGCAGCGGGAGCCGCTCGGCGAGAACTTGCCTGTCGGCTGCTGCGAGCTCGTACCCGGCCTCCGCCGCCTCGAAGGCCAGCTCCTCGAGCCCGAGGTAGCGAAGGTACTGCGCGACATAGCCCCACCGCTGCGCATCGGTGTAGTTATGCACGATCGCCTTTTCGACGTACATGAGCGCCTCGAAGAGACCGGGGCGCCGGCGATCGGTGTCCGGGCGCTGCGACTGGAGATCGGCGACGATCGCCCTCGTGACGTATGCCCACGCAGTACGCCCACGCGGGATCCCCGTCTCGTCGACCGTGGCCTCCCAGATTGAGCGCGCGCGCGCAACGAGCTCCTGGTCGGGGGTCAGCGCGCCGAGCGGGTAGCTCTTCGTCAGCAGCGCGTCCGCGAGGAGCCAGCCGCTCTCCGGAGGCCCGCCGAGCTTCGTCGCGCGATCGAGCTCGTCGATCGCGCAATCAACGTCGCCGTTCCAGAGGCACAGCCGGCCGGCCTTGATGGCAGCGTCGGCTGCTTGGCTTCGCGGGCGGTCCGGGAGCTGCTCGAGCGCCTTCCGACGGATCACGTGCGCATCCGCCTCGGGGTGCGCTTCCACGCCGCGGACGCCGCTCAGCAGCGCTTCGTCCGCGAGCTCGAGAGCCTGCTCGGGGCGACCGCTCTCGAGCAACACGGCGGCCGCCATCTTTAGGAGCCGTCCCGGCGGGTCAATGAGCGCCGAGCGATTGTGGACGTGCGCCACGGCGGCGGTTGCCATGCGGCTGAACCCACGCCGGTAGAGGTCATCGGCCGTGGCGAACTTGCCCGTCAGCTCGGCCCAGATGCCGAGCATCAGGTAGCCGAACGGCTCCTGCGGCGTCATCTCGATCGCGTGCTGAGCGTCGGTCGCAGCCCGCTCGAAGTCGCCGACGAACAGGCGGAACGCGGCGCGCTCCGCGTGCATCCGACCCGCATAGGGATAAAGCTTGACCGCAGTGTCCATGTGGGCGACCGCCCGGGCTGAATCGCCTTCGCCTCGAAGCACGGTCCAGGCCGCGAATCGATGCGCTCGACTCCGAAGGTCGCGCGTCAGCAACTCCTGCCATCCCGCGAGCGCCCCTTCCGCGACCTCCTCGATCGGCTCGAGGGCAGGCGGCGGCCCGCCGTCACGCCAGTCCCGAAACGCCTCCGCCAGCCGCGCTGCGCCCGGGCGAAGATCTTCAGGCCAGGGCAGATCGGCCGTCGCGATCGCCGCTGCCGCCTCTTCCTCGCCGGCGTCCGCCGCGTCGAGGAGCTCGCTCAGCCAGGCCCGAGCGCCGCCACCGCTCGAGTCGGCGAGCCTCGCGTCGAGCTCCTGCTTCAGGGCCTCGAGCGCCTCGGGCGTAAAGCGGTGCACGGCCCTCCACTCGTCGCGCAGCCGGTCGATGTGGTCGATGACGGAGCGGATCCGCCCTACGGCCTGCTTCCCTGCCGTTGCCAGCTCTTCGAAGCCAGTGCGCTCGGCGTCGAACGATTCCACGGAGCTTGCGGACGCCAACGCTTCGTCGACGAGCGCGGCCAGCCGGTGCGCATCCTGCGCGACGTCTGCGAAGGAGGCGCGCCAGCGGTCGCGGATGTCGTTGAGCTCCTGTTCCGGCGAGGTCGGATGCGGGCCCAGCCAACGCGCCGCGTCCCGGATCGTGTCGAGCGCGTGGCTCATCGCGCGTTACGCGTGTCCTGCGGTCACGCCGACCCGGGCCGACGGAGCGGACGGCCCTGCTCGGGCGGTAAGTCTGAGCTCGCCGGGCCGGGTCACGAAGGCGGCCGGCGCGCGGAAAGCATGGACGTCCGGCTCCATGGTCCAGATCAACGCGCGTGCCTTCTGCACTGCGTTCTCCAGGCACTCGCCGGCGGCGAGCTGGGTGTAGAGCTCCTTGTTGAACGCCTTGCTGAACCGCGCGGCGAGCGGGAACTGGTACGCCACGACGGCTTCCACGCCGCGCTCGAGGAGCCTCCAGGCGAAGACGGAGAGGTCCGGGGGGACGAACTCGCTCGGCCCGTCGATCTGTTGGAGGACGACGACGCGCGGTCGTTGCTCGGCGTCCGGCAGGAGAGTCGCGAACATTTGCGCCTCCCGATAGTCATAGTCGGGCGAGCCTCCGAGCGCGAGGCGATCGGCGCCCTCGTGGTAGCGCCCGAAGCCGACGTAGTGGACGATGTCATACGCGCCGAGCGCGATCTCGTCCCTAAGATCCAGGGCCTTCGCCATCACCAGCGGCTTGGCCTCGAATCCGGCGAGGTCACGAATGACGTCGCAGGCGTGCTCGGAAATGTCATCGACGGCGGAGTCGCCGCCCTGCGAAGGCGGCGTGACCCGGACCATCAGCGCGGACAGCTGGCGCCCGGTCGGCCGGTCGGGCTCTCGGAACTCGTTCTGCTCGACGCGCACGAACGCGAGCTTCTCCTCGGCCGCTACGTGCGCGTCTCTCCGGAAGCCGCGCTCATCGCCGAGGTAGAGGTACTCCCAGGGCATGTCGACGAATTCCGTCGGGATGACCGTCCGGTCGAAATGGAGCGCGAGCTGGACGCGCTCGTCTCCGGCCGCCAAGAGCTCGTCGAAGCGCCTCCCGATCTCGTCCGGCAGCACAGCGTCGAAGAGGATGCTTCCGAGCAGGCGGATTGCCTCGCCTTGGTTGAACCGCCACTGGATTGTGCCGGTCGGGTCGACACGTGGACGCGCAGCCCAATCGCGGAAGAGCCGCGCCGCCTGGTCGAGCACGAGGTGCACGTCCGCCGGCTCGGCAGGAAGAAGCTCGCCGCTCGGGTGCAGCGTCGCGCTGACCCGCCAGTGGCGCTGCTCACCCCCGACCGAGACGACGAACCAGGTCGTGAAGCCCGCGGTGGAGGGCGTTCCCGGGCGCGCGTTGAGCAATACCGATTTCTGGATCATCGGCAGCTTGTCGAGCCACTCGTCACGATGCGCCTCGTGGTACGCCTCGTTTTGCCTCTTGAGGGTCGGGCTCAGGAGCCACAATCGCTCGATCGGGATGGCATATCCACCGAGGTCCGTCTGCTCGTTGCGCGTCCAGCTGAGGACGCCGCACACTCCGCCTGTGCGCCTGTTGAGGATGGGCGCGCCGCTCATGCCCGGCTGAACTTGTCCCCGGCCGAGCTTCAGGAGCCGCTCGTCACCCGTGTTTCCCTCGGCTACGAGTGGGCTCGGAACGCCTTCGCGGTGGAGCTCGGAGTAGCCGAATGTGAGGAAGCGATCCTCGAAGTTCTGTCCGCCGATGAGCAGCACGCAGCGGTGCTCGGCTGCGGGCTTGACCTGAAGGACGGCGAGGTCGGCGTCCTTGGAGACATCCGCGACCTTGACGAGCGAGTACTCGGCGCCGTCGACATCCGAGATCTGGATGCCCTCGGTCGCACCTCCGAGCACATGCTCACACGTCACGACGTGGCCGGGAGCGACGAAGAAGCCAGTCCCCTTGGGCGCGCCGGCGACATCGATGCGAACCGTGCACACGCGCAACTCGCGGTCGGTGATCAGGCCGGCGCCGTTTCCGGCCGTGCTCATCATCCTTCATCCTCGGTCGCCTTGCTGTTCTGCCACTCCAGCGTCACCTTGATCGTGGCGGTGCCGGTCCCCTTCACGATCAGCGCAGTCAGCCCGCCGGACTCCACGCCGACGTCGACGCCGAACTCGACTGCAGCCCGGTCGGGTTTCACGCGATCGAAGGCCGCCGTCATGCGCTCTGCGATCGCTTCGATGGAGTCCGAGAGTCCCTCGAACGGGAGAACGTCTCGGATCCCGACCGGCCTCTCCGGGCTGACGTTGTGCGCCTCGACGGCGACGAAACGGTTCCCGCCGAGATCGACCTTCACAAGCGCGTTGGGACTGCGGTCCAACGTCCGTCCTCTGCTGACTACAGCTGTCAAGGTAAGCGACTACAGCCTTGGTTTCAAGAGCCGAGGACTCGCCCGCCTCCGCCCGCGCTTGGCGTCGAGTGTCGCACTCGACTTATCTCCATGCGTTCGAGGAGCTGCGTGCTAGAACTTACTGGCGAACCAGGTCATAACCCGCTGCAAATCGGCCCTTTCAGTCCGGTCTCGAAAACCGCGGCAATCTCGTGGTGCGCGGAACGGGAGCCGCTGAGGTCGACCAGTCGGCGGAGAGGCGACCTGCGGCTGGTCGAGCCCGTAGATAGTGACGAGGACATCGGGCCGCAGTGATTGCGTCACTCAGCGCCCTACGCGGGAATGGCGCGCACACTGGCGCGCCGCCTTCACATCGAGCAGTTTCCCCCTGCAAATCGGGTTTCGGTCCTCGGGCTTCGAATCCGCGTGCCCAGCTTCGACTCCTCCCGGGGCCATCCTCTCTAGTCATCTGGAATCCCGCTCTTCATGCGTGTTAGCGACGCTCCCGGGCTCTGGCGCGGGTTCTAGGCGGCGAGCCCGGAGAGGATGCGGGCCAGCGGTTCCGCGCTGCGTCTGAGCCGGTAGATCGTGGCGGGCGGGTAGTCGCCGGTCACCTGGCGCTCGACGAGGCCGACGGCGTCGAGGTCCTTGAGCGCGAGTGTTAGCGCTCGCGGCGTGACCTCGGGGAGCCGCTTGCGCAACTCGGAGAAGCGGCACTCCCCGGCGGCAAGCGCGAGCACGGCCGGCATCGACCACTTCTTGAGGCCGACCTCGTTCGCGCCCAGCCGCGCGAGCGCTGCGAGCAAACGCGCGCAGGCGGGCGCGAGGGCGCGCCCGCGCTCGGTCAGGATGTACTCCGGCCGGAGTGGGTGGCCGTAGCCTGGGTTCTTCATGACCAGTCCGGCGTCGATCAGCGCCGTCAGGGTGCGGCGCAGCGACTCCCGGCTCAGCGCGAGCCGGCTCGAGAGGGTGACGAAGCGGCTTCCCCTCGAACGATCCAGCTCGGCCAGCACGGGCGCGCCCAACAGTGATGCGACGAGCAGGGCGCTGCCGTTCGAGCGCACCCGGAACGTCGTCATCTCCGTGAACGTCTCCGACCTCCACCGCTCGATCGACTGGTGGGGCGAGATGCTCGGGTTCGAGCCGACCTACCTGATGGACGACTACGGCTGGTGCGAGCTGGCGACGAGCGTCGAGGGGCTCAGCCTCGGACTCGGCCAAGTCGAGGAGGTCAAGCCGGGCGGGACGACGCCCACCTTCGGCGTCTCCGACATCGACGCCGCCCGCCTGCACATGGAGTCGCGAGGCGTGAAGTTCGACGGCGACACCCACGAGATCGAAGGTCAGGTCAAGCCCTCTACCTTCTACGACCCCGACGGGACCCCGTTCATGCTCGCCGAGGTGCTCGACGCCAAGGAAGAGCGCGGAGACTGAACGCGCAACGGCGCCGGTCTGGCAGACTCGAGGTTCTCTACTCGGCCTCGAGACGCCGGGGCCCTAAACTCGATCACCCGACCCGCGACGGAGATCGTGCACCTGCGGTAGAAGGAGCGCATGAAGCTGCGACTGTGGCCGTGGCGCCGGCGCGTCGAGAATGCGGGCGAAGTACCGGCAACCGAAGAACCGACAACGGAGGAGTCTGAGCCGACCCGGCCGCCGGTCCCTCCGGCGGCGCCCGAGGACGCGCAGACGGCGCCCGAGGACGAGCAGACGGCGCCCGCGGGACCGCGTCCCAGGCACCCTGCGAGTGAGTACGCGCGCCCCTATGCACCTGGCGAAGAGGTAGCGCCGGACCTTCCCGTGGAGCTGCCGGCAGAGGTCTCCCTCACACTCGACGAGGCGAAGAAGGCGATTCGCGCCGCGCGCGGCGACGTCATCCAGATCGGCTTCCTCGCGAACGCCTATCTGCGACACCGGGAAGAGGAGCAGGCCAGCAGGGAGACGGCCGCCGCGCGCGAGCGCCTCTGCGAGCTCATCACCAAGCGCCTCAAGGACCGCAAGCTGCTCGCCCTGGAGGGCCGCTTCAAGCTCCTCGAGGGCCCCGCGGCGCGCAGGCGCACGGCCTGACAGGCGCCCATTGACTCGGCCCCGACGGATGGTAGGGTCGCGGCATCCGCCGCATGCGTCCCTCCGCGCGCCCACTGACCCTCCTCCTCGCCGCCTCGGCGGCTGTCGGAGCGGCCCTCGCGCACTTCCTCGATCCCTCGAGCGGGAGGCGGCGCCGGCACACCACGCGCGACCGCGGGCTCAAGCTCGCCCGCCGTGGCGAGAACCGGGCCCGCCGCTTCGCGCGCCACGCGTCCGCCGAGACCCTTGGCCGTGCGAGACGCGTCGCCCGCGCGCTACCGCACAGCAGGGAGGACCCCGACGACGTGACGCTCGCGCACAAAGTCGAGAGCATCCTCTTCCGCGACCGTGACGTCCCCAAGGGCCAGATCAACATCAACGCCGAGGAAGGCGTCGTCTTCTTGCGGGGTCAGGTCGACCGACCGGAGCTGGTCGCGGAGCTCGAGGCCCGAGTCCGCAACGTGAAGGGCGTCCGCGCGGTCGAGAACCTCCTCCACCTCCCGGGCAGCCCGCCGGCCCAGCCGGGCACCTAGACGCTCCCCGCCCAACGCGGGAAGTCAGTCGACGGCGACGAAGCGGACGTCGTGGGCGTCGGCGTCGGCGGCCACGAAGCCAAGAAGTCGGCGGCCCTCGGCCGCGAGCGCGGCCGTGGCCCGCTTGGTCAGGCGCTCCAGGTGGCTGACCACCAGCGTGGCGCTCCCGGGGTCGCCGTCGCGTTCGAGCCGCCAGGTGCCGCAGAGGAACCCGTCGTTGAGCACGGAACCGTGAACCGGCCCGACGGTGGCGGGGAGGCGCGCGCGCTGCTCCTCCGAGACGAAACGGCTGCGGTCGGCGTGCGAGAGCAGCACGTTGTCGAACTCGGGCAGGAAGCGAGGCGGGGCCGGCGTGTCGGGGTCGGGCCGGGGCGCGTTGGGGAGGTCGACCAGCTCGCGGCCGCGCTCGTCCCGAAACGTCCGTAGCAGGGGCCGGAGCCGGTCGACGACCTCCCGCAGCCCCGTCAGGCGCGACCAGGTGGCCACGTCGGCCACCGTCGCCGGACCGAAGGCGGCGAGGTAGCGGAGAACGACGTCGTCGATCGACGGGTTGGTCGCCAGCGGCCGGCCCAGCCACGATTCGGCGGTCGTGGAGGCGACCTGGGCGGTGCGGCCCCACACGCCCCGCGGCGGGACCTGGACGAAGGCCAACAGGTTGCGACAGGCGTACGCCAGTGCTGCTCCGTCGTACTCCGGGAACCGCTCCTCCATGGCGGCGCGCAGCTCAGCGCCGGTGCGTGGCCGCTCGGCGAGCAGCGCCCGGGCGAAGGCCAGGACCGGGTCGAGTTCGACCCCGAGGAGCGCGGGCCCGTACTGCGGATGGCGGGTGAGCTCGCGGTCGAGCACGGGCTGTGCGAGCGGCCGCAGCACCAGGCAGTCGCCGGCGGTGACGAGGTGCAGCGTCCCCCGCATGACGACGATCCGAACGACCTTGCGGTCCAGGAGCAGCTGCGCGAGCTCGTCGGGCCGGAACCGCTGGAGCCGCGACCACAGCGCCGTGTACGGATTCAGGGGCACCTGGGCCTGCATGCCGACGAGGTGCTCGACGACGTCGAGGGCCGACAGCTCCGAGCGACGGAGCAGCAGCTGCCGCTCGAGGGTCGCCCGGTTCAGGGCCCGGCGGCTGAGAACGGATGATGCCCCTGGCTCCCCGGGCAAGCGCGACCAGGTAAGGAACTCGGGGCCTTGATCTCCAGCAGCTACGGGCGCAAATCGTCGCGGAGATGCCCCACCGGGGCAATCGTCGGCGGGACGAATCGAGGCCACTGTAGATTCCGGGCAGATCGACACGACGCGAAGGAGGCACCGCAATGGCGTACGAGGTTCCGGCACTTCCCTACGACTACGGCGCGCTCGAGCCGCACATCGACGAGCAGACGATGCGGGTCCACCACGACAAGCACCACCAGGCCTACGTGGACAAGGTCAACGCCGCGCTCGAAGGCACCGAGTGGGCGGACAAGCCGATCGAGGAGGTACTCCGAAACCTCGACCGGATCCCGGACGACAAGCGCACCCCGGTTCGGAACAATGGCGGCGGCCACTACAACCACTCCCTCTTCTGGGAGTGGATGAGCGCGGGCGGCGGCGGCGATCCCGAGGGCGCGCTCGCGGAGGCGATCCAGTCGGGCTTCGGCTCCTTCGAGGACTTCAAGGCCCAGCTCAAGGACGCCGGCGTGAACCAGTTCGGCTCCGGCTGGGCGTGGCTGGTCGAGGAGGGCGGCGGTCTCGCGGTCGTCTCGACGCCGAACCAGGACAACCCGATCTCGCAGGGAAAGACGCCGCTCCTCGGCGTCGACGTCTGGGAGCACGCCTACTACCTCAAGTACCAGAATCGACGCCCGGACTACATCGACGCCTGGTGGAACGTCGTCGAGTGGGCGAAGGTCGCGGAGGGCTACTCGGGCTCGTAGCTCAGAGCAGTGTCAGCAGCTGGTCGCGGCGGACGATCTCCGTCGCATCATCGCGGGAGTGGATGTCGAGCCGCTTGAAGGCGAGCTTGAGGTGCGTCCGCACCGTATGCGGCGAGATGACGAGCAGCTCGGCGATCTCGCGGGCCGAGAGGCCGTCCGCGTAGAGCTCGAGGATCGTCTGCTCCCGCGGCCGCAGCGCGGCCAGGCGGCCGTCCAGGCTGGGCGGCGTCTCGAGGACGAGACGACGGACGAGCGAGAGCGACGCCGCGTGCAGAGCCGCCGGTGAGCGATCGACGTGGGCGAGCCGCTCGGCGAGGAGCGCCGCCGTCGCCGCGATCAGCGCGAGATCGTCGTCGTCCGCCCGGCGACGGGTTCGTGAGCCGACGAGCACGAGTCCAAGCGGATCGCCCTCGTCCGCCAGCCACCGGCCGTGCAGCCAGACGAGGCCGACCTTGCGCGCGAGCGAGTGCTCCGCGCCGACGGCGAGGAGCGTACGCGCGTGCGCGATCGTGAGCGGCTCCAGGCTCAGCCGGCGCACGTCGCGCGAGGGCATCCCGGCTGCCGCGAGCAGATGCAGCCGTTCTGTCTCCGTGTCGCGGAGGCGGATCGTCACGGCCTCGACCGAGACAGCCACCGGGAGCGCCGCCGCGACGTCGTCGAGCGACGCGGCGAGGTCCGTGCCCGGCACCGCCTCGACAGCCTGCTCGAGCGCGAGCCTTTCCCCCACGCGGTCAGCCACCTCCGACCTTTATACCCGCACGGCTGCTCAGCCGTAGACGTACACGCGCTCTCCGACCGGCGAGCGGTCGTAGAGCCAGTCGGCGGCCCAGATGGGAACGCGCACGCACCCGTGGCTCGCCGGGTAGCGCGGTACGTCGGCCCAGCCGTGGATGGCGAAGTTCCCGTGAAAGGTCATCGTGCGATAGAGGATCCCGGGCCCCAGCCAGGTGCTCGTCGCCGGCGCCTTCCAGAGGTATGCGGAAGGCGCCCTCAGGCGTGTTCCCGGTGGCGCCCGTCGACACGGGCAGCACGGCCGTCACGCGCCCCCGCCGGACGACCATGAGGATCTGCCGGGTCTTGCCGACCTCGATGTGGAGCTTCGGCTTGCCGTAGCGAGGGCCGAAGCCGCGGCGGCGGCCCAGCGCCCGCCAGGTCGCGGCCGAGACGACGCCCGTGCGCGAGAGGCCGACCGCCTTCTGGAAGGCAAGCACCGCGTCGAACGTCGCCCAGGAGTAGCGGCGTGAGAGCCCCGGGACGTGCACCCGTAGCTCGGCGAGCCTGCGGTGAAGCGCGCGCACGTCGGGGCCGTGCGACCCGACCGAGAGGCGTCGCGCCGTCGCCCGCACGCGTGACTTCACTATGCGCGGCTCGAGGCCGAACGCTGCCGGAAAGCCAGTCTCACGCGAAAGCTCCCGATCCCGGGCGTGGGCGCGACCACGCGCAGGCGTCCGTCCCGGACACGTCCGCTCGCGCGCCCGACCACGCGGCCCGCCCCGCAGCGAGAAGACGGTGACCCGGCCTCGGTAGGTGACCGGACGGATCTGCACGCGGAGCGGCGCGCCGAGGAACGCGCGGCCCCCGCTCCTCCTGACCGCAATGCTGGGAAGGACGCTGAGGCGGACCTCGGAGCTGATCGCACCTGCGTCGGCGATTCGCGCGCGGACCCTGCCTCCCGCCCGCGGCTCGAAGGTCGCGGAGAAGGCGCCCGCCGCGTCGGTGGCGGTCTCCGCGACCGTCTCCCAGCCCGGACCGGCCCTGCGCTCGACCACGATCCCCACGTCCGGCTGAGCCGGCGTGAGGACCCCGCTCGCGGTCGTGGCCCGCCGAACGTCAGCCGTTCGGGACGAGCGCGAGCGCCAGCGTCTCCGCGCTTGCGTCGCCGGGCCGCGCGAGAACCAGGAGGGCCACGGCGGCTGGGTTCTCCTCGGGAGGGAGCGATCCTGCGAGACCTACGCCGGACGCGTACCGTTACGAAAGCGCCCGGAGCGGAGAGAGAGGAGGTGGATGGTCGTGTGGAAGCTGATCTTCGTCGCCAACCGAGCACGGCGGGGCTGGAAGCGCATCCCGCCTGAGCAGCGCCGCCGGATCAGGGAGACGGCCGGTCGAAGCGTGCGCACGCACGGGCCGGTCGTGGCCCGACGGATCGGCACGGCCGTCCAGAAGGCCCGCAAGGCCCGGTAGAAGCCGTTGCAGGACAGCTTCACCCTCGGCCGCATCGGCGGCATCCGCATCGGGCTCAACTGGAGCTGGCTCGTCGTCTTCGCGCTGATCGTCTGGACGCTGGCGACCGGCATCTTCCCGAACCAGAACCCCGGCCTCTCCGACGGGACGTACGTCGCCATGGCGATCGTCGCGGCGGTCCTCTTCTTCGTCTCGCTCCTCCTCCACGAGCTCGGCCATGCGCTCGAGGCGCGACGGGAGGGGATGGAGATCGAGGGCATCACGCTCTGGCTCTTCGGCGGGGTGGCGAAGTTCAAGGGCATGTTCCCGACCGCGGGCGCCGAGTTCCGCATCGCCGTCGCGGGGCCGCTCGTCTCGCTCGTGCTCGGGCTCCTCTTCGCGCTCCTCGCCTGGGCCCTGCGCATGACGCCGAGCGTCGACGGCGTCCTCTTCTGGCTCGGCTACATCAACCTGACGCTCCTCGTCTTCAACCTGCTGCCGGCCCTGCCTCTCGACGGCGGCCGGGTGCTGCGCTCAGCGCTCTGGCACTTCCGCGGCGAGTTCGCCTGGGCGACCCGCATCGCGGCGGCGATCGGGCGGTCCATGGGCTACCTCTTCATCGGCGGCGGAATCGCCCTGCTCATCTTCCTGAACGCGTTCAGCGGCGCCTGGCTGGCGTTCATCGGCTGGTTCCTGCTCATGGCCGCGGGCGCAGAGGATCGCTACCTCCTCACGCGGCAGGCGCTCGCCGGTCTGCGCGTGCGCGACCTGATGGTGCGCAATCCCGTCAGCACGCGGGCGGACGTCACGCTGGGCGAGTTCATGGACGACGTCGTCTGGACGCGCCGCCACACGACCTACCCCGTGACCGACAACGGCCGCGCCGTCGGCCTCCTCCCCTTCCGCCGCGTGGCTGAGGTGCCCCGGCGCGAATGGGATACGCGCACCGTCGGCGACTGCATGATCCCGCGCGAGGAGGTGCCGGTCGTCGCGGAGGAGGACGAGCTCATCGCCGCCGCCGCGGAGCTCGGCGAGAACGACGTCAACCGCGCGCTCGTCCTGGACGGAGAGCGGCTCGTCGGAATTCTCTCCGTGACGGACGTCGCGCGGGCACTCGAGATGAGGGGCGTCGGCCGCCGGCTCATCGGGGCCAGAGGCTAGGGGTGGCGGATGGGATTCGAACCCACGACCACCGGGACCACAACCCGGGGCTCTACCAGCTGAGCTACCGCCACCGCGCTCTGGAGCCGAGTGTAGCGAGTGGTACGGTGGCGCCGGGCGCCTGTAGCTCAGTGGACAGAGCGGCGGACTTCTAATCCGCGGGTCGCAGGTTCGAATCCTGCCAGGCGCATGCGCCTGTTCATGCGGAAACCGCTGCAATCCCGCCGGTTTCGGGCTCCAGGCGGCGTCCTCCGCGAGACCGCCCTAGACCGCTAGAGACCGCTCAAGAGTGGCGCGCACTGGCGCGCGACTGGCGCGCACTCGCCCGTCAGCGCCGGGCGCGAGGACTCGCCGGGCGAGCCGAGCAAGCGGGAGCGACCGCCGGCCGGGGCGACCGGCGGTCGCAGGGATGGCTTAAGCACGCGCCGACATGGCTACCGTGCCTCGAGTCCTCTTGAGCAGCCAAGGGGCGAGGAACCAGCAGGCGCGGTGCGAGGCGGGCCCTGTCGGTTGGGCGGGCCGGGCCGATCCCAGGCCAGCCCTGGCCGACGCACCTTCAGCTTCTCGTCGCCCGCGAGCAGGAACGCGGTCTCACCTTCGTGCGCGGCGACGGCTTCGGAGCGTTTCTGGGGCTCCAGCAGGGTCTCGACCGCCATCATCAGTAGGAAGCGCGCGTCCGCTGACTCTTCAGAGAACGAGGCCGAGTAGAGGTCGAAGGCGAGCTGTTGCTGCTCGGTCATCTGGACGTCCGGCCGAGCGGCGGCCTGCACTATCTCGACCACCCGTTCGCCGGGCTTACGACCACCGCTGTCACTGGCCCAAGTGAGGCGAACGAAGGAGTCGGCTCGGCCTCAAAGACCATGACTCCATGCGCGTCGTGGAGAACTCTGTCGCGTCCCGACTGAGCCTCGAGCCATCGAAGGCCATAGGGAGTGATACCCGCTCGCTGGTGCCCGAGCGCCGAAGTCCGGCTGAGCAAGCGAAACGTCGAAGCCGTCTGGCGACTCGCAGTCTAAGGCCTTACCAGGAGCTCGACCGCCGAACCGGCGAGTGGCGTACGCGTCGCCAGCTTGCGCGGGCGCCGAGTGAGATCACAGTGAGCAAAGCGAAGACGACGAGATATGAGAGCAAGAAGCGAGGTAGATCCAATAGCGCAGGCTGCTCCCATGGATTCCAGTGCTCCGTGGTGGGATGGGCGACGGGCTGGTGGCCGCCCCCGTACGAAAGATCAGCGAAGACGAAGGGAATCGGATAACCGAATCCCACTTCGGTGTACGGGTCGTAACTCGGCACGGTGACCGGAAGGCCAGCTGACGCGAGCACAACGCCGAGCGAGAGCCCGGCGAGCGCCGTGACCCTCACCATCGCGCCGCGCACAACCGATAGTACGATCGCGCTCCCGAGCGCACACGATCCCGCGATCGCGAACGCGACGGCCACGGCGAGGGGACCCGTGTCAGCGGCAATCAGTGCGCCGATGACTAGAGGGATCCACAACAAACCCGCCGAAAAGGCGAACGTCAGCTTCGTCCCCCTAGCAGCTAGCTGCGACACGACCCTCCAAAGAGTAGTACAAGAGCACGCGAGCGACGTCCCCTCTTCGGGGAGTCCAGCGGCATGGCTCGACCAAAAGGCCTCGGTTGTCGGGATCCGAGTCCGCGAGACCCGTCTTCTTCAGCACGTTCGATTCCCTGAAGCACGACTGGCCCTTCCGGCTCAGTCCCAGGAGACAGAGCCGGGCACCGGAATGCCCCATTCGGGAATCACGATCTTGCTCTCCTTGGGCTCGACGCACCACGCTTTGTGGCAAAACTCGGGGAGGCGTGTACCGCCCTGAAAGTTCAGTGCGGCAGTATCCGAGCTAGCGTTGCCCGGCTTGGTTCGAATTAGCGTGTAGTAGGCGAAGTTGGCTTGTAGGCGATGCACGTCGGCCGACCCTACCGTATAGATGCGACGATTGCACGGCAATAGCGGGAGACAATCAAAGGCCTGCGTGTCTTTGTAGTCATCCGGTAGGTTCGATGCCCAGCCGACGATCTCACCAAGGTACTGCTGGCCATCGAAGTTATTGAAGACGGCGTCGGCCTCGATGGTGACGCCATTACCACAACCCTTGAGGACATCTAGGCGAGCCACATCCCATCGGAATAGCTGGTACACATAGCGCTGCCCTTCAAAGCCTGGTCGATAGGAAGGAAAGACGTCGATCCTTCCATGTGAAGGCTCCCAAGGATCCGAGGCCGAGCATTCGAAGTCCGGCTCGAGAAAGTCAGGAAGCCGAGGGTCATAGGTTGGTATGTGAATAGCCACCATCTCGTTGACAGGCGCCGATCCAGCGTATGAGCATGAGAAGTCGCCGATTACGTTGAGTTCATCGACGAGGCCACTCACCATGGGCTCGTAGCCTGCCAGTACATCGCTCGTAGATGCCAGCGGGTCGACAAAGTAGCCGACATGCGTATCCGGGCATGTTGTGGCTACGTTCGACTGAAGCAGCTGCGGAGAAACCCCGCCATCGGCTGCGCAATCCAGGACCGTCTCCAGCGGCTGCGGAGTGGAGAAAGTAATTGTGTGAAGGTCGCTCATAATATAGCTAGTTGAGAGCTGGCAGGTGTCGATCTTGAAGCGATCGTAGGCGCAATAGACGACGCTGTCCCCTGTGCCGGCTTTGAAAGTGGTGTAGCTAATCGGTCCACTCGGCGGCGGAACGAGTCCGCCGGGCTCAGGAGCAGGATTGCTCCACGTGTACCCGAGATGGCCAGGAGAATATGGATCCGTTCCTGAGCAGAGCGACGGCGCATACCAGAAGTGGACGTCACTCCCCCAGTAGTTACCAGTCCAATCGACCGCGTACTGCTTCGTGTACGACGGCGGATGGTAACCCGAAAGCTTTAGCTGCTTCCCCGCATTCGCAAAAATGTTGTTTCGGTTTCCATGCGGCCACTTCGAGGTGGGGAGCGTGCTAGCCACCTGGAGCTCGATCCCCTCACCACCACTGTCCGTGACGTCGCTCTCCATGATCGAAGAGGCGGGGCCATCGTACGAGCTCGTGAGGTTGAACCAGACGCCTTCGCCCGAGTTGTCTTGGATGAACGTTCGGTCTTCGACCGCGACCCACCCTTGGTTGACCGAGATTCCGTTGCCGCCTTTCTGGATCACAGAGCGGCGAACGGTCGCCCCGCCCTCGTTGATCTTGATTCCCGAGCGGTCGCTATCCGTGATTCGTGAGTCTTCGATCGTGACTGCCGACGAAGCCCCGACGTTGATGGCCCCGTAGGCCCAGTTCGCGGAGCCGTACCCCCCGTAGCGAACCTCGACGAACTTCAGGAGTGAACTCGTGCTGCCCGATTTGAAGCCGATCTCGTACCACTGCCCAGGCGCCCCGGGTGTCGGGCCATCTCCGCCCGAGTCGCCTCCAACCGAATCGTCCTGAATCGAAGTGAAGACGATCCCGCTCTCCGGCGTTCCCACAGCGCTCAGAGTCCCCCTGACCGTAAACGTGCGGTACTGCCCGTTGAACTTCACGACCACGCCGGGCTCGATCGTTAGGGTCACGCCCGAGGCCACCGTCACGTTCCCGTCCAGCACATACGGGCTTCCTCCCACAGTCCAGGTGGCGTTCGAGCCAATAGTCCCGCTCACATGGGTTCCCCCATGAGTCGCAGCGGCCCGCTCAGGCAGACGAAATGAGCCCGTGATGACAAGTAGGATCAAGAGCGCGAGAACAAAGCCGGACGGTCGCCGCATGCGAAGCCGGCGCGCAGCCCTCACAGCACGTGTCACCGTAACCCCCTATGGTCGCGAAGCGTGTCCCGGGGACCGCGACCGCAGAGCGCGACCCGAGGAAACTCCCTGATGCCTGATGGCAAGATAGAGTGATACCCCATTGCACCAGAAGATTCAAGAGGAAACCCTTTAGCCCGGCGCTGCCGCAACCTTCCAGCCTGGATCTGGCCTGGCGCCGGGAGTAGGAGAGCCCTAGCGTTGAACTCGCCGCCGGGCTCTTCTACCCGGCGTTACGCGAAAGGCATCCGGCTGGTCGTTGATTATCCCTGGGCGATGGAGACCCCGCTTGCAGGAGGCGATGCGGGCTGCCGGCATTCCTGAGGTGAAGGACAAGGAGACATTCAAGGCCTACCGGCTTCGTATTGACGTGAGCGACGTCCAGGCCGCCGGCGACGAGCGTGCGCAACTTGCGTATGGGCTCGACGAAACCGCGGCTCTCATCAACGCCCTGCGGGCCGTCTAGTCGCGAACGGCCCCCGCATTCGGTCTCAACCAGCCATGAGTCCTGGAACGACGACGACGACGACGGGTTCTCCTGTCGGCCCAGCGCTACGATGGTGGCGCCGACCCCTGCTCAACGCGACAACGGCCGAGCGAGGCGATCGGTCAATCTCGTGAAGGCGATGATCGGGTCGCACTCCGGCGCTGGGATGCGGCAGACTGTCCAGCCGAACGAGGGCGCCACCAGGTCACGGACGGCATCGAAGTAGGCTCGTTGCGCTCGCCGTCCGCCAGGGTGTGGAAAGTCAAGGGCCGGCTTGGCTGCCCGATACTTGTCCGCCACCGAACTCCACTTGCTCGCGAGCGTTCGGTACTCGTCAATGTCGAAGGCAATCTCCATGCGCTTCGGATAGAGCTCGAGTGTCAACAGTCGGTCGCTCGTGAAGTGCTGAACTTCATCGACCTCGACGATCAGCTCCGCCTCGCGGAGGATGAAGTCGGGCCGCGGGCCACCACCTGACCGCTTGAGGGCGAGAGCGGTCTCGTCTCCACCGAGTCGCTCGTGCAGCGCGGCCAAGATTCCCAGCGTGCCGCGAGGTACGGAAGCTGAGACCAGCGGGTTCAGGTGCCCGCGATTAGAGAGCCACGGCAGCGAGCGGCCAGCTTCGAGTTCGATCCCAGCCTCGCGGGCGAGTGCGAAGACGCCACTCTCTGTCGCTCCCACTGCCCGCGTCTGCCGGGATCAGGCCGCTCGGCGAGCATCCAGGACAGCGCGCTCGTCCGCTAGCTCGGCATATCGGTCGACGCTGAGCAAGACCGCCTGCACCTGGTTGCGGTTCACGATCACGTACTTCTGGACCTGTCCGGCGAGCAGGCGGTCGATCGCCTTGCCCAGCGACCGGCTCGCCTCGCGCGCTGGCAGGAGTTCGTCGGTGCGGACACTGATCTCGGCCATCGTGCTGCTCCTCTCAGTAGGCGGGATGCGAGGAGCCTAGGACCGGCGTCGGACGGTCCTCACCTCGACGCCGCTCGTCAGACAAACGACGCCGTGGGTGCGTCCGACCCGCGCCGTAACCTGGAACGTGTGGAGGTAGAGACCGACGACTGGAGGGAACGACAATGGCACGCAACTACCACGTCACGCGCAACCCGAAGGGCGGCTGGGACGCGAAAGCTGAGGGCGCGAAGCGCGCGAGCTCCAACCACTCCACCCAGGCCGAGGCGGCGGCGAAGGGCTATGCCGGACACCAGGGCGGAGGCGAAGTGCGAATTCACCGCCCGAGTGGACTCATCCGGGACTCGGACACGGTGAAGCCGGCTCGCGACCCGAACCCGCCGAGGGACACGAAGCACTGAGCGCACAGTCGGCTTCGCGGCGGCGATTGCACGGCCGCGCAAATCCGCCGGGCAGTGCTCGCCCAATGCTTACCCTGACGGCATGACTCCCACGAGGAAGAGCACCGCCGCGCGCTGGCTTGAGGACGCCAGCGGCCGGGAGGTGCTTGAACGGGCGCTCGAGCAGGGACATCTCGAAGTCGTCGAGGCGTTCTGGCGCTATCGCGACGCCGGTCTGGCCGCAATCGTCGCCGATTGCATCCTGCGCGCCGACCACCCGGCTCTCACGGCCATGGTCGTCGACGAGATCGTGGATTCGACGATGGCCGATCCTCTTCCAGCCGAGATCGTGACGACGCTCAGTCAGCATCAACCGCGGCTGCCCGAGTCCGCGACGCGGAGGCTCGCAGCCCGTCTGCGTGACGAGGTGCCGTTTCCCCAGAACCACTACGAGACAGGGCGTGGCGTCCTGGAGCGGTGGGTGATCGAGCAAGAGAGCAGCGTTGCCGCTGACCTGGCGCTCGCCGCCGTCAAGCAGGAGACCCCTGCGAGTGCATCAAACCAAACCGTGCGCGAGGGCGCGTACCTCCGCTGCGCGAGCGACCCGAAGCTGCTCAAGGCAGCCGCCGCCGCCATGGTCGAGCGGACAGAGACCACCCCCACACGCGAAACCTGGATCGAGGTCACGACCTTCCTCGATCGCACATCTCCGGGCGCGGCCACCGTGCCCCCGTCGCTCGAACCACTGCTCGACTGGCTAGTCGAGCAGGCGCCGCGGTTCGCGCAGTCGACCACCTTCCCGGACGCTCTCGAGAACCTCGTTGCCAATGCGGCGAGGCTCGTAGTCGTGCTCGGCGGCGAGGCTCTTCCCGACACGCCTGGCAGCGGCGCTCTCCTGCGCGCGATCGAAACCATTGACGGCGCTCGTGATCGCACACGTGCGTTCGCAACGGCGGCTGCCCACCAGCCCCACTTGTGGAGGGTCCTCGCCGAATCAATGCCGAACTGGGACGAGAGCGAGTGGAAGCGGCGCCTGGCGGCACTCGGGAGTGCGGATGGCCTTCAGCAAAGCGTCGCCGCATACATCGTCGACAACGCCCCTGCGACGATCTCTGTGGAGATTGTCGCGTTTGCACTGAAGCAAGCGCGGCAGGGCCCAGACGATCCTCTTCTGCAACGTGTCGGCCAATCGCTCCACAGCCGCATCCAGACCGTTGTGGAAGACGATGAGGCGGCGAACACCCAGGCGCAAATTGACGCAATTCGCTGGCCACGTAAGGGCGATTCAGGCGAAACGCGGCAGATGTTCAAAGCCGTGCTCGACGCCGCCTTGGGCAGCGACCCAGTACTTGCTACGCAGCTCATCCTCGGTGCACGGCAGCGCGACCTGATCGGCACGACCGACGTCGCCTTCCTGATTCCCGATGACCAGGTCGAGAACGCATTCGAGTTCCTCGGCGCGGGAGCTGAGCGCGGCGCGCTTGCCATCGAGCTGATCAAAGACCGTGACGACGAGGTCGTACAGGCCGCTTCGGGGATTCAGCAGCGGGCCTTCGCCTTGGACATTGCCGAGGCGCTGGCTCCGTCCGCGCCTGACGCCGCGTTCGCCGGGGGTGCGGAGGCCTGGGTAGCTCTCTCAGCGTCGGAAAAGGACGAGCTCACGAAGCTCGTTGTGTCCCATGGGGCGGCCGCGCAGCAACCGATCCTCGAGACGATCGTCGGCGACGTCCATAGGAATAATGCGGCGCGCCGAGCACAGGCGACGGCCGCGATCGCAGAGTTGACGCCCGAGGGAGGAACGCTGCCGCCTGGCGTTGTCGACCTGCTCACGTCAGGCCGCCCCGAGCTTCGGCGCGCGGGCATTCAGGCGATCGGCAAGGTCAAGCCGCGTGACCAACCCCTAATCGGCCATCTCCGCGAGATCGCCGCCGGCGGTGGGCAACTTGGCCGTGAGGCAACGCAGGTACTGGACGACCTGAGCTCGATCTTCACGAGCGAGCTGGCGGCTGCCTCCTCCCGCAGCGAGGTCAGTGCGCTCCTGCCGCTGCTCGGGGCCGTGGGCCGACCAGCCGTCATCAATCCACTCCTCGGCTACGTCGGTCCCGACGCCGAGTACGACGACAAGGACATCCACCGCCTGGCGGCCTCGGCGTTGCGTTCGGCATGCGGATCCGTCCTCGGCGACATCACGCCCGAGCAGCAGGCGGCCCTCGTCGCCCTCCTCGAAGGCGAAAGCCAGGAGGTCGACCAGCAGGCTCGAGCTGATTTGTCGGCAGCCCTGGCGAATGTGGCACTAGGCGAAGATGTCGCGCTCGCGAGCCTGTACGACGAGATCGGGTTCGATCCGGGTATCGCGCCTGCCGTCCTCTACGGTGACGAGAAGGACTGGATCTTTCGGCACGCCGGGTTGTGGGCGAAGGAGCGCGACCGAGGCCAATCAGGTCGGCCGGGCCAGCTCGAGAACCTCGACATCATCTCCGAGCGGCTTACGCGTGCCGCCTATCTCGAGATCGGGGACAGCGAGAACATCAAGAGCCAGATTCGCGCCGACGAGACGAAGCCTGACTACGGCGCGCTGATCACCGCCCTCGGCAGCACCAAGCTCTCGAAGCAGGTCGCTAATTTGCAGACGTTGCACGACCTGCGCTGCAACCGCACCTTCGCCCACATCGGCACGGACCCTACTGATCAGGACATGGTGCGCGCGAACGCGAGCTTCAAGGATGCGGCCAAGGCCATAATTGGGGTGCTCAAGGCTGTTCGCAGCGCCCGCTCGTAGGCCTCGAAGCGCCGATTCGGCGTGGGTAATTACGGTGCAGCCGACGCCGGAGGTCACATTGCAATTCGGATCGGGCGAGTGCCGGAGTACGCCGCCCGCTATCCCTCCGCAGGGGACGACGAAGCCCTGGCCATCGGTCAGGCTGCCCGTGAGCGCAGCCACTACACGCTCGCGGAATTCCGCGAGGTCTGCCGCGGTCGCCGAGCCCTTTGAGTGGAACTTCACCCGCGAGCAGCTCGCCGCGTTGGTCGACAGGCTGGCCGCCCACCAGCCCGAGCTCCGGCTCGCAGCCTGAGCCGCGGCAAGCGCCGCTCAATCGGAGCGGTGGGAGAGGACGTTGACGATCGTGCCGCTCGGCTCGCGAAGCATGAACCGCCGGACTCCCCATTCCTCGTCCTGCAGGGGATAGGCGATCTCGAGGCCCCGCTCCAGTGCCTTGGCGTGGACCGCATCCACGTCGGCCACCTCGACCGAGATGCCGGGCGCGGCCGGATCGTTGTTGCCGATGATGCTCACCTGGACCGCAGGATCGCTCGGGGAGACGACGGTCACGATCCAGCCCATGTCCATCGCCACCTCGAAGCCGAGCAGGTCTACGAAGAAGTCGCGCGTCTCGGCGGGCAGATTGGCTCTGATGTTCGGGACTGCCCTTCTGATCGTCACCCGACACGTTATATCGAGCCCACTTGCGACCAGGTCGCGCGACGGTTCGATGCGAGTCGCCGTCTGACTCGGACAGGACTTCCGGCCATGAGCACTAAGGCAGGTTCCGGGCCTCCCGTGGTTTTGCTTCACGGCTGGCCGGGGGACCGCGCCGACTACCGCGCGGTGACTCCACTGCTCGGCGATTCTGCCGACGTGGTCGTCCCCGACCTGCGCAGATTGCCGCTCAGCGACGGGCAACTGGCGCCGAAAAGACATTGCTCCCGACTGGCACTGACTTCCCCCGTGCCCTAGGAGCGGTATGTCGTCGATGGCGCAGCCTGCGCAGCCGAGGCGGTCCCTTTCAGCGGGAAGAGGCAGCGGCTGCGTGCAGTTCAGCGAGGTTCGCTCGAGCGCGCCCGGCCATCACGACATTGCCCTTTTGCTCGAGCAGCTCGATTGCCCGGTCGAGGCACGACGCTGCGCCCTCCCGTTCGCCTGCGAGCTGGAGGACCTCTGCCTTGTCCATCCACAGCGCACCGCGCGAATCGAGGTCGTCAGTCGCGTCGGCGATTCCGACCGCTTCTTCCACGGCGGCCTTCGCGCGTTGGAACTCACCGCGGCGGGCCAGGATCTTCGCCCGAACCGACCGAAGCTTCGAGTTGGCCGCGTAGTCGTCGACGACCGCAAGCTGTTCTCCCATCTCTACGTGCCGCTCGGCCTCCGAGTAGCGGCCGACGGCGTAGAGCGTGTCGGCCAGCCAGGCGGTGGCGAGTGAGCGCGTCGCCTTGTCGCCAATCGACTCGAAAAGCTCAATTGCGTTCCGGAGGTCGTGCTCCGCGGCTACGAAGTCTCCGCTCAGCGTGTGCACCTCGGTTCTGTGGAGGCCGATGGAGAACGCCCGGCGCATCGTGAGGCCGAGCTCCTCGTAGATGGCGGCGGAGCTGTCGACGAGGTGGCGCGCCTCTTCCAATCGGCCCTGCATGGCGCGGAGTCCGCCGAGATTCTCGAGCGCGCACGCAACGACCTCCTCGTTCTCCGCAGCCGCCAGTAACTCCTCGCAGCCCCGGGCGGCCTCGGCCGCCGGCGTCGGTCCCGTCCAGAGAGCCATGATGCGGGTGCGAAGCGTCCAGATCTCCCCTTGGCGGTCACCCACGCGCCGTGCGTAATCGAGCGCACGCTCCGAAGCGTCCAGCGAGCTCTCGATCTTCCCCAGCCAGAAACGCTGCTGGGTCACCGACCGCCATGCGCGCGCGAGCGCGCGGTGATCGCTGAGGCGCTCGAGTGCCTGAACCGCGCGCTCGGCCGTGCGGAGACCCTCCTCGACCGAGAGGACACCCGGCTCGAGGTGAGAGACGACGTAATCCCGCTCCAGCCTCGCGCGCCATTCGAGCGCCGGCTCGCCGGACGCGTGCGCCGCCCCGAGCGCCTCGTCGAGGACGGCGAGAGCCCGCCGCCCTTCTCCCAACGGGAAGAGCGCCGCTCCGAGGTCGACGAGCAGGTCGAGGCGCGGTCTACCGCCCGCCTCGTAGAGGGAGGTGGCCCTCATAAGAAGATTCACCGCGGCCGGCAGGTCGTTTCGGGCGAGCGCGTGTCCAGCCGCAGCGCTTAGCTTCTCGCCGGAGCCAAGCGCCAGCGCCCGCGCGCTGTCGTCTGCGAGGCCCAGCTCCGTCCTGCACTCGTAGGCCTGCTCGAGGTGGTAGCCGACGATCTCGTCCTGGTCCCCGCCTCCGGCCGCAGCCGTTCCGTCCAGCCAGCCGGCGAAGCGCTCGTGTAGCTCGCCCCGCCGTTCCTTGGGCAGCGAGCGGTAGGCCGCCTCCTGGATGAGGACATGGCGGAACCGAAAGGCGCGCTCAGACGGAAGCGCCGATGGTTCCGGCTCGAGGAGCTCCTTCCTCTGGAGAGCGTCGAGGTGCCTGAGAAGCGTCGTTCGAAGCTTGGGCGGGAGGAGCTCCGCAACTGCGCCGACCCAGAACTCCCGCCCAACGACCGCTGCGCATTCCACGACCGTCCGCTCGCCCGGGCCGAGGAGATCTAGGCGGGCGGCGAGGAGCGCCTGGAGCGTCGGGGGAACGTCGAGATCGTGTGCCTGCGAGGTCTTCTCCCCAGCGAAGGCGACGAGCTGCTCGAGGAAGAGCGGATTTCCCTCGGCCGCAGCGAGGACTTGTGCGCGCTGATCGCGAAGGAGCGTCGCGGCCGGGTCGAGTCTCGAGACGAGCTCCTCGGCCTCGGAGGGGCTCAGAGCCTCAAGAGTGAGGATCGTCTGAAGGCCATCCGGCTGCCCTTCCAATATTTCTGGCCGCGCGAGACAGACGAGGAGAATCGGAGCGTCGTTGCCGACCTCGAAAACGTGTTGAACGAGATCCAGAAAGCTCGGCTCAGCCCAGTGCACGTCCTCGAAGACGAGAATGAGTGGGCGCTCGCCTGCGAGCTGCTCGAACAATCGGCGGGCCGCCCAGCGGACCTCCTCGACGGGATAAACGTCTTCGACGAGCCCGACGGTGGCTGCGAGGCGCCGAGCGATCCGCTCACCATCGGCAAGTTCCGCGACGAGCGCGTTGAGCGCCTGAACGGTCTCATCCGGCGCGAGCTCGCGGATCATCTCGTGAAGGGGCCAATACGTGATGCCCTCGCCGTACGCCTGGCAACGTCCTGTGAGGACGCGCGCCTCGGACTCTGCCGTCTCGCCAAACTCTCGTGCAAGGCGAGACTTACCGATGCCGGCCTCGCCGACGACCGTGACGAGGTTGGGACGCCGCTCGTGAACGGCTCGGGCCAGGGCCTCACGCAGCTCGGCGAGCTCCTTCCTGCGTCCGACGACGGGTGTGTCGAGGAGGAGGGGGCGCGGTGCGGCGCCAGACATGACGTCCACCAGGCGCCAAGCGTTGGCGTCGTCGAGGTCAGCGGCTTCGAACTGTGCTGAATGGGCTGCGAGCCGACGGGTCAGCTCGCCGGCGAGCACCTCGTCCGGCGAAGCGAAGGCGAGAAGCTGGGCTGCCGCCCGAACCACCGGACCGCGCACGACCGGTTCGGGGCCGGCCAGGACCTCGCCGGTATCCACGGCTGCACGGGAGACAACTCCGAGCTCTCGCAGCTCGGCCACTGCGTACAAGCTCCGTACGGCGTCGTCCTCGTGTGCGACGGGGCTGCCGAAGACGGCCATGACGGTGCCGCCGGGCACTTGCTCCACGGTGGCGCCGAACCGCTGGAATACCTCCTCGGCGCGCTCGAGCAACCGGGTCATCACGGGACGAAGCGCCTCCGGGTCGCGCTCGGCCTCGCCGGCGGCGAGGTCGACGAAGACGATCGTGACGACCCTGCGTGTTTCGCGCCCCTCGGGCGTCCGACGATCGAGCGCGCGAGGGCCGATGAGCGATTCCTCCTGACCGAGGATCGCCCGTTCGAGCTTGCGAAGCTCTGGGCTCGGCTCGACGCCGAGTTCCTCGACCAACGTCTCCCGCGCGGCTCGATATGCGGCGAGAGCCTCCGCCTGGCGGCCCGCCCGGTAGAGGGCGAGCATGAGCTGCCCGCGAAAGCGCTCACGGAAGGGAGCTCCGACGACCAGTTCCTCGAGTTCCGCGACCAGCTCCGCGCCCTTGCCGAGCTCCAGCTCCGCCTCGACCCGTTCCTCCTCGGCCAGCAGCCGCAATTCCTCCAAGCGGGCGATCTCCGCCTGGGCGAACGGCTCGTAGGCGAAATCGGCCAGAGGCGGGCCGCGCCAGAGGCTGAGCCCACCCGTGAGCTTGGAGGCGGCGACCGCCGCGTCGCCCTCACCGAGGGCATCCCTCCCCTCGGAGAGCAGCCTCTCGAAGCGTGCGATGTCAACATATTCCGGATCGACTCGGAGGAGATAGCCGGGAGCGCGCGTCGCCAGCACGTCTGCGCCGAGCAGCTTGCGGAGCTTGGAGACGTACACCTCCACCATGTGCCGCGCGGTCTGCGGCGGCGACTCGCCCCAGACCCCGTCGACGATCCGATCCACCGAGACGACCGTCCCTCGGTGAAGCGAGAGGAGCGCAAGGAGGGCGCGGGCGTGCGCGCCTCCGAGCGGAAGCGGTTGGCCCGCTCGACGCACTTCGAGCGGGCCGAGCAAGCAAAGCTCCGGCGACCCCTTGCCGGCGCCGGGCATCTTTCGAGAGAGCTGCCGCCGAACGTTCACGTTGAGCCGATTTTGAGCCCCTCTTCCTAGCCTCGCAACGGTCCCACGAGCAAGAAGGTCGGACATGACGGGCAGGAAGGTCAGCGGACTCGCGCTCGGGCTCGCCCTGGCGGCGCTCTTCTCGGCGCCCGTGCAGGCCGTGCCCGACGAGGGCGGCGGAGCCGCTCCGTCCAGCCCGGCCCCGGCAGGTGCGGGTCGAGGGCTTCGACTGGAGCGACGCGGGCGTCGGGATCGGGATCGGCACCGCGGGAGCGGCTGTGGCGGTGGGAACGGCTCTGGCCAGGCGCCGCCACCGGATCGGCCCGCACGACGTGGCCCGCCCGGCCGCCCGATAGCACGGGAAGGTCGATGCAGGTCGGACGCCTGACACACGGCTTCTCCCGGCGAGGTGTACGGCCGCCACGCTGGCCCTCCGGCGCGGCGGCCTCCCTCGCCCTCAGTTTGGTGGTCGACGAGCGAAAGGATCAACGATGAAGATCACACGTATGAGGGCACGAATCGCCGTGCTCGTCGGGGTGGGCGCTCTTGCTCTGGCTGCGCCCCTGGGCGTGGCAGCGAGCGCGCCGGACCCCGTCAGGATCGAGACGCACGAGGTCTTCACCGGCCCGAACTCGACCGCCGGGACCTTCACGATCTCCGGCGCCGTGACGGACTCGGGTACCTCCGTGGTCTCGTTCCGCCTCGTCGGCGAGACCATCCACGTGATCAAGACGTTGTCAGGCAGCAACGGGACGATCACAGTTGCGGGGCAAGCGGTCGTTCGGTGGACGTCAGCGACGACGGCGACCTTCTTCGCCGGCCACTGGCGGTTCGCCGCCGGGACGGGCGCGTATGTCGATCTCAAGGGGGGCGGCCACCCGGGCGCGTCCGGATCGGCGAACTTCGCCACCGGGACGGTGGACGTCGTACACGAAGGCAAGGCCCAGGCCGACTGACGTTCTAGGGGACGGGCGAGGGATGCCGACGAACAGCTCCAGGCCGAGCCCCTCCGCGCCACCAGGGAGGCGCGCACAGTTCCGGTCTCCGCGAGTCGAGTGAGACGTCTCCCCCGGCCTCCAGGCGCGCGGCGTGCTCGGGGATGCGTCGCAACCCACGGTTCTGGCGTGGCGGGAATGAGCGCGCATGCGGGGCGGCGGTGCCGATGTCGCACTGGTCCGGCAGCGGCGCCGACGGGCCGAACGATCGGCTCAACTGCGAGAGCTCGAGCCTGGCTGCGCGGGCCTTGCCCTAGCCCTCGCTCCATCCTTCCGCCCGGCAGCCTGACCGATCCGAGGTCGGGCGCGTCCCCCAACCAGAGGCTCCGCACTCCGGGCGGCCCACCAGAGAGCTCATTGAGTGGATTTTGAGCGCCCGTGCCTAGCTTGGCAACATGGGCAAGAAGTCCTCGAGCTGGGCGCTGGCGACAGCGGCCGGAGTAGCACTCGCCCTTTCGACGTGCAGCCTGGGCGGTGAGAACCGTGACGGGAGGGCGTCGCGGCCGACCGCGGCCATGCAGGCAGGTGAGCCCACGATTGTGGAGGGACTGTCCTGCACAATCGTGGGGACGGATGCCGACGACGTTCTGGTGGGCACCGCCGGGTCCGACGTGATCTGCGGAGGCGCCGGGAACGACCTCATCACCGGCGGCCCGGGGAGCGACACGCTTGCTGGGGGCCCTGGAAGCGATGTCCTTCGCGGTGGTCCCGGCGGGGACCTGCTTCTGGGTGGGGCGGGAAACGACGCGCTCCGGGGTGGTGAAGGGGACGATCGGCTCCGAGGTGGAGCCGGCTCCGACGCGCTCGTGGACGCGACCGGGCGTGACCGCCTCTTCGGAGGCGACGGCCGCGACCGGCTCCGCACGCGTGACCGGCAGCCCTACGACCTCGTTGCAGGCGGAGCGGGCGTCGACCTCTGCATCGCCGACGCGGGCGACTGGCGCAGGGGTTGCCGGCATCCGATCGTCGCATCGCATGACCGACGGGTGCCCGTGCTGATGTACCACGTGATCGGGGACCCGCCGGCTGGAACGCCCCTCACCCATCTG
The DNA here is from genome assembly GCA_050697555.1 of Gaiellaceae bacterium. Classification (GTDB taxonomy): domain Bacteria; phylum Actinomycetota; class Thermoleophilia; order Gaiellales; family Gaiellaceae; genus DASQWP01. The sequence goes on along the minus strand of JBOHAD010000002.1, from coordinate 18,217 downwards.
TGGGTGTCTGCGTCCACGTTCGCGGCCCAGATGCGCTATCTGGCTCGGCACGGATACGACGTCGTCAACCTCCAGGACGTCTACGACTACTGGCACGGCGGTCCCTTGCCGAGGAAGGCGATCGTCGTCTCCTTCGACGACGGCTTCGACGGCCACTACCGACGTGCGCGACCAATTCTTGCCCGGCACGGATGGTCGGGGACGCTCAACCTCGCCCTCAGCCACTACGGGCGCGACTTGAGCCGAGCGGAGATCCGCGCGCTCCTCGCCGCGAACTGGGAGCTCGACTCGCACACGCTCACGCATGCTTTCCTGCCGGGGCTGAACGCGACGCGTCTACGCGCCGAGGTGTCTAGGTCGCGGCGAGTCCTCCGCCGCCGCTTCGACGTCCCGGTCAACTTCTTCTGCTACCCGACCGGTGCCTACGACGCAAGGGTCGTGTCCGCCGTTCGCGCCGCCGGCTACCAGGGCGCGACCACGACCGAACACGGTCTCGCCTCGCGAAGCGAGCCCTTCACGATGGACCGCATCCGGGTCAGTCACGGAGACGGAGTCACCGGGCTCGCCCGCAAGCTCCACGCGCTTAACACGTAGTGATCCGGCGTGGTGCGCCGCTGCTGCGTGGCCACGTGGGCGTTCTCCGGGACCGCGGAACGACCCGGGCCGAGAAGCGCTCACGCGCTCGAGACGAACCGGACGACACCGCACCTCTTGCCCGCCCACCCCTGCGCTCGCCCAGCCCGCACCCTGCGCGTACCCCGGTATGCCGCCGTGCCAGACTGCAAGACGTCTGGTGACACGAAGCCCCCGAGCTTGGGACGCGCGGCGGCGATACGCTCGCAGACGAAGGCGTGGGCCACGCCGCGAGTGCCATGCTTGAAGCATGCGTGACCCTCATCTCCGAAGCTGGCCGCATCGTCTGGGTCTTCTACCCCGTGTTCGCGCCGCAAATGAATGCCGCGGAGACGCTCGCCTGGCTTGGTCGGCAAGCCTCACAGGACGAGGACTAGCGTGCAACGAAGCCAGGAACAGAAGGCGGCGGACTTTCGCGGGCTGCACGAGGGCGCGGCCTTCGTCATCCCGAACCCGTGGGACGTCGGCTCGGCCAGGGTCCTGCAGGCGCTCGGCTTCAAGGCACTCGCGACCACGAGTTCCGGCTTCGCCTTCACGCTCGGGCTTCCGGACGGCGGCGCGACCCTGGACGAGGTGATCGAGCACGTCCGCGCGCTCGATCGGGCGACGAGCCTGCCGGTCTCGGTCGATCTCGAGAACGGATACGGGCCCGAGCCGGGCGCTGCGGCGGCCGCCATCCAGCGTGCCGCCGGGGCGGGAGCCGTCGGCGGCTCGATCGAGGACTACGACCCGAGCGGCTCGATCTACTCGCTCGCAAACGCGGTCGAGCGGGTGGCCGCGGCCTGCGAAGCGGCGAGGCGGCTCTCGTTCCCGTTCGTGCTCACGGCGCGAGCCGAGAACCTCATTCGCGGCAACCCCGACCTCGACGACACGATCGCCCGGCTGCAGGCCTACGAACGCGCGGACGCCGACGTGCTCTACGCACCAGGTCTCCAAAACGCCCACGAGATTCGCGCCGTCTGCGAGGCCGTCTCCAAGCCGGTCAACGTGCTCGCCCGTCCCGGGCTGTCGCTGCGCGAGATTGTCGAGGCCGGTGGCCGCCGCGTCAGCGTCGGCGGCGCGCTGACGTGGGCAGCGGTCGAGGCCTTCGCCGCCGCCGCGGTGCAGATCCGCGAGGAGGGCGACTTCTCGTCACTCGGCGCATCCAGCCGGATCACCGACTGGCTCGTCGGCCACCCGTAGACCGGCGACAGCACCCCGCGCTGGGCGCGCGCAGGCAACCAGGGGAGGCGCGACGCGATGCTCGGGTCGGCTCTGGGGAGACCGCGCCGTGTGACCGTGGTGCACTCGCGGGCGCAAGACTGGCGCACGCACTGGCGCGCAGGCCGCTCAAACCCGCATGGTCAGCGGACAGAGCACTCGTCTTCTAATCCGCGGATCGCAGGTTCGAATCCTGCCAGGCGCGTCGCGAAGTCCCTGCTAATCGAGATGAGGTGTTGTCTGGCAGGTAGACGAACTCTCAGGGGACAACAGACCGGACAACAGCAAACGAAAGAGTCCGGCCGAACTTTGATCGTCCGGCCCGGACGAGCGATCGCGGCGAGTGCTGAACGCTTGGGCTACGTCGCTGCAAGTGTGACGGCGATGGAGCCCAAGGGGGCGAGGGGGCGCCCACTTCTTCGTGGCCGCGGGGCGCCCCGTGAGGAGGTTCGGTTGGAGGTTGCGGGTACCAGCTCCATGCGCTCCAGATCGCGCCTGGCTCCCGTACTCCCACGGTAGAGGCTCGCGCATGCGAGCCGTTACGTGGGTTTCGGTTTGGTGAAGAGCCGGTGTCGGGCTTGTTCTGAGCAAGCGCAGGAAGACGAGGGAACCAACCGGCCGCAGTCGATCGGCTCCCTCGCCCTTAAGCTTAGGACGCAGAAGACTTCGAACTACTAGCCGAAAGGCGAGTCGAAAGCGAGGGAACCGACCGCCGCAAGGGCCCGCGGCCAGACCCGCGGCCACTTCGGGACAGATGTGGAGGGGCATTCAACGTTCCCTCGGCCGGCTCCCTCGCACCGAGGGTAGCGCCGCGACTCTCACCTGACTAGAGGCTGAGCAGCCTCGCGAGTCGCGTCGTGGCTCAGTTGGCCGGCGTCTCGAGGTCGAGCGTCTTGACCGTGAGCCTGTCTGCGAGGTCGGACTCGTCCGCTCTCACGTCGGCGATCATCGCTGGAGCGCGGAGAAGACCTCGACCCGTTCGGCCGGTCTCGAGACTGGCGACGGCGTAGAGGCGCACGGGGGCAGCCCAGACGGGACAACAAGGGGACAACACGACCCGCCGAAGGCCGAAACCCTGCCTGAGCCGAGACGGCGTAAACAGGCTTCTAGCAGGGAAAGTCTCAGTTCCGTTCGCGCCTCTGGCGCCCGAGACCTTCTTCTACTCCGCGGTCGCAGGTTCGAATCCTGGCAGGCGCACCTGGGAGGCCCTGCAAACGCAAGGTGCAGCGTCCCCGTGTGCGCTCCTTCGGCGCGGGTACGGTATCGGCATGCGGCGCGGTGAGGACGGAGAGCCCCCCGAGGAAGACTGGCTCGCCGAGGAGGAGGACTGGCTCGAGGCGCCCACCGAGGAGGTGTCCGGGCCCTCTCGGCCCCGGCCAACGCGGCCGTCCGTCGGAGCGCCGAACCGCCGGCTCATCGCCCTGGTCGGCGGCGCGGCGGTCATTCTGATCGTCATCCTGCTCGTCGCTCTCCAGGGAAACGGCGACACGGAGGAGGGGACGCCCACGGCTCCGCCGGCCGAGACGACTCCGACCGAAACCGAGACGGAACCGGCTCTGCGCCTGCGGCTCCCCGCGGACGGCGTGCTCAGAGAGGGCGACAGCGGAGCCCGCGTCCGCCAGCTTCAGCGTGCACTCGTCAGCCTCGAGTACGGCCTGACGGCCGACGGCGTCTTCGGGCCGAGAACCACCCGGGCCGTCCGCCGCTTCCAGAGAGAGGCTGGCATCGACCCCGACGGCGTCGTTGGCTCCGGGACCGTAACCGCCCTGAACGTTGCCCTCGCGGCCCGCGAGTAGCCGGCGGTCAGCTGCGCGGGTCGGTCCGCCGCGCGATCGTCGCTTCCTCCGGATGCTTCTCGGCGACGACGTAGCCGTCCTCTTCGCGAACGATCCGCTCGACGTGGGCGGTCTCGTGTCCCGGCTTGAGGATGAAGTGCGTCGCGTTCGCCCGCACGCCTTCGTATTCCGTGAGCGTGAGCCGCACCTGCGCGACGCAGTCCTCGCGGCCGCACTCGCAGATGAACTCGATCCTCGCGCCGGGGGCCGCCTCCCCGAGCTCACCCTTGACGTCCTTGACGCGCTCGTTGACGCCGCGGAAGAGCGCCTCGTTCTTCGCCAGCCTGGCCTCGCGCTCCGTCACGTCGGCTCTATCTTGTCAGCTACACGAGCGTTCTCGCGCGGGCCTTTGGACGAGCGTGAAGCGTTCGCCGCGCTCGACGACCCGCTCGTCGTCGACCCTCCCCTCGTGGCCGGCGAGCACGACGAACTGCCCCGGAACGGAGCGCGCCGCCTCGAACTCCGCCGGCCTCAGCCGGACGATGCGGGTGCAGCGCCGGTCGGCGCACTCGCAGAGGAACGGCGCGAGAGCATCCGGCTCGTCACCGAGCGTCTCCCCGGCGAAGCCGAAGATCTCCTCGTTCGCCCGGCGGAAGACCGCCTGGGTCGCATCGGCGTCCAGATCCACGTGGGCCGTGTCTCCCCACCGGCTGTGGCCTGAAACGCCCTAGGGCGGCTCCTCCGCCGGAAGGACGGTCGGCCCGGCCGGCGCGACGAGGACCTCGCGACGGTAGCGGAGCAGCTCCCGCGCGATCGACTGCACGATGCCCGCGACCGGGATGGCCGCGAGCGCGCCGAGGATGCCGACCAGCTCGGCGCCGATGAGCACGGCGACGAGCACGATCAGCGGGGAGAGCTGCACCGTGCGGCCGTAGATGACCGGCTGGAGGACGTGGTTCTCGAGCTGCTGGTAGACGACGAAGAACACGATGAGGGTCACGCCGCGCACCCAGCCCAGCTCGATGAAGCCGACCGTCGAGACGATGATCGCGGCCAGCGTGGCGCCGGCGAGGGGGACGAGGTCGAGCACCGCCACGAGAACGGCGAGCGCGACGGCGTACTCGCTCCCGAGCGCGAAGAGCACGATCGCCGACGCGATCCCCGCGATGAGGCTGATGAGCAGGTTCCCGGTGACGTAGCCGCCCACCGTGCGATAGATGTCGCGGCCGACGCGCTCCCAGCGCGGCCGGGCGCCTGCGGGCACGAAGCCGAGGAAGCGCTCCACCAGGCGAGGTCCCTCGAGCAGCATGAAGAACGTGATGAAGGCGATCGCAACGGCGCCGACGACCGCGGTGATCACGCCCTGGGCGATGGCGATCCCGGCCGCCGTGACGCCGAGCACCTCTCCGGCCCCGCGAGTCTCGAGCGCCTCCTCCACCCTGTCGACGATCTGGTAGTCGTCCTGGAGGAAGCCGAGCGGCCCCCGGCCGGCCGTCACGTCGTCGATGAAGCCGGGGATTGCGTCGATGAAGTCGGTCACCTGCTCGACGAGAGGGGGAAGGAGCAGCGACGCGAGGCCGGCGAAGGCGGCGAGCGCGAGCAGGAAGACGACGGCCGAGGCCAGGCCCCGCCTGAGGCCGTGTCGCTCGAAGAACTCGACGGCGGGGTTGAGCGCTAGGGCGAGGAAGAGCGCGATGAGGATCCACGTGATGACGTGCCACGCGAGGTAGAGGAACGCGAAGAGCGCGGTGGCGACGAGGACGATGCCGAGCACGACGAGGATCGTGCGCGGGCGGATGTAGACGACGCGTTCCTCCATCGCTCCGCAAGCCTGACCCATGTGCCGGACGGAGGAAGGGATCGCGGTTTCGGCGCCGAAGGACGCGCTCTCGACGCCCAGACACCCGGCGAAGGCGTCGTACCTCTCCCCCCAGGGCCGCTCCCCGAGCGGCCCTTCCTACGGCTCGACCGTCTCGGCGGGAAGGGGCAGAAGCGGCTGCAGCTCGAGGCTCCCGCGGGGGCGGATCGCGTCCACGTCCTCGAGAAGGTCGTCCAGGGCCGACGGAGGTACCGCCGCGGGAAGGCCGAGGAGTCGAACCGCCTCGGCGAGCGCGCTCAGCACGTCGCTCTCGTGCCGGTCAGGGCTGTCGTTCCAGACCCGCGGGACGTCGTTCACCGCCGCGGTGAGGGCCAGCTTCGCGCTCTGGAAGGCGTCGAGCGCGACTCCGGGCCGCTCGGGAGCACGCCGCCAGGCCCTCTCGAGCGCTCCGAGCGCCGACCACTTGCGTGCGAAGGCGCTGGCCGGCTCGATCGGCCGCCCGCACTCGTCCAGCGCCGCAGCGCCCTGGCACCAGCCGCTGCGCACGAATTCGTACGCGTCGGTCAGCATCCGCTCTGCAAGCGCCTGCGACCCGATGGACTCCGTCCTCATGCGACCCCCTCCGTTGCCGCGAAAAGTGTCGCACGCCGGGGCAGCCGCGAGACGACGTTCAGCGCGGTATTCGACAAGGTATCCCTCAGTCGCCGCGAATAGGCACGCACCCGCGCACCGCCCCAGGCGGGCTTTCAACCCTCGAGCGAACGGTCGAGCACCTCGACGCGGTCGCGACGCGGCAACCGCGTGCAACCGGTCGGGCGGATACGATCGCGCGGCCGTGTCCCAGGCGGCGAGGAGGCCGGCGCCCGCTCCCGTGCTCGATCTCTTCCCCCACACCGCCGCAGCCGACGAGGGCGAGCTGTCCGTCGGAGGCGTTCGAGCCTCGACGCTCGCAGGGGAGTTCGGCACGCCGCTCGTCGTCTACTGCGAGCAGACCCTGCTCGCCCGGGCGCGCGAGTACCGGCGCGCGGCGCCGGAAGCGCTCGTCGCGTACAGCGTCAAGGCATTCCCGAACGTCGCGGTCCTGAAGCTGCTCGCGGCCGAGGGGCTCGGCGCGGACGTCTCGACGCTGGGAGAGCTCACGTTCGCACGGCAGGCAGGAGTTCGCGGCGAGCGGATCGTCGTACACGGGAACAACAAGAGCGACGAGGAGCTATGCGCGGCGGCGGAGACCGGAGCGGGCCTCGTCGTACTCGACGCCCTGGACGAGGTCGCGCGTGCGGCGGCGGCCGGGATCCGTCGCGTCCTCGTGCGCGTCACGCCGGGCGTCGACGCCGACACTCACCCGGCGATCATGACCGCCCACCACGGCTCGAAGTTCGGCCTCCCGTCCGATCTCGCCCTGCACGCGATCGCGCAGGCGCTCTCGGCGTCCCTCGAGGTCGCAGGCGTTCACCTCCACATCGGCTCACAGCTGCTCGAGACGCGGGCAGCCCGGGCGAGCGTCGACTGGCTCGCCTCCTTCGCGGCCGACTGCCGAGCCGAGCTCGGGTGGACGCCCGCCGTCGTCGATCTCGGGGGCGGACTCGGCATCCGGCACGTCGCGGAGGAGCCTGCGCCGCGCGTGCAGGACTTCGTCGCCGCTCTCGCGGGCCGGCTCGAGCATGAGTGGGCCCTCCTCGGGCTGCCGCTTCCGCAGCTCGTCCTCGAGCCCGGGCGCTCGCTCGTCGGCCAGGCCGGCCTCACGCTCTACCGCGTAGGCGTCGTCAAGGCCGCGAGCGAGGCGACGACCTACGTGGCGATCGACGGCGGCATGTCGGACAACCCGCGGCCGCAGCTCTACGGCGCCCGCTACAGCGCCCTCCTCGCCAACCGCGTGAGCGAGGACGCCACGGGCAACTACGCCGTCTGCGGGAAGCACTGCGAGTCCGGCGACGTCCTCATCGACCGCGTCGCTCTCCCGGAACCGGCGCGCGGCGACCTCCTCGCAGTTCCCGCCACCGGCGCCTACACGCTCGGTATGAGCTCCAACTACAACGGCGTGCCGAGGCCGGCCGCCGTCCTCGTCGGGGATGGGAAGACGCGGCTCATCCGGAGGCGCGAAACCATCGACGACCTCCTCGCGCTCGAGGCTCCGGACTAGAGCGGGCGAAGGGAATCGAACCCTCACCACCAGGCTCATCCGCGCGCGGCCAGCTCCTCCACCGGGACGTACTCGACGTCGTAGCCGAAGTAGCGCGGTCCGACGAGCCCGAGCCCAGCCTCGGAGCGCCAGCGGGCGTCGCAGGGCGCCCCGAGCACGGTCACCCGGAAGCCGTACCTGAGGCTCTCGGTCGTGATCGGCTCTCCGGAGTCGGACTCGAGGACGATGATCAGGTCGGGGGTCGAGGCGACGAGTGCGCCGTCGCGCTCGGCGACGAGGTGCTCGTTCTGGCTGCGAACCACAAGCGTGGACTCCGCGTACGCGCCGAGCCCCTCGATCCGTGCTTCGAGTCGCGCGAATCCTCCCTCGGTCCGGCGTTCCACGTCGGCGACCTTGCCCTGGAAGAGGCGAAAGCCGCCGAGCCGATCCGTGACCGCCTCGATCGGCGCGCCGTGGGCCGCACGCGTCTCGCGGACGATCCTCCCAAGCTCCTGGCTGAGGGCGAGCGTTCCCTGGACGGTCGTCTCCTTCGCCTGCGCTCCGCTGAGGGCGTAGAGGGTGATCATCGCCGCGGCACCCATGTCGACGACCACCGAGCGGGCGAAACGCTCGGTCCAACGGTTGTCGATGGTGGTCAGCAGCACGGCGTTTCCCTTCTCGTCGGCCATGGCCATCGGCGTCGCCGAGATGCCGTACATCGTCGGGATGACCATCTGGAGCTCCGGGAACGCCCGACCCATCATGTCCGCGTCGACGATGGGAAGCCGCCGCCTCGCCGCGACGACGAAGGGGAAGACGGAGTTGATGCCGCCGACCTCCGCGGAGATCGTGTGGGTCATCGGCCGGCCGAGGTAGTTCTCGACCGCGTCGACCGCGGCCAGGATCTCCTCGCCCGCGGCGAGCTTCTCGACCATGATCGTGGGCGCCCCCATCATCGCGACTGGCAGGACGAGGGCCTCGTCGTCTACCTCGTCCACGTCGACGACCGCCACCGGTCCGTGCTCGCGGATGGTCTCCTGGGCGAGGAGCTTGCCGATGTAGGGGTCGCCCCCACCGCCGGTCCCCAGGATCGCCGCACCGAGGGCGAGGTCGTCGAGGTCCTGCTCAGCTATCTGTCGCACCGTCGCCCATCCTGAGCTCGAGGTCCCCGACTGCCTTGACCTTGATCCGCGTGGCGTTGCCGGGCAGGTACGCGAGACCGACCTCCTCGATGTCCACGATCAGGACGGTCGACCGGATCGCGCCGGCGGCGACCGCCTTCTCGATCGCCTCGGATTTCGCCTCCTCAATCGCCTCGTCCCGCGAGAGCTTCTCGAGGGCGAATACGCGCTCGACCTCGCCTCCGACCTGCGCGATGGCAGCGCCGATCGCGTTGGCGACGCCGAAGTGATCGGGGCGCACGACGTGCGAGGCGCCCTCGAGCACATCCTCGAGGAGGACGCTTCCGCCGCCGACGAGCACTACTGGGATCGGGTCCGGGCTCGTCTTCATCCGGTCGACCGCCTCCGCGATCTGCCGCTCGACCCAGGCGAGCCCCTCTTCAACCGTCTGCCTGTCGAGCTTCCTGACGAGCGACTCGTCCCCAAACGACGCGCGTCCCGCCGCGACCGCGAGATCGCTCGCAGTCAGCGTGTCGCCGCCGAACACGAGCGCCCTGCTCGTCAGCTCGAAGCCGACGCTGTCAGGCCCCATCGTCACGCCCGCAGCCGTCCGCACGAGGCTCCCTCCGCCGATCCCCAGGGAGAGGACGTCGGGCATGCGGAAGTTCGTCCGCACGCCTCCCACGCGCACGGCCACGGACGCCTCGCGGGGGAAGCCCTGCTGGAGCACGCCGACGTCGGAGGTTGTGCCGCCGATGTCGACGACCGCGCAGCTCTCCTCGCCCGACAGGAAGGCCGCCCCGCGCATCGAGTTCGTCGGGCCGGAGGCGAAGGTCGCGACTGGGTAGCGCTCCGCGAACTCGACGGTCATCAGCGTCCCGTCGTTCTGGCTGAGGTAGATCGGCGCGGAGACGCCGAAGTCCTCCAGCGCCGAGTTGAACGCCCTGACGATCCGGGTCGCGAGGCCGCGGAGGCAGGCGTTCATGATCGTCGCGTTCTCCCGTTCGAGCAGGCCGATGCGACCGAGCTCGTGCGAGAGGCTGATTGGGACGTCAGGCAGCTCGCCCCCGAGGATCTCGGCCGCCTGCAACTCGAACTCCGCGTTCACGGGCGAGAAGACCGCCGAGATCGCGATCGAGCGAAGGTCGTGCCGAGCGATGTCCTCGGCCGCCCGGAGTAGCTCGTCGCGATTGAGCTCTGCGATGTGACGGCCGTCGAACTCGTGCCCCCCGTGGCAGACGTATGCCCTCCACTTGATCGCCGACCGGAGCCGCTCGGGCCAGTCGACCATCGGGGGAAGCGACTTTGTGGCCGGAAGGCCGAGCCGGACCGCCGCGGTCGGGACGAGGCGCTGTCCCTCGACGAAAGCGTTCGTGAAGTGGGTCGTCCCGATCATCACGGCCTGGATCTGGCCGGCAGATGCGTCGCCCTTCGAGAGGAGGCCGTTCAGAGCGCTGAGGATGCCGCCGGTCACGTCCTCCGTCGTGGCTGTCTTGACTTCGGCGAGGACGCGGTCGGCGTCCATCAGGACCGCGTCCGTGTTCGTGCCGCCGACGTCGATGCCGATCCTCACGTGACGGCTCGGGTCACGCGAACGCGTGCGGGTAGTGGTTGCGGGCCTCCGCCTCGCTCACGTAGCCCTCGCGGACGTCCTCCAGCACCCGATCCCGGTCGCGCTCGGACGGTGGCCCGTAGCCGCCTCCGCCGCCGCAGTGGAACGTGAAGGTGGACCCCTTCGGGATCGGCAGCCCGGTCGCCTTCGCGACAGGCTGCACCGTTCCGTCGGGCAGTCGCAGCTCGCCGGCGTTCGGGCGTCCGGGCAGGCCGCCGGCGAGGCCCCAGGGCGCGTTTTTCGTCCGCTCGATCGTCGAGATCGCGGCGGCGTCCTCGAGGAAGTGGAAGGCCATGTCCGGGCCCAGCCCGCCCCGGAAGCGGCCCGCCCCGCCCGAGTCGGGCGCCAGCTCGCACGACTCCATGATCCAGGGGTTCCGCGCCTCCCACACCTCCAGCGGGGTGAACCGCGTCGCCGCCTCGATGTGGTGCAGCCTGGCGCTCTGCCCGTCGCCGTGGATCGAGGCCCCCTGGCCGACCGGATGCGGCGAGCCGTCGCCCCAGAACTCACCTGTCTCCTCGCGAAAGCCGTACCAGAGCGCCGCGCACAGGTCCCCGCCGGAGCAGGCGCAGACTGCTTGCGGCATCGCCTCGGCCACGGCATTCAGGACGGCCTCGGTCGCCTGCATCGCCGGCCAGCCGTACAGGAAGCACGGCGACGGCCGAAGCGCGTGGAACATGCTTCCCGGCCGGGCGACCACCTCGATCGGACGGAAATGGCCCTCGTTTGGCGCCTCCCCGCCCCCCGCAAGCATCGTCATGATCACGCGCGCGGCCGACACGGTGGAAGCGATCGGGCAGTTGACCGGCCCCTTCTGGGCGTCGGGACAGGTGGAGAAGTCGAGCCGGGCGGTCGAGCCGTCGATCTCGAGCGTGACCTCGAAGGGGATCGGATCATCGGAGAGACCGTCGTCGTCCATCTCCCCATGCCCGACGTAGCGGCCGTCCGGAAGCTGCTCGATGTAGCTGCGCACCACGGCCTCCCCGTGGTCGTACATCCGCTCGACGCAGTCCCAGAAGGTCTCCAGCCCGTAGCGCTCCGCCAACCGCACGAGCTCACGGCCCCCGACGCGGACCCCGGCGACCTCGGCGTTGATGTCCCCCACCACCATCTTCGGCAGCCGCGAGTTCGCGGTCGCCATCTTCAGAATGTCCTTGACCAGCTCGCCACGGCGGTAGAGTTTCACGCCCGGGAAGACGGTCCCTTCCTGGTAGACGTCGGTCGTGTCGGTGCCGTAGATCTCCTTGGCGCCGATGTCGAGCCAGTGCGCCTTGATCGCCGAGTAGCCGATCAGCTCGCCGTCGGACAAGAAGACGGGCATCACCACCGCTGCGTCCTGAGGATGCGAGCCGGTCTTGTACGGGTCGTTCATGAGGATGATGTCCCCCGGCTCCAGCTCGCTCTCCCCGCCCACCTCCTCCACCGCCGACTCCACGCAGAAGCTCATCGTCCCCATGAAGAAGGGGAGGCTCGGCGCCTGCGCCAGCAGCCGCATCTGCCGGTCGTAGAGCACGGCCGCGAAGTCGAGCACCTCGTAGATGATCGGCGACATCGACGTCCGGATCAGCGTCCGCTTGATCCCCTCCGCGGCCGCATTCAGCCCGTGACGAATCACCTCCGTCGTGACGGGATCGGCCTCGGCGGCGCTGCCCGCGCCCGCGAGGCCGGCACGATAGACGACGCTTTCGGCTACCACGTTCAGGCTCCCTTCGTGTCGGTGATCTGGAGGACGCCGCCTGCGCCCAGCCGAGCGTCGAAGTCGGCGTCCAGGAACGTCGTCGCGGTCTCCTCGAGGACGATCGCAGGCCCGGCGATACCGGTTTCGTCGATCGCCGGGCGCTCGATGACGGCGAACGGCAGCAGTTCGCCGCGGGTGAACGACCATGCCTCGATCGAGCCATGTGAGCCGTTCGCCTGCGCCGCCGCGAGGGGCTCGACGGCGCGGCGGGCGAGCGGCGTGCGGACGGTCGCGCGGTACGCGACGATCTCGACGGCCTCTTCCATCGTGTGGCCGAAGGTGCGATCGTAGTCGGCCGTGAAGTGCGCGCGGATCTCGTCTGCGCCCACGCCGAGGCGCCCCTCGCCGGGGACCTCGACGGTCAGGGTGTGCTCCTGGCCGGCGTATCGCATGTCGAGCGCGATTTCCCTGACCGCGCCGTCTCGCTCGGCGGAGCGCGCGTCGACGTCGGCGAAGAGCTCGGAGAGCACCTCGTTGGCGACTGCGACCGTCTCGTCGTCGAGTTTGGTGATCCGGGTCCGGGCGGCCGTCTGCGTGAGGTCGGCTCCCAGTAGGCCCGAGGCGGAGAAGTTGCCCGCGTAGGGCGGGACGACGAGCTCGGGGATGTCGAGCTGGCGTGCGAGCAGCGTCGCAAACAGCGGCCCGGCTCCGCCGAACGGCATCAGGCTCGCCTCGCGGGGGTCCTGGCCGCGCTCGATCGTGATCGCGCGGATCGCGCTCGCCATGTTCGCAGCCGCGATCGTCATGATCCCCTGCGCGACCTCGTCGACGCTGAAGTCGAGCTCGCGGGCGAGGGGTGCGAGCGCCCGCTCGGCCAGCTCGCGGTCGAGCGTGATCCCGCTCGCTAGGCGGCCTTCGCCCAGCATGCCGAGCGCGAAGGCCGCGTCGGTGACCGTGGGCTCCGTCCCGCCCCGGCCGTAGCAGGCCGGCCCCGGCACGGCGCCCGCGCTGCGGGGGCCGACCTTGAGCAGGCCGCCGATGTCGACGAATGCGACCGAGCCGCCGCCGGCGCCGATGGAGCGCACGTCGACCCACGGCGTCTGCACCGGCAGGCCGACGACCTCGCCCTCGTACATCAGCTGCGGCCGCCCGCCCCGCACAAGGCAAGTGTCGAAGCTCGTGCCGCCGACGTCGGCCGTGATCACGTCGCCGAGCTCGAGCTGCCGCGCGAGCTCTCCGGCACCCTCGGCGCCGGCCACCGGGCCCGACATGATCGTCTCGAAGGGACGCTCCTCCGCTTCCGCGAACGTCATCGCACCGCCCCCCGACCGGGTGACGATGCACGTCCCGCCGAACCCGGTGCTCCGGAGCCCATCCTCCAGCGCGCGCAGGTACTGCGACATCCGTGGCCGGACGTAGGCGTCGATCACCGTCGTCGCGGTCCGCTCGTACTCCCGGTACTCGCCGGAGACCTGGTGCGAGAGGGAAATCTCCCCCTCGAAGCCGAACGCCCGCAGCGCCTGTTCCGCGGCCAGCTCGTGCCGGGGGTTGGCGTACGCGTTCATGAACGCGACGGCGACCGACTCCACCCCTTCGCGCTGGAAGCTCTCGACCGCGGCGCGCACGTCCTCCTCCTCGAACGGCGAGAAGACGTCGCCGTTCGCGCGGATGCGTTCGGTCACCGGGAGCCGGAGACGCCGCGGCACGAGCGGGGGCGGCTGGCGCCAGAAGAGGTTGTACGGCTCCGCACGGTCGCCTCGCGCGATCTCGAGGATGTCACGGAAGCCCCGGGTGGCGAGCAACCCGACGACGGCGCCGGTACGCGTCAGGAGCGCGTTGATGCCGACGGTCGTCCCGTGCAGGAAGTACGGGGCGACGCGGAGCCGATCCGCCGGGACGGCGGCGGCGACCGCCGCGAGGACGCCCCGCTCCGGCGCTTCGGGAGTGGTTGGCTCCTTTCCCACGCGGATCTCGCCGGTCTCGTCGTCGTAGAAGATCAGGTCGGTGAACGTGCCTCCCACGTCTACGCCAAGCCTCGTCGCCATCGTCTGGGTCTACTCCTCTCGGTTGCTTCGATGCTCCGCCCGCGGACGGAGCCGGAACACGGCGCGGGCGGCATCACTGTCCCGATCACTCCTCCACCTGGCGCTGTAGCCGCGCGAGTGCGCATCGATCCAGACCGCGCCGAGGATGATCGCGCCCCGGATGATCCGCTGGTAGATCGGGTCGACGCCGAGCAGGTTGAAGCCGTTGATCATGAAGGCGATGAAGAACGCCCCGAGCACGCTCCGCCACACGGCACCCTCGCCCCCCATGATCGACGTACCCCCGACCACGACCGCCGCGATCACGATGAAGATGAAGCTGAAATCGTCGGACGCCTGCGCGGTCGACGTTCTCGAGGTGACTAGCAGGCCGGCCAACCCGGCCGCAAGCCCGCCGATCGCGAACGTTGCGGCCTGGACGAGATCGACACGGACCCCGGCGAGCCGAGCCGCCTCGCGGTTCGTGCCGACCGCGTAGACGTGCCGACCGAAGCGTGTTCGATCGAGCACGAACCACAGAAACAGCACGACGCCGATCGCTATCCAGCTCGACGTCGCGACGCCGAAGACCTTTGTCCTCGCGATGTCGGAGAACTCAGGGTTCACGGGGCGAAGGATGCTGCGTTCGCTGACCACGAAGGCGAGGCCGAAGAGCACGAAGGACATGGCGAGCGTCGCGATGAAGGAGTTGATTCGGCCCACGGTCACGACGAACCCGTTAAAGCTCCCTGCGGCGAGCCCGATCCCCAGCGCCGCGGCGACCCCAAGCGCGATGGAACCCGTCTCGTTCTCGACCCGGAGCGCCGTCACTCCGGCGAGAACGAAGATCGCCGCAAGGGAGACGTCGAAGCCGCCCGCGATCAACGTGAGCGTGATGGCGGAGGCCGCGATCAGCACGGCCGACTGCTGATCGAGGACGTTCAGCAGGTTCGGCTTCGAGAGGAAGACGTCGCTCGCGACGGACAGTACGACGAAGAGGGCGAGCGTGACCCATACAATCCCGTAGCGGAGGGCAAAGTCGCCCAGCCGTCGCGCGTCCACGAGCGCTGCCGGGTACGAGCTCACGCGGCCGGCCTCGAGGCGCCGAACGCGGCCTCCATGACGGCGTGCTCGGTCGCCTCGTCTCCCGAGAGCTCGGCGATCATCGCGCCTTCCCGCATGACGAGGATGCGGTGCGCGAGCCCGAGCACCTCCTCGAGCTCCGACGAGATCAGCAGTACGCCGACGCCTTCCGCGACTAGCCCGGCCAGGAGCTCGTAAATCGCGCGCTTGGCGGCGACGTCCACGCCCCTCGTAGGCTCGTCGGCGATCAGGACGCGGGGGTGCTCCAAGAGCCAGCGGGCGAACAGGACCTTCTGCTGGTTGCCTCCCGAGAGCGACGCGACGGGCTGCTCGTCGGAGGCGCGCCGAACGTCGACCGCGTCCGCGAGAGCGCGGGTCCGGGCCTTCTCCGTCCGCCGCCTGGTAACGCCGAAGCGCGAGAGCAGCTTCAGGTATGGCAGGCTTACGTTCTCGCGCACGGGTCGGACCAATAGGAGGCCCTGCTCTTGGCGCGATTCGGGGATCATGGCGACGCCCGCGATGATCATCCGCCTCACGTCCCCGGCCGGGATCTCGCGTCCGCCGACGAAGACGCGGCCGGCATCGCGGGCGTCCACGCCGAAGACGGCCCGAGCCAATTCGCTGCGCCCTGATCCAACGAGACCGGCCAGCCCGACGATCTCCCCCGCGTGGACGACGAACGACACGTCCCGAAACGCGCCGGCACGGCTGAACCCCTCAACCCGCAGCACCTCTGCCGCGTCCGCCTTGACGGGCCGCCGCTCCGGAAAGGTCGCGGCCAGCGTCCGCCCGACCATCGAGACGATGAGCGAGTCGGTGGTCTCCGCCGACGCGGCACTCGTCTTCACTAGCCGGCCGTCACGCATCACGGTCACGACGTCGGCCAGCGCAAGCACCTCTTCCAGGAAATGCGAGACGTAGACGATCGTCGTCCCCTGCTCCGCGAGGGACCGCACGACGGCGTGTAGCGCAGCTACCTCGCCGGCCGACAGGCGCGCCGACGGCTCGTCCATCACGATCAGCCCGGCGTCGCGGGCGAGCGCGCGGAGGATTTCGACCTTCTGCTGCTCCGCGATCGAGAGCGCTCCCACAGTCGCCTCGGCCGGCACCTCGATGCCTGTCTCCGCGACAAGCGCGGAGAATCGTTGCCGCATCCGTCGCCGATCGAGCATGGGACCCCGGCGATCCTCGAGTCCGAGGTAGATGTTGTCGACGACATCCCGCGTCGGCACAAGGGACAGCTCCTGCGCGATCATCGTGACCCCCCGCTCGAGCGCTTGACGGGGCGAGCGGAAAGTCACTTGCGCTCCGTCGAGGAGGAGCTCTCCGCCGTCGGGCACATGCACGCCCGCCACGATCTTGCCCAGCGTCGACTTTCCGGCGCCGTTCTCGCCGACCAGCGCGTGGACGGAGCCCGCCTGAATCTCTAGGTCGACCCCGTCCAGGGCAGTCGTTGCGCCGAAGCGCTTGACGACCCCTCGCAGCTCGACGAAGGGGCGCTCCGTCATTCGCGGCGCAGGCGTCCCTCCATCGTCCCGCTGCTGATCAGCCGGCCCACTGGGCCTCGAACTCGTCGACGTTCTCCTGCGTGATCAGTCCGTCATCCGGAATGTCCTCGTGGGTGAGGGGGTCGATGCCCACGGGCTCGCGGTCGCTCTCGAGCGCGTCGAGGAGCGCCTCCATGGCGAGCTGGCCCTCGGTGAACGGGGCGCCGAAGACCCCGCCGAACCAGTTGCCTTCCCGGATCGCGGTGATCGCAGCCTCCGACCCGCCGAGGCCGATGATCGCGACCTGATCGAGAATCCCAGCCTCCTGGAGGGCCTGCTGCACGCCCTGCATCGACTGGTCGGCGCCGATCACGACATCGAAGTCCCGCGTCGTCTGCAGGATGTCCTGCATCTGGGCGAGCCCGACGTCCGGACCGAGATACTGGCCCTCGCCCTCGGCTACGACCTCGATCGCCGGGTTCTCTGCGACCACCGAGTCGAAGCCCTCCCTGATCGCGACGTCGAGCGGAATGCCCCTGATGCCGAAGAAGTAGACGACTCGGCATGGATCCTTGCCTTCGCAGGCTTGAAGAGTCACCTCACCGAGCCGTTCGCCCGAGCGCCGTGGGGGAGCCAGCACGGATGCGGAGACACCCTCGACCTGCGGATCGGCTGTGTCGAATTGGTCTCCCAGCACCTGATTGAGCACGGAGACCTTCAAACCGGCGGCGACCGCGGCCTCGACGTCAGGGACGATCGCAGGGCCGACGATCACGGCGATGACGATCCCGTCGTACCTCTCGGACGCGATCACGTCCTGCAGCTGCCTCGTCTGCAGCTCGGGGTTGAACTCGGCGTCGAACTCGGTGATGGTGGCGCCCCGCTCTGCGGCGACCTCGTCCATTGCCCCCTTCGAACTGAGCAGCCACGTGTTCGCGGAGCTCGCCGAGAGATAAGCGATCTCGAAAGCCTCGGGCTCCGTCTCGCCGGGCGCGGTCGCCGTCTCAGGGGCGGCAGCCTCGTCGTCGTTGCCTCCACAACCGGGGGCGATCGCGACCAGCGAGAGCGCGCCAAGCAGCACGATCAGCCATCTTCTTGTCCGCATTGTTCCCTCCTTCGTCTCCTAAGCCGGTCGCGCCAGTCAGTCCGGCCTTGATCCACGGCGGTCAAGTTCTCGCTCTTCGCCCTTCCACACCCGCCTCCCGGCGCAGCTCTCGGCCGCGCCGCTGACCGCGTGAGCCCGGCGTGCATCCCGAGGGCGCCCAGCCGCGCTCGAGAAGCACAACGCGAGGCCACGGGTAGACGGAAGAGGTTGCTCCATCATTGAATGGTTTGACCGAGCGCGAGCCTACCCGGGCGCATCAGACCTTTCAACGCGGAGCCGTGTCAGAGGCTTCGCCCTGCGGTCTCGCGTCATGTCGCCGGGTCGCAGGAGCCTCAGGCGACGGGTCTCAAGCGCCTCGGCTCGGCCGCGATGTAGTCTAGCCTGACAACATCTCGTGGCCCACTCGCGGCGCAAACCCTGGATGACGATAGACGCAACCATGCTGTGTAGCGTCGCTGGGTGGCCGTCTCTGTCCGATGGGCGGTCGAGAGTGCGAGGCGACGGCGGGATGACCCTCAACCATGCTGGCGGGATTGCTTGCCTTGAAACCGACCTGTCTCC
>JBOHAD010000001.1:0-119310 GCA_050697555.1 Gaiellaceae bacterium | reverse complement strand
GCCGGCCACCCGCTGACCGCGCGGGCGGGCGCGCGCATCCTGGAGGAGGGCGGCAACGCGGTCGACGCGTGCATCGCCGCCGCCTTCGTCTCCTGGGTCGCGGAGAGCCCCCTCACCGGCCCCGGGGGCGGCGGCTTCATGCTCGTGCACCGAGCTCGCGACCGCAGTGACCGCCTCCTGGACTTCTTCGTCGCGATCCCCGGCCGGGGGCTCGGCGCCGGCGAGGGCGGCGAGATGGTCGTCGTCGAGGTTCCCTTCGACGAGCGCACGCTCCAGGTGTTCCGGATCGGCGCCGCCGCGTGCGCCGTCCCTGGCGCGCTCGCAGGGCTCGCCGAGGCGCACCGGCGGTTTGCGCGCTTGCCCTGGGCCGAGCTCCTCGAGCCCGCGGTCGAGGTTGCGCGCCGGGGTGTCGAGCTGAACGCGGAGCAGGCTTTCCTGCACGAGATCCTCGACGTTGCACTTCGGCACGAGGAGGAGGGGCGCCGGATCTACGGGGCCGACGGCCCGCTCTGCGCCGGCGAGCGCCTCGTCATGGCCGATCTCGCCCGCACGCTCGAGTGGCTCGCGGCCGACGGGGCAGACGCCTTCTACCGCGGCGAGCTCGCCCGGCGGATCAGCGAGACCGTGCGTGCGGGAGGCGGCCGCATCAGCGAGGAAGACCTCGCCGTCTACCGGGTGATCCAGCGGCGTCCCGTCCGCGCGGCCTTCCGAGCCTTCGAGTTCGTCTCCAACCCGCCGCCCTCGTCGGGCGGCCTCCTCATCGCCTTCGCGCTCGGCGTGCTCGACCGCCTGGGGCCGCCGGCCCGGGGAAGCGCGGAGGCGCTTTCCGTCCTCGCAGAGGTGATGCGCGAGACGACGCGGGTTCGAGGCGGCGGCTTCGTGGGCGAGCTCTATCGCGGCGGCGCCCCCAAGCGCGTGCTCGCGCCGGAACGGATCGAGGAGGCGGCGCGTGCCGTTCGCGAGCGCCGACGCCTGCCCGTCCGCGAGCCCGCCGGCTTCCCCTCGACGACGCACGTCAGCGTCGTCGACGGGGCGGGCAACGCGGCTTCGCTGTCCGCCTCCACCGGCTGCGGGTCGGGAGTCGTCGTTCCCGGCACCGGCGTCCAGCTGAACAACATGCTCGGCGAGCACGACCTCAACCCGGGCAGCGGCACGGCGCGGGTGGGAGAGCGCCTGACGAGCATGATGGCGCCCTCGCTCGTGCTCGCGGACGGCCGCCCGCGCCTCGTCGTGGGGAGCGCCGGCTCGATCCGCCTGCGCGCCGCGATCCTCCAGATCGTCGTCAACGTCCTCGACCACGGGCTGAGCGTCGCCGACGCGATCGCCGCGCCGCGGGTGCATCTCGAGGGCGACGTCCTTCAGCTCGAGGGCGGAATCGCGCCCGAGGCGGCCGAGCGCCTCGAGGGGTGGGGGTACGAGGTCACCCGCTGGGCCCGCCGGAACCTCTACTTCGGCGGCGCCTCGGGAGTCGCGCGGCGCGAGGGCGGTGAGCTCGAGGCCGCCGGCGACCCCCGTCGCGGCGGTGCCGGGGTCGTCGTCTCATGATCTGGGAGGTGCGGCGGGCGGCGCCCGGGGACGCTTCCGTGCTCGTCGAGCTCGCGCGCGCGGTCGGGGGCGAGCCGGAGGGCTGGCTGATCACGGACGGCGGCTGGCGCACCGCGGCGGAGGAGCGCCGCTACCTGCGGGCCGTCCGGCGGCACCCGCATGCAGCCGTCTTCGTGGCCGAGGCTGCCGAGGGGGTCGTCGGACGTCTGTCGATCACCCGCGACCCGCACCCGGCGAGCGAGCACGTCGCGGACCTCGGGTTGATGGTCGCCAAGGAGTACCGTCGCCTGGGCATCGGCCGTGCGCTCATCGAGGCGGCGGAGACGTGGGCTCGCGGAGTGGGCGTCCGCAAGGTCGAGCTGCACGTCTTTCCCCACAACGAGGCCGCCATCGCCCTCTACGAGGGCCTCGGCTACGTGCGCGAGGGCCTCCGGCGCGGCCAGTACCGGCGGGGCGGGATGTTCCAGGATGCGATCCTCATGGCGAAGGACCTCTCCTCCAGCGTCAAATGACCGAGCCGCGCGAACGGGGCCGAGTCGTCTTCGAGGAGGAGCTCCTCGCCGGGGAGCAAGAGGAGCTCTGGGTCGACGACGCCGGCGAAGACCACGCCGGCTGGTTCTGCGTCCGCACGGATCCGTTCCCATGTCCTGCGGCCGGATGCTCGTTCGTCGCCGACTTCATGACGGCCGTCCACCTCATCCTCGTCTGGGAGCAGCGGGACGACCCGAACCTCCTCTGGCACGCGCAGCGCGCGAAGGAGGTCGGCCGCAACCCGCGCATCGTCGCGTACGAGCCAGCCTTCGGCCCGAGCGCCTCCTACTACGCGTGGGAAGCCGCGGGGCGCCCGGTGCACGGCATCAAGCGCAGCGCCTGAACCGGGGCACCCGCGCCGTGGGCTTGTGTTCCAGAAGCACAAAGTCCGGATCCGCCAGCTCAAGGGATCCAGGCGCCCCTTCCCCTTCCGGAGCCTTGTGCCAGTGGAACACAAGCCAGGGAGGCTGGGCCTGAGGTGGGCTACAGCGGCTCGACGCGGCCGTTGCCGCTCGCGCGCTCGCGGATCTCCTTCTCGCGCGCGACGGCGTCGGCGGCGCGGCTCAGCATCGGCGAGAGCCGGACGACCCGGTCTCGCTCGGAGCGCAGCTCCAGGATCCCCTGCTTGATCTCCGTCCCGAAGTCGATCCGGGCGGCGATCTGGAACGCGATCGAGTCCGCGTCGAGATCGAGATCCTCGAGCTCCGCTTCGGCCGCGTCGACCACGCGCGCGTAGGCGGCGAGGCATTCCTCGACCTCGTCGTCGGTCGGAGTCTCTCCCTCGTCGGGAAGCTCGTCGACCTCGGCGGTCTGGAACGACCGCCCCTCGGTCAGCTCGCGGAGGTGAATCCGCGCGCGGGCCTCGACGACGACGTTCAGGCGCCCGTCCGGGAAGCGATCGAGCACCTCGACGACGCCGCAGCGCGTGCCCACCTCGCGCATGCCGGCATCGTCCTCGAGCAGGATCCCGAACTCGGTGCCGTCCTCGAGGCACTCGCCGATCAGCTCGCGGTAGCGGGGCTCGAAGATGTGAAGCGGCGCCTGCTCGCCCGGCAGGAGCACGAGGTCGAGGGGGAAGAGACCGATCTCGTCCATCGCGGCACAGAGGTTAAGGTGTTCCGGCTGTGGCCGACGCCCTCTTCCGCCCTGCGCTCGCCGAGCTCGTCCCCTACGAGCCCGGCAAGCCGGTGGAGGAGGTGCAGCGCGAGCTCGGCCTCGAGCGCGTCGTCAAGCTCGCCTCGAACGAGGGCCAGTTCGGGCCCTTCCCGGCCGCGCTCGAGGCGATCGAGCGGGGCGCGCGCGAGCTGAACCGCTATCCCGACGGGGGCGCCTACCGGCTCGTGACGGCGCTCGCGGAGAAGCACCGGGTCAGCGTCGAGAACGTCGCCGCCGCGGCGGGCGCGGACGCGGTGATCATGTACCTCTCGCTGGCGACTCTCGATCCCGGTGACGAGATCGTCTGCGGCTGGCCCTCCTTCCCGAGCTACGCCCTCGACGCGATCAAGATGGGCGCGACGCCGAGGACGGTCCCGCTCACGGATTACCGCTACGACGTCGAGCGCATCCTCGCGGCCGTGGGCGAGCGCACGAAGATCGTCTACCTCTGCAACCCGAACAACCCGACGGGGACGATGATCTCGCGGGAGGACGTCGACCGCTTCTTCGAGCGCGTTCCGGCGCACGTCCTCACGGTCTTGGACGAGGCCTATTTCGAGTACGTCGACGACCCCGCCTATCCCGACGGGATCGAGGAGTACTTCAAGTCGGGCCGGCGCGTGCTCGTCCTCCGCACGTTCTCGAAGATCTACGGCCTCGCCGGCCTCCGCGTCGGCTACGGCATCGGCCCGAAGCCCGTCGTCGATGCGATCAAGAAGGTGCGAAACGCCTTCGACATCAGCCAAACCGCTCAGGACGCGGCCCTCGCCAGCCTGGGCGACGACGAGGAGGTTGCCCGCCGACGGAGGCTCACGGCCGAGTGCCGAGGCGCCTTCGTCGAGGCGTGCGGCGAGCTCGGCCTCACGATCGCGTCCCCGCCGGTCGCGAACTTCGTCTTCGCCGAGGTCGGCGAGGACTCGCGCCCTATCTGCGAGGCCCTCCTGCGCGAGGGGCTGATCCTCCGCCCGCTCGGCGCCTTTGGGGCACCGGGCGCCGTTCGCATCACCGTCGGCTCGGACGACGAGAATCGCCTCTGCGCCGCCGCCCTCCGCCGGGTGCTGGCGCTCGTTCCCGAAAGCGCGCACTAAGCGCGCAGAGACCGCCTCCGCGGCGGGAGGCCGACGAATGAGGGTGTTACGGTTCCGCGCGTGACACGGGGCCTCAAGCGAGCCCGGTTCGGGCTGTTGCGGGACGCCCCCGGGTTCCGTTTCCTCTTCTTCGCCACCCTCGCCTCGAGCATCGGCACGTGGCTCGCCTTCGTCGCGCTCGTCATCGACGTCCAGAGACGGACGGACGACGCACGCTGGGTGAGCGCGCTCCTCATCGTCGAGTTCCTGCCGATCGTCGTCATCGGGCTCGCGGCCGGGCCGCTCATCGACCGGATCTCACGCCGGGGCCTCCTCGTGGGCTCGGATCTCGCCCGCGCGGTCGTCTTCTGCATCCTCCCGTTCGCCGGGGACGCGCTCCAGGTCGTGCTGCTCGCGCTTCTCGCGGGGATCGCGACGAGCGTCTTCCGCCCCGCCCAGTACGCGGGGCTGCCGAACCTCGTCAGCGACCGTCAGCTCCCGCAGGCGAACGGCCTCCTGCAATCCGCCGAGAACGTGACGTGGGCGCTCGGCTCGCTCGCCGGCGGCGCGCTCGTGGCGGGGACGAGCCTGGAGGTCGCGTACTGGGTGAACGCGGTCACCTTCGCCGTCTCCGCACTCTTCATCGCGCGCATCCGCGAGAACCTCGAGGAGGCGGAGCGGGAGCCGAGCCGCGGCCAGCTGCGCGACCTCGCGGAGGGGCTCGCGCTGGCCGTGCGCTCGCGCGCGCTCCTCACCGTCCTCGTTGCCTGGAGCATCGTCATGCTCGGGAACGCGGGCGTCAACGTCGCGGAGGTATTCCTCGCCACGGACGTCTTCGATGCAGGCGAGTTCGGCTACGGGCTCCTCCTCGCCGCCGGCGGCGTCGGGCTCGTGGTCGGGAGCCTCTTCGGCGGCGGCTGGATCGAGGAACGGGGGATCCGGGCACCCTACGTGGTCGCCATCGGGCTGATGGCGGTTGGCTACGGCCTGGCCGCGATCTCGCCGAGCATCTGGGTCGCGGCCGCGGCCGTCGCTCTCGGCGGAGTGGGGAACGGAGTCGCGGTCGTTTGCAACGCCCTGCTCGTGCAGCGCGGCGCGCCGGACCGCCTGCGCGGGCGTGCCTTCACGGTCGTCATGAGCGTCGGGTACGCGATCCTCGGCCTGGGCATGGTCGCCGCGGGACCCCTCACGAACGCGTTCGGCGCGCGGGCCGTCTGGAGCGGCGCCGCCGGCCTGTTCGCGCTCGCCGCCGTCATCGGGTTCGTCCTCGTGCGCGGAGTCGCCGAGGAGGTCGATCGGCCGCTCGCCGAGGCGGCGGCGCCCGAGCCCGCGTACGGCGTCGAAGAGCGGGCCCTCTGATGGCCCGCGCCTGGACGCTCGCGGCCCTGATCGAGGGCGTCCGAGCCGGCGACCGCCGCGCCCTGGCCCGCGCGATCACGCTCGTCGAGAGCTCCGACCCGCTCGCCTACGATCTCATCCGCGCGCTCTACCCGGAGACGGGCAAGGCCTACGCGATCGGCGTCACCGGCCCGCCCGGCGTCGGGAAGTCGAGCCTGATCAGCGCGCTCGTCCGGCACGTGCGCGCGCAGGGGACGAGCGTGGGGGTCATCTCCGTCGACCCTTCGAGCCCCTTCACGAAGGGCGCCCTTCTCGGCGACCGCATCCGCCTGGCCGATCACTTCCTCGACCGGGACGTCTTCATCCGCTCGATGGGCACGCGGGGCCACCTGGGCGGTCTCGCGGAGACGACCCTCCAGGCCGCGCTCGTCCTCGACGCGGCCGGGAAGGAGCTCATCTTCCTCGAGACCGTGGGCGCGGGGCAGAGCGAGGTCGAGGTGATCACGATCGCCGACACCGTGCTCCTGGTCCTGATGCCTGGCTCGGGCGACTCGATCCAGGCGCTCAAGGCGGGAATCATGGAGATCCCGGACGTGATCGCCGTAAACAAGCGCGACCATCCAGCGGCGCAGACCATGGTGAGCGAGGTGCGCTCCATTCTCGCGCTCGACACCGAGCCGGACTGGGACCCGCCGATCGTCCTCACCGAGGCCGTGCGCGCCGAAGGGATCGACGAGCTCTGGGAGCGGATCGCCGAGCATCGCCGCCATCTGGAGGAGAGCGGGACGCTCGCCGAGCGGCGCGCACGCAACCTCGCGGGCGAGGTCTTCGCGGTGGCGAGCGCGCGGGCGAAGACGCACCTGGAGGAGGCGGTGGCCGAGGACGCGGAGCTGCGGCGGCTGCTCGGCGAGGTGCAGCGGCGCGAGCTCGATCCGCTCACCGCGGTTCGTGAGATCATGGAGAAGGTGTTCAGGGTGAGGACCGATGGCGACTCGAACAGCGCCGACACTCGGTGACATCGAGGCCGCGCGCGCGCGGATCGCCGGGCTGGCGCGGGTTACGCCGGTTTCCTCCTCGGAGACCCTCGGGCGCCGCAGCGGGCGCCCGGTGCTCCTGAAGGCCGAGAACCTCCAGCGAACGGGCTCGTTCAAGATCCGTGGGGCCGTCAACCGGGTCGCCACGCTTTCGGAGGCCGAGCGTGCCGCCGGCGTCGTGACGGCGAGCGCGGGCAACCACGGGCAGGCGGTCGCGCTCGCCGCGTGCGAGGCGGGAGTGAAGGCGACGGTCTTCATGCCTCAGGACGCCCCGATGGCGAAGGTGGACGCGACGCGAAGCTATGGCGCCGAGGTCGTGCTGTCCGGCGAGGGGTACGACGAGGCGCACATGGCCGCCCACGAGGCCGTCGAGGCTGGAGCGACGCTCGTGCACGCTTTCGAGGACGAGGCCGTCATCGCCGGCCAGGGGACGCTAGGGCTGGAGCTCGCCGAGCAGGCGCCCGGCGTGGAGACGCTCGTGGTGCCGATCGGCGGCGGCGGGCTCGCCTCGGGAATCGCGATCGCGCTCAAGGAGCTGCGTCCCGAAGTTCGCATCGTCGGCGTGCAAGCGGCCTCGTGCGCCCCGCTCGCCGGCGGGGAGACGGGCGGCTTCACGATCGCCGACGGGATCGCCGTCAAGAAGCCCGGGACGCTCACGAGCGCGATCCTCGAAGACCGCCTCGACGAGGTCGTCACGGTCACCGACCAGGAGATCGCTCAAGCGATCGTGCTCCTCCTCGAACGGGTCAAGCTCGTCGTCGAAGGAGCGGGAGCCGCCTCCGTCGCCGCGCTGCTGAACGGAAGGGTGGCGGGATCCGGGCCCGCTTGCGCCGTTCTCTCCGGAGGCAACATCGACGCTTCGCTCCTGATCGAGGTGGCCCGCTTCGGCCTCACGCGCGCGGGGCGCTTCCTCGTCTTGCGGACCCGGATCGACGACCGCCCGGGAGCGCTGGCGAAGCTCCTCGGCCTCGTGGCCGCCGAGCGCATCAACGTCCTCGCCGTCGAGCACCACCGTGAGGGCATCGACCTGCCGGTGACGGGCACCGAGGTCGAGCTCACCCTTGCCACGCGCGACGAGGAGCACTGCGCCGAGCTCCTCCAGCGCATGGCCGAGTGGGGCTACGCGGTCGAGCGCGTTCGCTGAGGAGTGACGAAAACGCGGAGGGCCGGCGGTCTCGTTCCGCCGGCCCTCTGCAAGGCGGTACGTCCCCTCCTACGGCAGCGTCACGAACTGCCCGAGGAAGTTCCGGGCGGAGGTTGTGTCCATCCGGTACGTGTCGTTGGTGGCGAGACACATGGCATCGCCGGTGACCGTGATGGAGGCGACGGTACCCGGCACGGTCTGCGAGCCCGTTCCGAGGAAGTTTGGGCCACCGGAGTCGCCGAAGCAGGTGCCGCCGTCGCCGGTCGCGTCGTTCTGCGAAAGCCGCAGCCAGGCCTTGTTGAGCGCGTTGAACGAGGAGACTGAGCGCCACCGCTCGCCGTCGAACGGGAAGGTCGGCGGGCCGCCACCTATCTCCGGCTCGTGCACGCCGTAGCCGACGGCGGTGAACTTCTGGCCCTTGAGGGTGCCGGCCTTCTTCATCTTGTCGAAGAGACCCGCCTTCGGGAGTTTCGCGGGCGTGATCCCCGTGACCGGCTCGTCGAGCACGACGACTGCGATGTCCTTCGGGTCGGACTGCGGACCTGGGAAGCCAGGATGCGTGAACATCGTGCCCGAATGGAGCGTGGCCGGGTCGACCGGGTCGTTGTCCTGGGCGAAGCTCACGAACACCTCCTCGATTCCCTGGGACTCGAGGAACGCCGTGCAATGCGCGGCCGTCAGGAAGACATCGTCCGCGATGAGGGAGCCGGAGCAGAGCAGCTCGAGGCCCGGGCTGTCCGGATCCCACTCCGCGATGAGTGCGCCGACGTTCCGGTGCGTGTTCCCGTCGGGCTCGCCGTACGTGATCGCGCCGGCCGGGACGACGGTGACCTGCATCGCCGCGAGGACCGCCGCGAGAATGATCAAGCGTCTTGGCACAAGATCCCCTCCCCCCGGGCGAATCGGAGACGCAGCTTCGCGCGGCCCGGGACGCGCTGGCCGCGAGCCTATCTCATTCCGCCTCGAGGCCCCACCAGGGCCGGAGAGATCCTTGACACTCCTTCGATGGAGCCTGCGACGGCGCTAGGCGACCGGGCCGACGGCCGGCCGCGGGGCCCCGCGGCCGCGGAGCCGGGCGGCGAGGCGGGCGAGGAGGCTCGGGCCCTCGTCCTTGGGGACGAGGCGGGCGAGCTCGCGGCGGCGAGCCTCCCGGATGAGATCCTCCTGGCGGGCGCGCGCGAGCGCGAGGTGCGTATGGGGGCTGTAGTACGACATGCCTACAGGACGGCCGAGAGCGGCCCGGTCTTCCCTATCAGTCGAGCTCGAAGCCCTCGTGGGCGAGCTCGAGCGTCTCGATGACGAGCTCGCTCGTGGCTGCGTCCAGGGCGGAGATTGCGTAGCGGGCAGGCCAGGCCGCGCGCAGGTTCCAACGGCGGACGGGGTTCCGCTCGGAGTCGAGGAGGACGATTGCGGCCGCGCGCCGGTCGGCCTTGCCCGAGACGATCGCGTTCCACCAGTCGTAGAGGTCGCGCGAGTCCGTGAGGCCGCGGCTCAAGATCACGTTGGCGTATCTGACCAGGCCCGGGATCTTGCGCGATGTCGCTGAGACGTCGGCGCCTTCCCGGTACTCGATGACGTCGACCGAGCCGTCCAGACCGGAGACCTCCTTGAAGGCCGCCGCGGTCACGCCGTCGATCTCGACGACGAACTGGAAGGCCGGGAACGGATCGCGCCTGGCACCTGCCATCGCTACCTCCTCGTCACGTAGGCGACCTCCCGGTAGACGGCGAGGTCGTGCTTGAGCGTCGTCTCGTAGCGCTTGCCTTCGGCGTCACGATACGCGACGCGCGCGGTGATCTTCGTCACCTGGCGCCGCCGGAACCATGACGCGCTCGAGTCGAGAAGCGTCCTGATCTCGCGGCCCGGGGCGAGAAACTCGAGGCGCCGGAAGAGGGGCAGGGCCGCGACGTCCTTCGTCCCGCCCAGCCCGAGGAGCGGGCGGCCGAACTCGGTGCTGACGGCGAGCGCCGGGCGGGCCCCGATGTTGCGGAGAGCGAGGAAGAGAAGCCCGTCCTCGAAGACGACGTCGAGGATGACGTCCGGGCGCTGCGGCTCCTCCATCGCGCGACAGCCTACTCCGCCGCGAGCTCGAGCAGACGCTCGGCGTAGAGCGGTGCCGTCGGCTCGTCCTCGTGGCGGAAGAAGCAGTAAACGTCGAGACCGGCTGCGAGGAGCGGGCGCAGGCGCTCGCCCCAGGCGGCGAGGGCCTCTTGGCCGTAGGGGGGCTCGCGGAGGCGCAGGTAGCGGAAGGCGGCGGCGCCCTCGAGCGCGCCCACGCGCGCGACGCCTCGCTCGTCGATCCGTTCCTGGATCTCGGACGTCTCCCAGGAGTCATGGCGGAAGTCGAGGGCCACGTGCAGATCCGGATCGAGGGAGTGGAGCAGGAGGCGAAGGAAGCCGTCGTCGCGGGCCTGCGGCACCTTGATCCGCACGGGTCCGAGGCGGTCGCCGAGCCGGCGCACGGTCTGGGCGAACGCGTCCACGCCCTCGACGCGACCGAAGGAGGTGACCCGGCGGCTCATGGTGACGGCGAAGCGGAAGCCCGGTGGCGTCTGCCCGGCCCAGCGCTCGAACTGCCCCTCGGCAGGGAGGTGGTAGAAGGTCGTGTTCAGCTCGACCGACGGCAGCCGCTCGGCGTAGCGGCGGAGGAACTCCTCGGGCCGGGCGTCGGCGGGGTAGAACCCTCCGCGCCAGGACGGGTAGGAGAAGCCGGACGAGCCCGCGAAGAGGCGGCCTACGAGCCTTCCTCGACCTCGTAGATCTCGTCGGCGACGAGCCCGTGCGCCTCACGGTGCACGGTGACCGCGGCCTCGGCGTCGGGCGCCTCGACCAGGCAGAAGATCTTGCCCGCCTTCTCGTCCACCCAGTAGCTCTTGTAGTTGACGCCGTGCTTTCCCTGTTCCTCGAGGTCCTTCATGTGAGCGTCGGCGACGTCCTTCGCGGACACGCCGCCCTCCAGCGAGTGCACGTCCATGTACAAGGGCATGGAACCTCCTCCTGTCGGCCGTCTGCATCGTACTACGAAGCACACCGAGGGTGCCGAGTCGGCAGGAAGTTTGCACGAGTCGCGCGACACGCGCACGTCCTCGAACGCTACGCTCGAGAGCGGGTGGTGGTCCGGGGTGGCCCCGGGGGTCAGAGCCCGAGCTGCCGTGCGATCACCATCCTCTGCACCTCGTTGGTGCCCTCGCCGATCTCGAGCACCTTCTGGTCGCGGTAGAGGCGCGAGATCGCGTACTCGTCCATGTAGCCATAGCCGCCGTGGATCTGGAGGGCCTGGCTGACCACGCGGTGAGAGAGCTCGCCCGTGTAGAGCTTCGCCATCGCCGCGGCGCCGGCGAACGGGCGCTCGCGGTCCTTGAGCCACGCCGCCTTGTAGACGAGCGCGCGCGCCGCCTCGATCTCGGTCGCCATGTCCGCGAGCTGGAACTGGATCGCCTGGAAGCGCGCGATCGGTCGCCCGAACTGCTCTCGCTCCTTCGCGTACGCGAAGGCGAGGTCGTACGCGCCCTGTGCGAGCCCGAGGCCCATCGCTGCGACTGAGATGCGTCCGCCGTCGAGGATCTCCAGGAACTGGCGGAAGCCCGCGCCGCGCTCGCCGAGCAGATTCCCCTCCGGCACGGAGCAGTCGCGGAACGAGAGCTCCCGCGTGTCGGACGCGTGCCAGCCCATCTTCCGCATCGGCGCCGAGATCTCGTAGCCCGGCGTGCCGTTCGGAACGATCACGTTCGAGATCTCGTCCTCGCCCGTTCGGGCCGTGATCGTCACGCATGCCGTGATGTCGGTGCCCGCGTTCGTGATGAAGATCTTCGAGCCGTTCACGATCCATTCGCCCCCGCGGAGCTCGGCGCTCGTCCGCGTCGCCGCCGCGTCGGAGCCGGCACTCGCCTCCGTCAGCCCGAAGGCGCCGAGTCGCTTTCCGGCGGCGAGGTCGGGGAGCCACTCGCGCTTCTGCTCCTCCGTCCCGAAGAGGAAGATCGGCATCGTCCCCAGGGACGTGTGCGCCGCGAGCGTGATCGCCACGGACGAGTCGATCCGCGTCAGCTCCTCGACCGCGATCGCGTACCCGAGCGTGTCGCCCCCGCTGCCGCCGTACTCCTCGGGGACCGGGATGCCCATGAGCCCGAGCTCGGCGAGCTCCGCGACGATGTCGTATGGAAAGCGGTGCTCGCGATCGAGCTCCTCCGCGACGGGGGCAATTCGCTCTTCCGCGAACTCGCGCACGGTCCGGCGCAGGAGCTCGTGCTCGTCCGAGAGATCGAAGTCCATCCGGACTACGTGCAGAGCCTGCGCGCCAGCTCCGCGATGAGCCGCACGCCGAAGCCGGTCGCGCCGCGGCCGCTGTAGTAGTCGCCGCGGCTGCGCTCGAGGTACGCGGTGCCGGCGATGTCCAGGTGGGCCCACGGGCCCTCGCCGACGAATTCCTGGAGGAAGCGGGCGGCGAGGATCGGCGACCCCTGCTTGTAGTCGGACGAGTTCTTCAGATCCGCGAAGGTCGACTCGATGAAGCGCCGATACGTGTCGTGGAGGGGCCAGAGCCAGACGTGGTCGCCGCTCGCCTCGGCGGCGGCTCCGATCTCGGCCGTCCAGTCCATGTCGTTCCCGAAGAGCCCTGCGTAGTAGTCGCCCATGGCCACGACCATCGCCCCCGTGAGGGTGGCGAGGTCGAGCATGTGCGTGGCGCCCGAGTTACGGGCGTGCCAGAGGGCGTCGGCGAGGATGAGGCGCCCCTCCGCGTCGGTGTTCGTGACCTCGATCGTCTTGCCGTTCAGAGCGGTGACGATGTCTCCGGGCCGGTAGGCGTGCCCTCCGGGCATGTTCTCGCAAGCGGGGACGACGGTCAGCACGTGCAGCGGGAGACCGAGCTCGGCGATCGCCCCGGTGGCCGCGAGCGCGGCCGCGCCGCCGCCCATGTCCGACTTCATCTCGTCCATGCGCAGAGCGGGCTTGAGCGAGAGGCCGCCGGCATCGAACGTGATCGCCTTGCCGACGAGCCCGAGGACGAGGTCGTCGCGAGCGTCGTCGGGCTCGTAGCGGAGCCTGATGAGCCTGGGCGGGTTGTCGCTCCCCAGGCTGACGGCCGTCAGCGCGCCCATACCCGCCGAGCGGATCTCGTCGGGGCCGAGAGCCTCGAAGCCGATTCCGACCTCGCCCGCGGCCTCCTCCGCCCACTCCGCCAAGCGGACGGGCGTCAGCTCGTTCGGCGGGGCGTTGACGAGGTCGCGGCAGCGGTTCGTCCACGCGGCGACGACACTCGCGCGCCGTGCCTCCTCGGCTGTGGCCTCGGCGCCCTCGCCGCAGAGGACGAGGCGCTCGATCTGCGGCTGTGGATCGCCGTTCGTCTTCCAGCGGCCCGGCTCGTACGGCCCGATCGCCGTGCCGTCGACGATTGCGCGGGCCTGCTCGGCAGCGGAAAGTGAGCCACCGGCGTCGAGGATCCAGGCCATGGAGCGGCCGCCCACGTCGCCGGTCCGTGCCGCCGCGGCGGCGGCTGCGGTCCGCAAGCGGTCCGAGTCCAGCGAGGCCCCGTTGCCGATTCCGGCCGCGGCGATGCGGTGCGCCGCGACGCGGCCTTCCGAGTGGACGAACGTGACGCAGCCTTCCTCGCCCTTGAGCTCTCCGTCCTCCACGAGATGGCTGAGACGCCCTTCGACGAGGCTGTCGAGAGCCCGTGCGGTCTCGGGCAGCGCCACCGGGTCGGGGACCGGGAAGACGAGGACGTCGGCCTCGACCCCCTCCGGCGCCCCCTGGACGACGTCAATCTCCATGGGCGAGCGCGATGCTATCCGAACGTTCTCGAGAGGTGCCTCGTTCGAGGGATCGACCGCCGTCCGCCCGCGCCGATAGAACAGGTGCGCGATGAGCGCAGCTCTACCCTCTCCTCAGCCCGCACCCTCCCCTCGCGGGCGACAACCTCTCCCCGTCGAAGCCCTCCAGGATCTCCTCGGAGGGCTTCTGCTTTCGCGGGAGGAACTGCGCCGCTCCGGGGCGAACCTGTTTCAGCTCGAGCGCAACCGGCGGGAGATCGTGCGCGTGCAGCGCGAGCTCTGCCACGCCTGGATCGACCGCCGCGGACGCCCGTAGCTCGATCACGCCGCGTCCCCTCCGTCGCTCTTTTTTCACACTCCCGCGACGGGGTCTGACCCCTGCGGAGAATTGTCACGCTCGCCGTCGTGAAGTCTCAGGCTGCCTGCCCGCCGCCGTCCGACTCGATCGCGGCCGGTAACGTCCCGGCCATGCACGCGGGGGTGGACAGACCGGCCATGGCGGCGCTCTCGTCCGGCCACTTCGCGACCGACCTCGCCCAGGGTGCGCTCCCCGCGCTCCTTCCCTTCCTCGCCGAGCGCTTCGACCTCACGTACACGATGGTCGGCGCCCTCGTCCTGGCCGCGACGATCAGCTCCTCGTTGATCCAGCCGGCCTTTGGGCTCTGGTCGGATGCCCGCGGCGCGCTCTGGCTCCTGCCCGGGGGAGTGGCGCTTGCCGGAATCGGGATGGCGCTCGCCTCCATCGCGCCGAGCTACCCGCTCGTGATGATCGCCGTGCTCGCGTCCGGGGTCGGCGTCGCCGCCTACCATCCCGAGGGCTCGAAGTTCGCGAGCTACGTGAGCGGCGACCGGCGGGCGAGCGGCATGTCGCTCTTCTCCGTCGGCGGCAACGTCGGTTTCGCCGCGGGCCCGCTCTTTGCGTCCTTCTTCGTCCTCACGCTCGGTTTCGGGCTGGACGGAGGCGCCTTCCTCGTGCTGCCCGGGCTCCTCGTCGCCGGCCTGCTCGTGCTCGCGCTTCCGTACCTGGGGCGCTTCGCGCCCGAGGAAGGGCCGCGCGCCGCCCGCTTCAGCGCCGGCCGGAGCCAGCCGCGCGGCCTCGCCATCCTCCTTGGGGTCGTCGGCCTGCGCAGCGTCGCCCACATGGGACTCTTCACGTTCGTGCCCCTCTACGAGCTCGAGCGCGGGTCGAGCGCCGGCTACGGGACGCGCCTGCTGGCGCTATTCCTCTTCGCTGGCGCTCTCGGAACGCTCCTCGGGGGCCCCGCCGCCGACCGTTTCGGCCGACGCGCCGTCCTCCTCGGAAGCTTCGTCCTCGCCACGCCGCTGATCGTCGTCTACGTCCTCGTGGGCGGAACCGTGGGCGCCGTCGCGCTCGCCCTCTCGGGCGCGGCCGTGATCGGCACGTTCGGGGTGAGCCTCGTCATGAGCCAGGAGTACATGCCGGGCCGGGTCGGCATGGCCTCGGGCCTTTCGATCGGGATGGCGATCGGCCTGGGGGGCATCGCGGCCCTGTCGTTGGGCGCCCTCGCGGACCGAATCGACCTCGAGACGGCCGTCCTCGTGACCGCCACTGGGCCGGCCGCCTGCATCGGGCTCACCCTTCTTCTGCCCTCCTCCCGGGGCGCCGGGCGGCCGGAGCCCGCGCCCGCGACGCTCTGATGCCCGCGAGCGCGCGCGAGTTCTTCGAGGAGCTCGGGGGTCGCCCGAGGAGCACGCGGGCGCGCGGTCTGACCGCCTCGTACAGATTCGACGTCGAAGACGTCGGAAGCTGGCGGCTCGAGGTCGACGACGGCGCCGTCTCCGTCGAGGAGAGCGCCGCCGCCGCCGACTGCATCATCTGGTCGTCCGAGGAGACGTTCCTGCGGATCGTCCGCGGGGAGGAGAGCCCGATGGGCGCCTACTTCACCGGCAAGGTGAAGGTTGCGGGCGACGTCGGCCTCGCCATGCGCCTCCGCGACCTCCTCGCCTGAGCGGCGGCTCGCTACGAGCGGATCGCCTCCCGCGTGGCTTCGCGCTGCTCCTCGTGGACGCCCTCGCCGAACTCCTCCACGAGCTTCGTGCAGAAGGCCGGGAGATCGTCCGGCTTGCGGCTCGTGAAGAGGCCGCGGTCGACGTGCAGCTCCTCGTCGACCCACGTCCCGCCCGCATTCTCGACGTCCGTCTTGAGGCTCGGCCACGACGTCAGGGTGCGGCCCTTGACGACGCTGGCCTCGACCAGCATCCAGATGCCGTGGCAGATGGCGCCGACCGGCTTGCCCTGCTCGAAGAACCTGCGGACGAAGTCGACGGCCTTCTCGTCGGTGCGCAGGATGTCCGGGTTGATGACCCCGCCCGGCAGGACGAGCCCGTCGTAGTCCAACGGATCGGCGTCCTTGACGGCCTTGTCCACCTTGAACGTCCTGTCCTTGTCGTGGTGGTCGAAACCCTGGATCTCGCCAGTCTGGAGCGAGATCAGCTCGGGCTCGCCTCCCGCCTGCCCGACGGCCTTCCACGGCTCGGTCAGCTCGACCCCCGCTCGACGCCGTCGGCGGCGAGGAACGCGATGCGCTTGCCTTTCAGCTCGTTGGCCATTCGTGACTCCTCCCTTGCGGTTGCTCTCTCAGCGCCTACCCCGGCGGGGCGAGGGGAAACACGTCAGGGAGCGAGCCGCTCGAGGCTCCATCCGTCCTCGTGGCGCGTGTAGCGGAACCGGTCGTGGAGGCGGTTCGGGCGGTTCTGCCAGAGCTCGACCCGCTCGGGCGTGAGCACGTAGCCGCCCCACCAGGGCGGGCGCGGCGGGTCCTCCCCGTAACGTGCTTCCGCCTCGGCGAAGGCTGCGTCGAGCGCCTCGCGGCCGGCGACGACCTCGCTCTGGCGTGAGGCCCACGCGCCCAGCCGGCTTCCGAGCGGGCGCGTGCGGAAGTACGCCTCGGACTCCTCGGGCGGCACCCGCTCGACCGTGCCGACGGCGGTTATCTGGCGCCGCGGGTCCTGGGCCCAGTGGAGGACGAGCGCCGCGTGCGGGTTCTGCGCCAGCTCGCGGCCCTTGCGGCTCTCGTAGTTCGTGAAGAAGAGGAACCCGCGCGCGTCGACGCCCTTCAGCAGGACGGTGCGGGCGGAAGGGCGCCCGTCTGCGCCTGCGGTGGCGAGCGTCAGCGCCTCGGGCAGCTCGATCCCCTCCGCCTTTGCCTGCTCGTACCAGCGCTGGACCTCGACGAGCGGGTCGGGGTGGAGGTCGGCGGCGTCCATCACTCCTCCAGCTCGACGAGCACGGCGCCGCCGGTGACCTGATCGCCCTCCGCGACGAGGACGCGGCGGACGACCGCTTCGTAAGGGGAGACGAGCGGCGTCTCCATCTTCATCGCCTCGAGGACGACGAGCGGCTGCCGCGGCTCGACGCGGTCGCCCTCGCCCGCGAGCACCCGGACGACGACACCCGGCATCGGTGCGACGAGCGCGCTCTTCACGCCGGCGCCGCCCTCGCCGTGAGCGAAGTCCTCCACCCGGGGCGGAGGCCGCCGCTCGTCTCCGACCACCCGCCACGGGGCGGGCACCTCGTTCCTGCGCGAGAGGGGCGGGTGCTCCTCCAGGAGCGCCGTCGTCGTCCGGCCGGCCCGCACCTCCGGGTGGTCGACGAGCCAGCGGAGGAAGCCGAGGTTCGTCGTCACGCCCCCGACGCGGGTCTCGCGGAGCGCGCGCGACAGGAACGTGAAGGCCTCGTCCCGGGTGTCGGCCCCCGCGATCAGCTTGGCGATCAGCGGGTCGTACGCGACCGGGACCGCGTCGCCGGCCTCGACGCCCGCGTCCACCCGCACGCCGCGCGGGAGCGCCAGACGCTCGACGCGACCCGCCTGGGGCAGGAAGGTCAGCGGATCCTCGGCGTAGAGGCGCACCTCGACGGCGTGCCCGGCCGGCTCGCGCGACTCGAGGCCGAGGGGCTCGCCGGCGGCGATCCGGAGCTGCTGCTCGACGAGGTCGAGACCGGTGACGAGCTCCGTGACAGGGTGCTCGACCTGCAGGCGGGCGTTCAGCTCGAGGAAGAAGAAGTCGCCGCCCGCGAGCATGAACTCCGCGGTGCCCGCGCCCCGGTAGCCGACCGCGCGGGCGAAGGCGATCGCCGCCGCGGCCATCGTCTCCCGGAGCTCCGGGTCGAGCGCGGGCGAGGGGCTCTCCTCGAGCACCTTCTGGTGGCGGCGCTGGACCGAGCACTCGCGCTCGCCAAGGTGGACGACGGCGCCGTGCGCGTCGGCGAGGAGCTGGACCTCGACGTGGCGGGGGCGCTCGACATAGCGCTCGCAGAAGACCCGTTCGTCGCCGAAGCCCGCCTTCGCCTCGCGGCGTGCGGCCTCGAGTGCCTCCTCCAGCACGTCCGGAGCCCGGACGACGCGCATGCCCCGCCCACCGCCGCCGGCGGCCGCCTTGACCATGAGCGGGTAGCCCACCTCGTCCGGGCTGCCGGTTGGCACGACCGGGACGCCGGCCTCCCGCGCGAGCCTCTTCGCCTCGAGCTTGTCGCCGGACGCCCGCAGCCCGTCCGAGGTCGGCCCCACCCATGTGATCCCGGCCGCCTCGACCGTTTCGGCGAAGTCGGGGTTCTCGGCGAGGAAGCCGTAGCCGGGGTGGATCGCATCGGCCCCTCTCTCCTGGGCGGCGCGGACGTGCTCCTCCGCCTCCAGGTAGCCCGCGATCGGCGCGAGCTCGTCGGCCTGGCGCGTGTGGTACGCGCCCTCGTCGTCGGGCGCCACCACGGCGACCGTGCCGATCCCCAGGCGCCGGCACGTGCGGAAGACCCTCGCGGCGATCTCGCCGCGGTTGGCTACGAGGAGCTTTCGTATCTCCACGCGGGCGCTCGCTTCTCGAGGAAGGCGCGGAGACCCTCCTGGCCCTCGGCGCTTGTCCGCCGCTCGGCCGCGATCCGCGCGGTCTCTGTCCCGCCGGGAAGCTCCCGTACGAGTCGCTTCGCCGCCCGCACCGCCTCGGGGCCGCCGGCCAGGAGGTCGGCGAGGACCCGCTCGACGGCGTCGTCGAGGTCGGCCGCCACCTCGTGGACGAGCCCGATGCGGCGGGCGGTGCCGGCGTCGAAGCGCTCGCCCGTGAGAAAGAGGCGCCGCGCAGGCGCAG
This sequence comes from Gaiellaceae bacterium, assembly GCA_050697555.1. Lineage (GTDB taxonomy): Bacteria > Actinomycetota > Thermoleophilia > Gaiellales > Gaiellaceae > DASQWP01. Next base: position 100,628 of record JBOHAD010000001.1, on the reverse strand, counting down.
GCCCGATCCGGCGCAGGACGAAGGGAGAGATGACCGCCGGGATGATCCCCAGGCGCACCTCGGAGAAGCCGAAGACGGCGTCCTCCCCCGCCACCGCGACGTCGACGCACGCGACGAGCCCGGAACCGCCGCCGAGCGCGTGCCCCTGGACGCGGGCGACGACGGGCGCTGGGCACTCGTCGACGGCCGCGAGCATCCGGTAGAGGCGTAGGGCGTCCTCGACGTTCTCCTCGTAGCCGAGGTCGATGGACGAGCGCTGCCACTCGACGTCGGCGCCGGCGCAGAAGCTCGGCCCCTCCCCGGCGAGGACGACCGCCCGCGCGTCGCCGGCTTCCGCGAAGGCCTCGGTGAGCTCGGCGATGAGGGCGGCGTCGAACGCGTTCCGCCGCTCCGGCTTCGCCAACGTCACCCGCAGGACTGGGCCGTCGCGTGCGATCCGGAGCGCGCTCATCGGCGGGAGCTTAAGCTCCGCCGATGATCCAGGGCGCGCTGGCGGCCGCGGTCACGCCGCTCCGGGAGGACGGGGCGAAGCTCGACGAGGAGGCGTGGGGGCCGCTCGCCGAGTTCCTCGCGGCGGGCGGGCTCGACGGGGTCCTCGCCATGGGGACGACGGGGGAGGGGATCCTCCTGGAGCTGGAAGAGCGCGGGCGGGCCACCGACCTCTGGGTCGAGGCCTGTCGCGGGCGCCTCGCGCTCGCAGTCCATTGCGGAGCGCAGACGACGGCGGACACGGTCGCGCTCGCCGCCCACGCGGCCGAGGCGGGAGCCGGCGCGGTCGCGGTCATCGGCCCGCCTTACTTCCAGCTGGACGAACGCGCGCTCCTCGCCCACTTCGAAGCCGCCGCCGGGGCCTGCGCGCCGACACCGTTCTACCTGTACGAGTTCGCGCGCGCGAGCGGCTACGCCGTCCCCGTCGCGGTGATCGAGCACCTGCGCGAGCGCGCACCGAACCTGGCCGGCATGAAGGTCTCGGACGCGCCCTGGGAGCGCTTCGAGCCCTACCTGGTCGAAGGGCTCGACGTCTTCGTCGGGCCGGAGCGGCTCATCCACCAGGGGATCGAGGCCGGCGCCAGCGGGGCGGTCTCCGCGCTCGCGACGGCGTTCCCCGAGCTGGTCGCGGAGGCGGTCCGGGCGCCGAGCGCCGTCTCGAGCGAGCGGGTCGGCGCGGTGCGGGACGCGCTCGAGGGCTTCCCCCGGCACGCCGCGCTCAAGCGCGTACTAGCCCGGCGCGGCGTCCCGGTCCGCGAGGACGTGCGAGCGCCGCTTCGGCCCCTCACCGACGAGGAGCGCACCCGCCTGGACGAGCTCCTGCCGCGATGGCTCGCGTAGCCGTTCACGGCGCGGGCGCCATCGGCGCAAGCGTCGCGTACCATCTCGCCCTCCTCGGCGCTCCGGACGTCGTCCTCGCCGACAAGGGCGAGATCGCAGGCGGCTCGACGGCGAAGGCGATGGGCGGCGTGCGCCAGCAGTTCTCGACGGCGGCGGAGGTGCGCCTCGCGCAGGAGAGCGTCCGCTTCTTCGAGGAGCTCGGGCCGGACCTCTTCCAGCAGGTCGGCTACCTCTTCGTCGCCATCACCGAGGACGGGCTGGCGACGCTCCGGGAGCGGCGCACAATCCAGGCGGCGCTCGGCGTGCCGGTGGAGGGGGTCGATGCCGCCGGCGCAGCCGGGCTCGCGCCCGGTCTGGCCGTGGGCGACGTCCTCGGCGGCGTCTTCTGCGCCACCGACGGGACGGCCGAACCGCGCGCCGTCACGCGCGAGCTCGTGCGCCGCGCCGTCGGGCTCGGCGTGGAGGTTCGCGAGGGGACGCCGGGCGAGGAGGTCGGCGCGGACGTGCGCGTGCTCGCCTGCGGCCCCTGGTCGGCCCACGCCGCCCGCCTCCACGGCGTGGAGCTTCCCATCAGGCCGCTCTGCCGGCAGCTCATCGAGACGACGCCGGTCGGGGACCTGCCGGAGAGCCTCCCGATGGTGCTGGAGGTCGAGACCGGCTTCCACTTCCGCCGCCGGGGCGACACGTTGCGTCTCGCCATGATCGACCCGGCTCCCCGGTGGGGCTTCGAGGAGCAGGTGGACGAGTCGCTTCTTCCCGACCGGCTGGAGCGGCTCGGCCGCCGCTTCCCGCTCGCGGCGGGCGCCGGCGTCGGGCGTGCGTGGGCGGGGCTCTACGACATGACGCCGGACGCGCACCCGATCATCGGCTGGATCGGCGACGGCGTCTACGCGGCCTGCGGCTTCTCCGGCCACGGGTTCATGCAGTCGCCGGCTGTCGGGCGGGCGGCGGCCGAGGAGATCGTCGAGGGCGGCTCCTCGCTGGACCTTTCGCCGTACCGGCTGGAACGCTTCGCCGAGGGAGCGGTCTTCCCGGAGGAGGTCGTGCTCTGATATGGCGGGCGCTTTGTCAAGCGCGCGGTGGTTATCGCCCAGTCGTTGACGGGGTGGTGGGGCTCGCGGGGGAGGCGCCGGGGCGCTCGACGGCTGTGCCAGTCTGATATGCGGGGGTTGGTTACCCCAGGGCCCTGGATGCGTCGCCGGCGTGCGCAGGTCTAGGAGCGAGCGTGGCCGCGGTTGCGGTTGCTCATAGAGCGATCGCGCGTGCCGGCAGCTTCGGCCCCGGCGCCTTCCTCGCGAGCGGGGCTGGCGCCGACGGTTATGCGATGGCGGCGGCCCAGAGGAAGCAGGCGAGCTCGCGCGCGGCGGCGACGACAGCGATGTTGCCGGGCTTGCCGCGGGCGCGCAGCCGTCGGTGGAGGCGGTAGAGGCGGTGCTGGGCGCGCCAAGCGATCTGGAGCACCTGCTCGGGCTGTCCCTGCTGGCGGTTGCGCAGCGTGACCCCGATCCGGGGCTCGCGCGCGTAGTGCCAGGCGGCCTCGACCAGCAGCCGGCGCGCGTAGCCGGAGCCGGTCTTGGTGATCGCCCCGCGCGTCTCCGATTCGCCCGACTGGTGCAGCGAGGGCACCAGCCCGAGCCAGGCGGCCAACTGGGCTGGACGCTGGAAGCGGGCGAAGTCGCCGATCTCGAGGCGGAGCGCGAGCGCGGTCGGCGTCTCGATGCCGCGGAAGCAGCGCAGCCTGGCGACGGTCGGCCACAGCTCCGGCTCCTGCGCGAGGCGGGAGAGCCGCTCGTCGAGCGCGGCGCGGCGGGCGGCGAGCCCGTCGATCGCAGCGAGGTAATCGAGGAAGGCGAGCTCGCTTGGCGGATGCGGGAAGCGCTGCCCGGCCAACCACTGCCGGTGCGCCTGCGTCCAGGTGCCGCCGCCGCGGTCATAGACACGCCCGTGCCGCACGAGCAGCTTCGAGACGCGATGGCGGACGCGCGCCAGATCAGCGCGCACCTGCTCGCGGGCGCGGGCGAGGTCGCGCGCCGCCTCGAGCGTTGCCGACGGCACCGTGACCGGCGTCAGCGACCCCGCCAGCAGCAGCCGCACCAGCAGCTCGGCGTCTTTGCGGTCGTTCTTGACGCGGTCGCCGGGCGCGCGCGGCGTCTTGCTCGGAGCGACGACGTCGACCTGGAGGCCCACGGCTTCGCAAGCGCGGTAGAGCGCGAAGCCGGTCGGCCCTGCCTCGTAGCAGGCATGGATCGGCTGCGGCAACGCCGCCAGCCACGCCACCACCTCCTCGCTGCCGACACCGAAACGCGCGCGCGTCAGCTCGCCGCTCCCACGATCGATCGCGGCGGCGTGCGTCGAGCGGGCGTGGACGTCAAGCCCCACCCATGTCATCGTTGCGGTCACGGCCGGACCCTCCCTTCGTATGGGGTCAGCCGGAGCCAGCCTCCGGCCAGACAAACCCCCGATCTACGAAAGGGTCCGGCCTCTCCTCGCTCGCGGCTACTCAGCCGCCATAGGGTCTAGTAGTAGACCTACGAGCGCGGCGGGGCCCGATTGACGAACGGGGTCAGTGGGAACAGGAGACGTGGCCCGGAGCGCCCCGCCGGTCGGCCGCAGCCGGCGGGTACAGATCCGGGCCATATCAAAGAGTCGAAGGACGGAGAAAAACTTGCGAGGCAACCGGCGAAATGTGCAATTCCCGGCCTTTCGGGGAATCTCTAAGGTGTGATGAGGCCGTCGCTCGCGGGAGAGGAGACGTCCGAGGGGACGTTCGATCGTCTGTACCGCCGCCATCGGGGCGACGTCTACCGCTTCGTCCTCCGCGACCTCCGCAACCCCGACGACGCCGAGGACGTCACGCAGGCGGCCTTCCTCAACGCCTACTGCGCGCTCCAGCGGGGCACCGAGCCGGAGAAGCCGCGCGCGTGGCTGTTCACGATCGCCCAGAACGTGACCCGCCGCCGGTTCCGCTCCCGGGCTGCGCGCCCGCACGAGGTCGAGCTCGACCCGGACGGGCTCGTTGCCCCGGAGCCCGAGGCGCCCTCGGCGGCGGAGATCCGTGAGGCGCTCCGGCGCCTGCGGCCGAACCAGCGGGCCGTCATCGTCCTACGCGAGATCGGAGGACTCTCGTACGCCGAGATCGCCGGGACGCTCGGGCTCTCGGTGTCCGCGGTCGAGACGCTGCTCTTTCGCTCCCGGCGCGCCCTGCGCGAGGAGCTGGCCGCGGGCGAGGAGGAGCAGGCGGTCGTGCGCGTCGGCGGCGTCGTTCTCTGGCCGCTCCCCGTCGCCCTCTCGGATGCCTTCGGCTCCGTCGCCGCCTGGCTCGGCCGGCGCGTGGTCACGGCCAAGGCGGCGGGAGCCGCAGGCGCCGTCGTCATCGGTACCGGTGCCGTGGTCTCGGCGGGCGCCGTGCCGCTCCCGGGCGCAGATCGCGCACCCGAGCCGACGCTGCCCGCGGTCGTGACCCTCGTCGCCGATGCGTCGGCGGCGCGGCCCGCCGCGCCCGCCAAGCCTGTGGCGAAGAAGCCGAAGCCGGCTGCGGCCGCCCCCGCCGGCGCACGCAAGACGCGTGAGCGCGAGCGCGCCGCGCCGGTCGCCGAGGACGGGGTGGCCGGGCTCGTCGGAGCGCTCTCCGACCTCACTCTGCCGCAGACCGAGCTTCCCCCCGTGGACGTCCCGAAGCTCAGCGTTCCGACCTTGACTCTCCCGTCGGCTTCCGAGCCCAGCTCCCCGGCGGCCGAGCTGTCCGCGCTCCCCGAGCCCGAGCTGCCGCCGCTTCCGGCCGCGGAAGATTTGCTCCCGTAGCCCTAGCTACATTCGGAAGACGCCGAAGGTCGTCTCGGGAATGGGCGCGTTGAGGCTCGCGGAGAGCCCGAGCGCCAGCACCCTGCGCGTGTCGAGCGGGTCGATGATGCCGTCGTCCCAGAGGCGGGCCGTGGAGTAGTAGGGGCTCCCCTCGCGCTCGTACTTGGCGCGGATCTCGTCCGGGTCGGCGCGACCGACCGTCGAGAGCACGGTGGCCGCCTGCTCGCCGCCCATCACGCTGATTCGCGCGTTCGGCCACATCCAGAGCTGGCGCGGCGCGTACGCGCGTCCGCACATCCCGTAGTTCCCGGCCCCGAACGACCCGCCCACGATGATGGTGAACTTCGGCACCTGGGCGCAGGCGACCGCCGTCACCAGCTTGGCGCCGTCCTTGGCGATGCCGCCCGCCTCGTACTCCTTGCCGACAATGAAGCCGGTGATGTTCTGGAGGAAGACGAGCGGGATTCGCCGCTTGCAGGCGAGCTGGACGAAGTGGGCGCCCTTGAGCGCGCTTTCGGAGAAGAGGACGCCGTTGTTGGCGAGGATGGCCACCGGGTAGCCCTCGATGCGGGCGAAGCCGCAGACGAGCGTCTCGCCGTAGAGGGCCTTGAACTCGTGCAAGCGGCTTCCGTCGACAAGGCGGGCGAGAACCTCGCGGACGTCGTACCCGCGCGAGTAGTCCTCGGGAACGATGCCGTAGAGCTCCTCCGGGTCGTAGAGCGGCTCTTCCGGAGGCACGACGTCCCAGGGCGGCTCGGGCTTGCGCCGGTCGAGGTTGGCGACGATCTGGCGCGCGAGCGCGAGCGCGTGCTCGTCGCTGACTGCGTAATGGTCGGTGACGCCGGAGATCCGGGAATGGACGTCGGCGCCTCCGAGCTCCTCCGCGGTGACCTCCTCGCCCGTCGCGGCCTTCACGAGCGGCGGCCCGCCGAGGAAGATCGTGCCTGTCCCGCGCACGATCACCGTCTCGTCGCTCATGGCGGGCACGTAGGCGCCGCCGGCCGTGCAGGAGCCCATGACCACCGCGATCTGAGGGATGGCCTTCGCAGACATGCGCGCCTGGTTGAAGAAGATGCGCCCGAAGTGGTCGCGGTCGGGGAAGACCTCGTCCTGCATGGGCAGGAAGGCGCCGCCTGAGTCGACGAGGTAGAGGCACGGCAGGCCGTTCTGCTCCGCGACTTCCTGGGCGCGCAGGTGCTTCTTCACCGTGAGGGGGTAGTACGTGCCGCCCTTCACGGTCGCGTCGTTCGCCACGATCACGCACTCGACGCCTTCGACCACGCCGATCCCGGTCACGATGCCGGCGGCGGGCGCGTCGCCGCCGTAGACCTCCCAGGCGGCGAGTGCGTTCAGCTCGAGGAAGGCGGAGCCCGGGTCGAGCAGACGCTCGATCCGCTCGCGGGCGAGGAGCTTCCCCCGCGCGCGGTGCTTGTCGATCGCTGCCTCTCCGCCGCCGGCCGCGACCTGGGCCGAGCGCTCACGGAGCTCGCCGACGAGCTCCTCCATGCAGGCCCGGTTGGCGGCGTACGCCTCGGCGGCGCGGTCTGCGCGGGTCTCCAGGACGGCCACGACGCTACGACGGCGGAGGCAGCTTGGCGAGGACCGCCTTGACGGCGCGGAGGACGTCCGCCTCCTCGTGCCCGAAGTCCTCGAGGTACGCCGTCAGCGCCGCCCGCACCAGCCGGAGCTCCCCGTCGTTCAGCTCGATCGTGTGCATGGGCGTAGCCTAAGTGTTAACCCGGCGCTTACAGAACCCGCATGGCTTCTTGACGAGCGCGTGGTTCAGTTGCACACGCGGGGACCCCTCTCCGGAAAGGAACGGCTTTGAAGCGCACAGTCCTTCTTCTCCTCGTGACCGCCGTTGTCGTGCTTCTGACCGCGCCGGCGGCGTCCGCGAAGCGGATCGTGGGCACTCCGGGTGACGACACGCTGACCGGCACCGACCGCCGCGACGTCATCCGCGGCCGGGGCGGAGACGACACGCTCGGCGGCGGCGGCGGCAGCGACCTCCTCTTCGGCGGTCGCGGAGCCGACACGCTCTCGGGTGACGACGGCCGCGACTTCCTCTTCGGGGGGCCCGGCGGCGACACGCTCGAAGGCGGCCCGGGTCGGGACGTCCTCCACGCGGGACGCGGCGCCGACGTGCTCGAGGGCGGTCCCGGCAACGATGTGCTCCACGCCGGCGGCGACGACGGTGCCAGGGACGTGGTCGACTGCGGACCGGGCTTCGACCGGGCCGTCATCCGCGCGGGCGACGTGGCGATCGACTGCGAGCGCGTCCGGGTGCGGGCGACCTCGCGGAAGGGCCCGCGGGGCGAAAGGATCCGCGGTACGCCTGGGAACGACGAGCTGACCGGCACCGAGCGGCGCGACTTCATCTTCGGCCTCGCCGGTGACGACACCATCCTCGGGCTGGGTGGGAGCGACCTCCTCTTCGGCAACCGCGGGAACGACACGCTCGACGGGGGTGAGGGCCGCGACTACCTCTGGGGCGGCAGCGGCAACGACGTCCTCCGGGGCGGGCCCGGCAACGACTGGCTCTGGGCCGGTGCGGGCGCCGACATGCTCTTCGGGGGCTCGGGCAACGACCGCCTACACGCGGCCGCCGCCGACGGCGCCCCCGACACGCTCGACTGCGGTGAGGGCGACCGGGACCGCGCGGTTCTCCGGCCGGGGGACACGGCCGTGAACTGCGAGCGCGTGCGCACGCTCGCTCCCTGAGCCACCTTTCACCCCGCCTTTCGGCTGGAAGGTCGCTACGATGCCCGCTCGCAAACGAGATTAGGGGGGTTCACCTTGCGAAAGGTCATCGTGCTGGCGTGCGCGATTCTCGGCCTTGCGCTCGTCGTGGGCGCGATTCGCCCGCAGAGCGCCGAGGCCGAGACCGCGGACGTGAAGCGCTACAACGTCCTCCTCAAGGGCTCCGTCGCCAACGGCGGTTTCACGGGAGCCAAGGGGAGCAACCTCGCCGAGCTGATCGGCGCGGCAGGCGGCGAGGTCACGATCGATCTCTCCAGCCAGATCGGGGCGCTCGTGGTCGAGTCCGCGAACGCCAACTTCGCCGATGTTCTTGCGCAGTCCAGCCTCGTGGCCGACGTGGCGGAGGACTTCGCCTGGAAGGCGTATCCGACGCGCCTCGACGCCATCGTCGGCGCCGAGGGCATCCTGAGCCATCCGGGTGACGGCGTGCCGGGCGGCGGTCCCGAAGCTCACGCGGATCCGCTCGAGCCCGCGCAGTGGGACATGCGGCAGATCCGCACGGCCGAGGCTCATGCAATCCAGGCCGGCTCGCGCCTCGTCGAGGTCGGCATCCTGGACACGGGGATCGACGGCGACCACATCGACTTCACCGACAACGGCGTCGTCGGAGGCCCGTCGAACGTCAACTGCGCAAAGGGCCGGGACTTCATCCCGGTCGGGCCCGGCGTGGGTACCCCGAACCCGTGCGAGGACAACAACTTCCACGGGACGCACGTGGCCGGCATCGTCGGCGCGCAGGCGAACGGCGTCGGCGTCGTCGGGGTCGCTCCGAACGTGGAGCTCATCCCGGTCAAGGTCTGCGACGCGCTCGGCTACTGCTACGCGAGCTCGACGGCCGCCGGGATCACGTACGCGGGCGACGCGAAGCTCGAGGTCATGAACATGAGCTTCTTCGTCGACGACGACATGTTCCTCGAATCGACGGAGTTCAAGTGCATGAACGACCCGGTGCAGCGGACGTTCCGCCAGATGAACGAGCGGGCGATCCAGTACGCCCGGCAGCAGGGTGTCGTGCCGGTGGCTGCGCTGGGTAACTCGGACAACGACCTGGCCCATCCGCCGGAGCCGTACACGAACGCGTGCGAGGTCGTGCCTGCAGAGACGCAGGGCGTCATCGGCACGATGTCGACGGGGCCCGGGAGCGAGAAGGCCTCGTACTCCAACTACGGTGTCGGGGCGACGGATGTCGGTGCGCCTGGCGGGAACTCCGGGAGCCCCTACCCCGCGCCCGGCCCCTGTCCTACGACCGTGCCGAACACGTTCCCGAACAACACGTGGGCGTGCATCCAGGGGACGTCGATGGCCTCGCCGCATGCGGCGGGTGTCGCGGCGCTCATCGTCAGCCAGTACGGTCGGCTCGACAAGGACGGCGACGTCGTCCTGTCTCCGACGAAGGTCGAGGCCCACCTACAGGGCACGGCCGTCGACATCGGCGAGAGGGGCTACGACGAGTGCTTCGGTCACGGACGCGTCGACGCGCTCCGCGCCGTCCAGCACGACACGAAGAACGTCTACGAGACGGTGCCCTTCTGTCCCGAATACGAGGAGTAGGGCTCTGACGTAATGCCGTCGAGGGCGGCCCGGAGCGACGCGACGTAGTCGCGCAGCGCCTCCGGGCCGCCCTCCTCGGCCACCTGGATCGCGCGGCTCCCGACGACGACGCCGTCCGCGAGGGAGGCCGCCTCCGCCGCCTGCTCGGGCGTCGAGATGCCGAAGCCGGCGAGGAGGGGAGCGTCCGTCACGGCGCGCGCCCGCTCGACGAGGCCGGCCAGCTGCGCGGAGATCCCTTCGCGCACCCCTGTCGTCCCGGTCACGGAGACGAGGTAGAGCCAGCCGTCCGTTCGCTCGGCTGCGAGGCGGATGCGCTCGGAGAGCGTCGTGGGGGCTACGAGGTGGACGCGCCGGAGCTCGGGTGCTGCCTCGACCGGCAGGTCGGCGACGATGAGGCTCGTCGCCCCGGAGGCCTCGGCATCCGCGCGGAAGCGCTCGTAGCCGTAGGCCTCGAGGATGGAGGCGTAGGTCATCGGAATCAGCGGCACGTCGACGCGGGCGCGGATCTCCGCCAGGCACTCGAGGCAGGCGCGAGTGCGCATCCCGCGGGCGAGCGCCCGCTCGCCTGCGAGGCGGATGACGGGCCCGTCGGCGAGGGGGTCCGAGAAGGGGAAGCCGATCTCGAGGAGATCCGCCCCGCCCGCGACCGCGGCCTCCGCGAGCGCGGGGGTCTCTGGATCGGCCATCAGGTAGATGGAGAGGCGCTTACTCACGCGCGAGCACGACGCCGAGGTCCTTGTCGCCCCGGCCCGAGAGGCCCACGAGGACGAGTTCCGCGTCGAGGTCGAGGGCGCGGGCGAGGGCGTGGGCGGGCTCGAGCGCCGGGATGATTCCCTCCCGCTCGGTGAGGAGGTGGAAGGCGACGAGCGCCTCCTCGTCCGTCGCGGCTACGTACTCGGCCCGGCCGGAGTCCCGCAGGAAGGCGTGCTCCGGGCCGACGCCCGGGTAGTCGAGCCCGGCGGAGATCGAATGCGCGTCGGCGATCTGCCCGTCCTCGTCGGCCAGGATCGAGGAGCGGGCGCCGTGCAGGACGCCCGCGCGCCCCGCGCCGAGGCTGGCCGCACCGGCCGCCTCCACGCCGACGAGGCGAACGTCGTCGTCCTCGACGAAGCCTGCGAAGAGCCCGATCGCGTTCGAGCCGCCGCCGACGCAGGCGACGACCGCGTCCGGGAGGCGCCCCTCCGCGTCCAGGATCTGCCCGCGGGCCTCGTGGCCGATGACCGCCTGGAGCTCGCGCACGATCTCGGGGTAGGGATGGGGCCCGACGCAGGAGCCGATCAGGTAGTGGGTCGTCTCGACGTTGGTGATCCAGTCGCGGATCGCTTCGCTCGTGGCCTCCTTGAGCGTCCTCGTTCCGAACTCGACGGGGCGCACCTCGGCGCCGAGCAGGCTCATGCGCTCGACGTTCGGTCTCTGCCGCTCCATGTCCTCGGCGCCCATGTAGACGACGCATTCGAGCCCGAAGCGCGCGCAGACGGTGGCCGAGGCGACGCCGTGCTGGCCGGCGCCGGTCTCGGCGACGATGCGCCGCTTCCCGAGGTGGCGGGCGACGAGCGTCTGCCCGAGCGCGTTGTTGATCTTGTGGGCGCCGGTGTGGCAGAGGTCCTCACGCTTGAGGTAGATCCGCCTGTCTTGGCTGAGGCGTTCGGCGAGGTAGAGCGGAGTCGGTCGTCCCACGTATGCCCGCTGCAAGTCCTCCAGGACGCCAGCGAAGCTCGCGGATCGGCGAATCTCGGCCCAGCCGCGTTCGAGCTCGTCCAGCGCGGGCATGAGCGTCTCCGGGACGTAGCGGCCGCCGTAGGGGCCGAAGAACCCGACGTCGGCGATCTTCACCGCGCGGCCTCCACGAACGAGCGCACGCGCGCATGGTCCTTGATCCCCGGCTCCGCCTCGAGGCTCCGGCTCGCGTCGACGCACCAGGGGCGCACGGCCTCGATCGCGGCGCGGACGTTGTCGGGCCCGAGCCCGCCGGCGAGGAGGACGCGTCCCCCGACCTGCGACGCGCGCTCCCAGTGGGCCGGGTCGGCCCTCTCCCAGGGGAGGTCGAGCACGCGGGCGACGGCCTCGCCGCGGCGCAGAAGCGTGCCGTCACGAGCGCGGTGGCCGTCCTCCTCGGGGTAGAGCTGGACGAGGTGGGTGCCCACGTCCTCCACCTCTCCGACGAAGACGCCGACCGAGAGCATCGTCTCGGGCACCGGAAGCGGAGCCTCGGCACGGCGCGGGCTCTCGGCGAGGACGAAGCCGGCCAGATCGGCGCCCGCCTCGGCCGCGGCGGCCACGTCCTCCGTCCGCGTGAGCCCGCAGACCTTCACGAGCGGGCGCGCGAGCAGCTCCTGGAGCTTCGCCGCCGGGTCGGGCGCACGCATGAGCGCGGAGCCGACGAGGATCGCGTCCGCGCCGGCGAGCTCCGCCTCCGCACCCTGCGCGCGGTTTGCAATCGCGCTCTCCGCGACGACGACGCGGTCGCGTGGCGCGCAGGCGACGAGCTCGAGCTGGGCGCGGCGGTCGATCTCGAACGTGCCGAGGTCGCGTGCGTTCACGCCGATCACTTCGGCGCCGAGCGCGACCGCGCGCTCGAGCTCCTCGGCGTCGTGGGCCTCGACGAGCGCGTCCAGCTCGAGCTCTTGCGCCGTGCGCAAGAGCCCGATCGTCGCCGGGTCATCGAGGTCGCGGAGAAGCAGCAGGACGGCGTCGGCGCCGCTCGCACGCGCTTGCTGGAGGTGTTCCCGCGTGCTGAAGAATCCTTTCGCCAGAAGCGGCAACGTGGCGGCGGCGCGGGCGGCCCGGAGGTCGGCGAGCGCGCCGCCGAAGCGCTCGTCCACGAGGATGGAGACCGCCGCTGCCCCGCTCGCCTCGAACTCCCGCGCGAGCCGAGCCGGATCGGCGTCCGGCCGCAGGTCGCCTGCCGACGGCGAGCGCCGCTTCACCTCGGCGATCGCGGAGAGCCCAGGGGCCGCGAGCGCATCACGGAAGCGGCCCACTACGCTACCTCTCCCCAACGGACATGTCTGGGGCCAGGCCCCGGCCGTGGCCCATCAGGCCACGGCCCTTTCGCGGGAGAACCCGATCAGCGCGTCCAGGCGCTCGCCGGCGGCGCTGGAGTCGACGGCCTCGGCCGCCAGCCGGTAGCCCTCCGCAAGGTCGCGGGCGCCGCCGCCCGCGGCGATCGCCCCCGCCGCGTTCAGGAGCACGGCCTCGCGCTTGGGGCCGCGCGCTCCCTCGAAGATCGCGCGCACGACGGCGGCGTTGTCCTCCGGGCTCCCGCCGCGGAGGTCGCCCGGGCGGCAGCGAGGCACGCCGAAGTCCCTCGGGTCGATCTCGCGCCGCTCCACCCGCCCGTCCCTCACCTCGCAGACGAGGTTCGGCCCCGCAGGGGAGAGCTCGTCGACGCCGCCGGCGCCGTGGACGACGAACGCATGGCGCGCGCCGAGGCGGGCGAGCACGTCGGCGATCGTGGGGACGAGCTCGGGAGCGTACACGCCGACCACCTGGGCGCGGGCCCCGGCCGGGTTCGTCAGCGGCCCGAGCACGTTGAAGACCGTCCGCGCCGCCAGCTCGCGCCGCACCGGCGCCGCATGGCGCATGGCCGGGTGGTGGGAGGGGGCGAAGAGGAAGCCGAAGCCGAGCTCGTCGATGGAGCGCTCGATTCGCTCGGGCGGCTGCTCGAGGTCGAACCCGAGCGCCTCGAGGACGTCGGCCGACCCGGATGCCGACGAGATGGCGCGGTTCCCGTGCTTGGCCACGCCGGCCCCCGCGGCGGCGGCCACCAGCGCCGCCGCCGTGGAGATGTTGAACGTGCGCGCGCCGTCGCCCCCCGTGCCGGCGGTGTCCACCAGGTCGTCGCGGCGTGGGCGGACGGCGAGGACGTGCGCCCGCATCGCCTCGGCGCAGCCGGCGATCTCGTCGGCGGTCTCTCCCTTGACCCGCAGGGCGACGAGGAAGCCTCCGATCTGGGCCGCCGTCGCCTCGCCGCGCATCACCTGCTCCATGACCTCCCGTGCATCGTCGCGCGAGAGGTCACGGCCCTCGAGCAGGCGCGCGAGCGCCTCCTGGATCACCGCCGCCCCTCGAGGAAGTTCCTCGCCAGCGCCGGCCCGTCCGGCGTCAGCACCGACTCGGGGTGGAACTGGATGCCGTCGATCGGCAGCTCGCGGTGCCGCACGCCCATCACCTCGCCGTCCTCGGTCGTCGCGCACACGTCGAGGCAGTCGGGCACCCGCGTCGCTGCGAGCGAGTGGTAGCGCCCCGCCTCGAGCGGGTCCGGGAGCCCTGCGAAGAGGCCCTGACCGTCGTGGGCGACCGCGCTGGCCTTTCCGTGGAGGAGCCGCTGCGCCTGACCAATCTCGCCGCCGAAGGCCTCCACGATCGCCTGATGCCCCAGGCAGACGCCGAGCGTCGGCACACGCTGCCCGAGCCGTTTCACGATCTCGAGCGTCGCGCCCGAGTTTGCCGGACGCCCTGGACCGGGCGAGACGACGAGGTGGCTCGGGGCCAGGAGCTCGGCGCCCTCCGCGTCGATCGCGTCGTTCCGGATCACGGTCACCTCGGCGCCCCGCTCCTGAAAAAGGTGTGCCAGGTTGTACGTAAACGAGTCGTAGTTGTCGATAAGGAGGATCACGCGCGCATGCCTTCCTCGAGGGCCTTCTCGAGCGCCGCGAGCTTGCGCAGGCACTCCTCGTGCTCGGCCGCCGGATCGGAGTCGGCCACGATGCCGGCTCCCGCCTGGAGTCGGGCGAGGCCGTCCGCGAGGACGACGGTGCGGATGGCGATGCACGTGTCGAATGTCCCTCCCGGAAGGGCGTAGCCGACCGCGCCCGCGTACGGGCCGCGACGGTAGCCCTCGAGCTCGGAGATGATCTGCATCGCCCGCACCTTCGGCGCTCCCGAGACCGTACCGGCCGGGAAGCACGCGCGCAGGAGGTCGAAAGGGCCGTGCTGCGGGAGCAGCTCGCCGGCGACCTCGGAGACGAGGTGCGTCACGTGCGAGTACCGCTCCGCCTCGAGGAAACGGCCGACGCGGACCGTGCCCGGACGGCAGACGCGCGAGAGGTCGTTGCGGCCGAGGTCGACGAGCATGATGTGCTCGGCCCGGTCCTTCGCGGAGGCGAGCAGGTGCTCGGCGTCGCCGTCCCCCGGCGCGGTCGTCCCGGCGATCGGGTTGACGCTGGCGCGGCCTCCGTCGAGCTTCACGAGCGTCTCCGGCGAGGAGCCGACGAGCGCCAGGTCTCCCAGCTCGAGGAGGAAGTGGTAAGGCGACGGGTTGACGCGGCGGAGCGACCGGTAGAGCGCGAGGGCAGAGACGTCCGTCGGTCGCTCTGCTCGCTGGGAAAGGACGATCTGGAACGCGTCGCCGGCCCGGATGTGCTCCTGCGCGCGCCGGACGCCCGCCTCGTACGTCGCGCGATCCGGGAAGCGGCGCGTCCGGCCGGCCTTGGCCGGCCGCTCGAGCGGCGCGGGTGCGGGTCGCTCGAGGACTGCGGCAATCGCATCGCGCTCGCCGCAGATGACCTCGGCGACGTTCGTGGCGTGGTCGAAGCGGAGGACCACGTCGGCGACGACGAAGCGGCTCTCCGGGAGATCGGGCCCGACGTTGGGCAGCTGCACGCTGGGCTCGAGCTGCGCGACGTGGTCGTAACCGAGGTAGCCGACCACCGGGTTGCCGGCGGCGAGCTCCCGCTCGGCGTCCTCGAACGGGACGAGACGAGTGCCCGAGCCGACGAGGCTGTACCGTCCGAGGCGGCCTTTCTCGACCGACTCGAGCAGGAAGGCCGCGCCCGCATCCTCGCGCAGCCGGAGATACGCCCCGAGGGGGGTGATGAGGTCGGCGTGGATGTCGGTTGCGATCGTCATGGCAAGAAAAAAGACCCTCGACGGGGTCTCCGGGCGGAACGGGCTGTTTCGGGCCTCTAGGTCAGCAGGCGACGCTCCCGCTCCGCTCGCGGCGCCAGGCCCACCAGGTGCGGACGGAAGATGTCACGCTCCTCGGAGCGTAGGGGACTCCGGCCGGGGGTGTCAACCCGTCCTACGCCGCCATGTACGCCCGCTGCACCTGGAACGCCTGGTCTTCCAGCGGGTTCTTCTCGTACGAGAAGCCGGCGTCCGCGAAGCCGACGCCGTAGGCGCAGGCGAAGGCGTCCTCGAAGCGGAACCGGCGGTACTGGTCGACGTGAACCAGCTCGTGCACCATGAGGCCGCGGTTGCTCGTGACGGTCTTGTCGAAGGTGCCGGCCAGGTAGATCATGTAGCCGAGGTTGATGCCCGCGACCTCGGGGTTCATGAAGGTCACGGCGGCCGCCTGCTCGCTGAAGTGGTTGGCGGAGAGCGAGGCGTTCTCGATGAAGAAGACGTCGCCGAGGGGAACGTCGGGGAAGATGGCGCGGGCCTCCGGTCGGAAGCTCTCGGGAAGCTTCTTCGGCGTCTTCCCGAAGTTCAGGAGGACGTTGTCGGCTTCGGCGAGGTTGTGGACGATGATCCCGGCCAGGCAGGCGCCCAGCATGGCGATGGCGTGGATGGCGCCCTCGATGAGGTCGCCGAGCCACAGGAGAGTGCGTTCGATGGTGGCGAGCGCCCATTCGTACGCCCTCGTCGCGCCCTCGTAGGCGACCTCGACGGCATCCACCGTCGCCTCCCAGGCCCGCTCGACGGCGGCCAAGGCGTCTTCCCAGACCTCCTCCACGGCTTCGGAGATCGCGTCCCATGCGTCCTCGGCCGCTTCGGAGACGGATTCCCACGCCTCCTCGGCTGCCTCCGCGATCTCCTCCCAGGCGTCCTCGGCTGCGGCGGCGATCGCGTCGATGCCGTCCTCGACGATGTCCGTCGCCCCGTCCCAGGCGGCCTCGGCGAGGTCCTCGAAGGCCTCGAAGACGTCGCCGGCGGCGTCGAGTGCCTCCTCGCCGAGCTCCCCGAGTGCGTGAGGGGTCGGCGCCCGACGCCGTCCCCCGGCTCCCTGATAATGCGGCTGATGGAAAGGCATCCGATTCGCGTTGTCGTGGCCGACGACCTCCAGCGCTCGCGGCTCACGGTCTTCTTCAGGCTCCTGCTCGCCATCCCGCACCTGATCTGGCTCCTGCTCTGGACGGTCGCCGCCTTCGTGGCCGTCCTCGTCAGCTGGTTCGCCACGCTTGCGCTCGGTCGCTCACCGCAGGCGCTCCACGGCTTCCTCGCCGCCTACGTCCGCTACGCGACGCACGTCTACGCCTATCTCTCCCTCGCCGCGAATCCCTTCCCCGGCTTCGTCGGCGAGGCCGGCCGCTATCCCGTCGACGTCGAGATCGACCCGCCCGAGCGCCAGAGCCGCTGGAAGACCGGCTTCCGGATCGTGCTCGTGATCCCGGCGTTGATCCTCACGAGCGCGCTCGTCGGCGGCCCGGGAGGAGGTGGAGGCGGCAGCGCGAGGAGCGACGGTCGCGAGGCGGACGCGCCCACGTGGTTCGACGTCAGCGGCGGCGGGGTGCTGATCCTGGTCGCGTTCCTGGCGTGGTTCGCGTGCCTGGCGCTCGGGCGCATGCCGCAGGGCTTCCGCGACTTCCAGGCGTACGCGCTTCGCTACGGCGCCCAAACGTGGGGGTACCTGCTGCTCCTGACCGACCGTTACCCCTCGAGCGACCCGGCCGAGCCCCCGGCGAGCCCGCCGCCGCAGCCCCAGACGATTCGGATCGCGGTCGACGACGATCTGCGCCGTTCGCGGCTCACGATCCTCTTCCGGCTCCTCCTCTTCCTCCCGCACCTCGTCTGGTTTCTCCTCTGGTCGATCGCCGCGTTCTTCGCTGTCCTCGTCGGCTGGTTCGTGACGCTCGCGGCGGGGCGGTTGCCCGCCGGCCTCCACCGCTTCCTCGCCGCCTACATCCGGTACGGGACGCACATCTCCGCGTACGTCTTCATCGTCGCGAACCCGTTCCCAGGGTTCACGGGAACCGCAGGCACGTACCCCGTCGACCTCGAGGTCGACCCGCCCGCCCGGCAGAGCCGCTGGATCACGCTCTTCCGGCTCTTCCTCGCGATCCCGGCATGGGTCGTCGCGGGCGGGCTGGGCTCCGTCCTCGTCACCGTCGGGCTGCTCGGCTGGTTCGCCGGGCTCGTGACGGGCCGGATGCCTCAGGGGCTCCGAAACCTCGGGGCGTACGCGATCCGCTACAACGCCCAGGCGCACGCCTACCTCTACCTGCTGACCGACCGCTACCCCTATACGGGGCCCTGGGAATGGAGCCCGCCCGAGCCCGCCGACGCCGTGGAGCCGGAGGTCGCCGCCGCATAGCCAGGCGGCTCCCGCTCGCGCTCCTGCTCGTCATCCTCGCCGCCGTCTGGGCGGCCGGCTTCTACCTGCTCTGGCAAACCGACGTTCCCTCCGGGCTCGACCTTCCCGACGTGGAAGCCCGCGCTCTCCTGGGGGCCGCGGAGCTCGACGAGGCGCGCGAGTACGAGCGCTTCCTCCGCCTCGACTTCCTGCTGGCCGAGTTGACCGTCCTCCTGGTGTTCGGCCTCTACGCCCGGTACGGCCACCGCTTCACGCGCGAGTCGGCGGCGGGGCGCATCGGCACGGGCATGCTCCTCGCCATGCTCGGGTTCGCGCTCCTCTGGCTCGCGCAGCTCCCCTTCGGCCTCGTGGGGCTCTGGTGGGAGCGCCGCCACGACGTCTCCGAGCAGGACTACGGGACGTGGATCTTCGAGAGCTGGGTCGGCCTCGGCGGCGCCTTCCTCTTCGTCTGCCTCGCCATCCTCATCGTCATGGGGCTGGCCGGGCCGCTCCCGAACCACTGGTGGATCCCCGGCGGGGCGGTGTTCGTCGGTCTCACGGTGCTCTTCTCCTTCGTGCTCCCGTACATGCTCCCGAACCAGATCCCGCTTCGCGACTCCGAGCTCCTGGCCGACGCGGAGGGGTTCGCGCGCGAGCAGGGACTCGGGGAGGCCCCGCCGGTGCGCGTGCAGGAGGTGCGGGAGTTCACGACCGCCCCGAACGCGCTCGCGGCGGGTTTCGGGCCGAGCCAGCGCGTGATCCTCTGGGACACGCTCCTGGACGGCCGCTTCGGGGACGAGGAGATCCGCGTCGTCCTCGCGCACGAGCTCGGGCACGTGTCCCGGGACCACATCTGGAAGCTCGTCGGCTGGTACGCGCTCTTCGCCTTCCCGGGCGCCTTCCTCATCGCCCGCGCGACCCGGCGTCGCGGCGGCATGCGGAAGGCCGAGTCCGTGCCGCTCGCGCTCTTCGTCCTCGTCGGGCTGTCGCTCCTCGCACTGCCGTTGCAGAACGCCTTCACCCGTCATCTCGAGGCGGAAGCCGACTGGATCGCGCTCGAGACGACCCGCGACCCCGAGGCGGCGCGGGCTCTCTTCCGCCGCTTCGGGACGACGGCGCTCGCCGACCCGAGCCCGCCGACGTGGTCGTACGTCCTCATGGAGACCCATCCGACGCTCGCCGAGCGCGTGGCCATGGTGGAGGCCTGGGAGGGCCGGCGGCGGGGCTGAGAGCCGCGCGCCCGTTGCTACGCTCACGGCGTGAGCCGCTCCGTCATCGTCTCCGCCGTTCGCACTCCCTTCGGCAAGCTCGGCGGCGGCCTGCGCGACCACCAAGCGCCTGAGCTCGGCGCGGTGGCCATCCGTGCAGCGCTCGACCGCGTGGACGTCGCGAACGAGGAGGTCGAGTACGTGATCATGGGTCAGGTGCTCCAGGGGGGCGCGGGCCAGGCCCCCGCGCGCCAGGCCGCCGTCGGCGCCGGCCTTCCCAAGGAGACTCCGGCGGACACGATCAACAAGGTTTGCGCCTCCAGCATCCGCGCGGTCGAGATGGCCGACCAGATGATCCGCTCGGGCGACCACAGCGTGATCGTCGCGGGCGGCATGGAGTCGATGTCGAACGCGCCCTATCTCCTCAAGGGAGCCCGCTTCGGCTACCGGCTCGGCGACGCGACGGTCATCGACTCGATGATCCACGACGGGCTCACGTCGTCGTTCGACAAGAAGCACATGGTCGAGCAGGCCTCCTTCGTCTCTCGCGAGCTCGGTATCTCCCGCGAGGAGCAGGACGGCTGGGCGCTGCGCTCGCACGAGCGGGCCGTGAACGCGATCGACGAGGGGCTCTTCGAGGAGGAGATCGTCCAGGTCGGCGACCTGAAGGTGGACGAGGGCCCGCGGCGAGACACGTCGCTCGAGAAGCTCTCGCGCCTGAAGCCCGTCTTCGACCCGGAGGGCACGACGACGGCCGGGAATGCGCCCGGCGTCAACGACGGGGCCGGGGCGCTCGTGATCACGAGCGAGGAGTTCGCGCGCAAGCGGGGCCTCGAGCCGCTGGCGACGATCGTCTCCCAGGCTTATGTCGCCGACGACTTCGCCTACCTCGCCCGCACGCCGGCGAAGGCGGGCGCGCGTGCCCTCGAGAAGGCGGGCAAGACGATCGAGGACGTGGAGCGGGTCGAGCTCAACGAGGCCTTCTCCTCCGTCGTCCTCAACTCGGCCAAGATGCTGGGCGCCGACCCGGAGCGCGTGAACGTGAACGGCGGCGCGGTCGCGCTGGGCCACCCGATCGGCGCCTCGGGCGCACGGATTCTCGGGACGATGATCTACGAGCTGCGCAGGAACGGCGGCGGGCTCGGCCTCGCGGCCATCTGCTCCGGCGGGGGCCAGGGCGACGCCCTCCTCATCGAGGTGTAGGGGCGCCGGATCCGGCCGCGGACGCGTTGCCAGGCGGACGCGTTGCCAAAGGACGTGTCCGGGGCCAGACCCGGGCGTGTCGGCAACAGACCTGTCTCGGCGTTGGAAGCTTTGGTCGACTGTTCGAAGCGCCCACGGAGCCTGCCCCCATCAGCTGCGTGGGAGGAGGCGCCAGAGCCTGCGGCCAGACCCGGCGCCCCCTCCCACGCCAGGCCAGGCTCTGTGTGTTTTCCGATCACGCTGGGTGGAAACCTCTTCACCTGGCCCTGGGCGCTCCTGCGGCGAGCGACCGGGGCCGTCTTGTATTCGGCCACTGGGGTCACGGAAAGCGTTGGAAGAGGCGAACGGCCTCCTGAACAAGCCCTGGCCGGAGGACGGCGACCTGCTCACCCCGGAGCGCTTGCGTGCGAGCCGGGCAGCCCAGCGGAAAGGGAGCGGAAGCCAGCACCCGCGTCGGTCCAGCGTTCTTGGACGTGTCCCCGACGGGCATGCCGGGGTCAGACCCTGACGTGTCCGTTCGGGACATGTCGCCGGCCGCTGTTTCGAGGGGGTGCGCGAGGCCACTCCTTTCGAGGTGCGGGAACTCCCGCGCTCCGCCCGGCGTCTAAGACGCTGAGATGCCCTTCGCCGCGCTGATCGTCGTACTCCTGGCCCTGGCCGGCTGCGGGGTCGAGGAGCGAGGCGCGGGCGGGTCGGCGACGACATCGCCGCCGGCTGAGAGCGAGCCCCCGTCGCCCTCTGGGGAGGCGGGAAGGACGAAGCCGCGGGCGATCGTGCTCGAAAGCGCCGCGGGGACGCAGGTCGCCGTCGCCGAGTCGAGCTGCGTCTCCGTGACCGGCTCGGCCGTTTGCGTCGACACGAGCGACCTGAAGCCGGAGGAGCTGAGCCTCGTCCGGTCGGGTGAGGAGATCGTCATCCGCCTTCGCGGCGCCTCCGTGAGCGAGGGGAGCGTCGGCGTGAGGCCGCTTCCCGACTGCGAGGACACGACCTTGGCCGAGCTGGAGCTCGAGCCGGGCGCCGAGCCTCGCTGGCGCGTCGACCTCCCCGCCGGCCAGTACGAGCTCGAGGTCTTTGCGCGATTCGAGGCGGCCGACGGGCGGAGCGGCGACGCGAGCGGCTCCCTCGGCATCTTCGTGGACGCGACGCAGCCGCAGGAGATCCTCCCCGTTCCGGCCACCTTCGTCGGCTGCTGAGGCGCCTAAAGGCGGTCCGCGCGGGTAGAAGACCGCGTGGCCGAGAGCCGCACGACCCGGACCAGGCTGGCCCGCCTGCGGGAGCTCACCCGTCTCCTGGCCGGCGAGCTCCGCGAGCGGGACCTCCTCACGTACTCGTCGGCGATCGCGTTCCGCGCGCTCGTCGCGCTCGTGCCGCTCACGCTGCTCGGCCTCGGTCTCCTCGGCGCGCTCGGCCTGAAGGACGTCTGGACCGACACGATCGCACCGGCGATCGAGGGCCGGGTCACGCCGCCGGTCTTCCAGGGCATCGACTACTCGGTCGAGCGGATCCTCTCGGAAGGCACCGCCGGCCTGATCGCCTTCGCGGCTGTGCTCCTCCTCTGGGATCTGATCTGGGCGGTCGGGGCCGTGATGTCGGCCCTGAACCGGATCCACGATGTCGAGGAGCGGCGCTCGGGTCGCAGCCGGCTCCTCGTCAAGGTCTGGCTGGCCGCCGCCGTCGGCCTCTGCGTGATCGGCGCCGCGCTGGTCGTGCTCGCGGGGCCGAAGGTCGCGGACGGAGCCCTGGACGTCGTCATCGGCATCGGCCGCTGGGTTGTGGGCGTGACGCTGTTGGGGCTCGCCGTGGGTCTGCTCTTCCGCTACGCCCCGGCCGAGCGCCCGCAAGCGAAGTGGGCGAGCGCCGGCTCGGTGCTCGTGATCGGGAGCTGGATCGTGGCCTCGCTCCTCTTCCGCCTCTACGTGACCTCGGTCGCCGACTTCGAGACTGCGATCGGGAGCCTCACGGTCTTCCTCGTCCTCACCGCGTACGTGTTCACGTCGGCCACGATCTTCATCGTCGGCGCCCAGCTCGACGAGCTCCTGCGCAAGGACGCTGAGGAAGGCGAGAGCGTGGGCGTCCTCCAGCTTCTGCGCGCCGTCCTCGGCCGCTCGGGCTAGGCTCTCCGCCGGGTGAGCTTCGAGCGCGTTCTCGTGGTCGGCGCAGGCCAGATGGGCGGCGGCATCGCGCAGGTGTTCGCCGCCTCGGGGCGGCGCGTCCTCCTGCACGACGCCGCTCCGGGCGCCGCGGAGCGCGGGCTCGGCGTCATGCGCAAGAGCCTCGAGCGGCTCGCGAGCAAGGGACAGGACGTCGATCCGGACGACGTCCTGGGGCGTGTCGAGCCCGTCGACGACCTCGCCGGCGCCGACCTCATGGTGGAGGCGGTCGTCGAGGACGCCGGCGTGAAAGAGGGCGTCTTCCGCCGGGCCGACGAGGTACTTCCCGAAGGCGCCGTCCTCGCGTCCAACACCTCCTCGATCCCGATCGCGTCCCTTGCGGCGGCCACCGGCCGGCCCGACCGCGTGATCGGAATGCACTTCTTCAACCCGGTGCCCGTCATGGCGCTCGTCGAGGTCGTGCGCGGGCCCGAGACCTCGGCGGAGACGGTCCATGCGATCGTGGCGCTCGCCGAGGAGCTCGGGAAGACGCCCGCCGAGGTGAACGATTTTCCGGGCTTCGTCTCGAACCGGATCCTAATGCCGCTCGTCAACGAGGCGGCCTACGCGCTCCAGGACGGCGTGGCCGAGGCGGAGGCGATCGACACCATCGCCAGGCTCGGCTTCAACCATCCGATGGGCCCGCTCGCGCTGGCCGACCTCATCGGGCTCGACACGTGCGTGGCGATCATGGAGGTGCTCCACCGGGGCCTCGGCGATCCCAAGTACGAGCCCTGCCCGCTCCTGCGTGAGCACGTCGCCGCGGGCCGCCTCGGCCGCAAGAGCGGCCGCGGCTTCTACGCTTACGACTAACAAGAGGCAAGAAGGGCCCTGGGACCTAGCTCTAAAGGGTTAGGAGCCCCGAACCGATATAGCGGGGGCCGACGAAGAGATGGAAGCCGCAGTTGCGCCTGCTACTGGTTGACGACGACGACGCCCTCCGGGCTCTGCTCCGGACCACGTTCGAGGTGGTCGACATCGACGTGGAGGAGGCAGGGAGCGCCGTGGCCGCCCTCGAGGCGATCCGCGACCGTCGGCCGGACGCGATCGTGCTCGACGTGCGCATGCCGGGCATGAGCGGTCTCGAGCTCTGCCGGCGGCTGAAGACCGATCCCGAGACCGAGGGAATCGCCGTCGTCCTCCTCACGGGCTCCGAAGGTGGCTCGGCGGCGGCGGCGGAGGAGATGGGGGCCGACGCGCTCGTGCGCAAGCCCTTCAGCCCCCTCGAGCTCCTCGCGGTCGTGGAGCGCCTCAGCGGCGGGCTCCATCCCATTCCGTTCCGGGCGTCGAAAGCGCGCGGAGCCGAGGAGCAGCTTCTCCTCTACGCGCGCGATCTCCGCTACCTGCTCGAGATCGAGCGGGGCCAGCGGATCTTGCTCCAGAACGCGTACAACGACACCGTCGGCGCCCTCGCGAGCGCGCTCGAGTCGAAGGACACGGGCACGCGTCAGCATTCGCATCGCGTCCAGCACTACGCGCTCGAGCTCGCTCGCGCCGTCAGCCCGGACCTCGCCGACGACCCCAGCGTCGAGTACGGGTTCCTCCTCCACGACGTCGGCAAGATCGGGATTCCCGACCGCATCCTTCAGAAGGCGGGGCCGCTGAACGAGGGCGAGGCCCGGCTCATGAAGACGCACACGGTGCTCGGCGAGCAGATGCTCGGCAGCGTCTCCTTCCTCCAGCAGGAGGGGATCCGAGTCGTGCGCTCTCACCACGAGCGCTGGGACGGGCGCGGCTATCCGGACGGCCTCGCAGGAACGGAGATTCCGCTCGCCGCGCGCATCTTCGCCGTCGCCGACGCCTTCGATGCGATGACGAGCGACCGGCCCTACCGTCCCGCGCAGGAGTGGGGAGCGGCCGGCCGCGAGATCGTCGGCGAGACGAAGCGCCAGTTCGACCCGAACGTCGTCGAGGCGTTCCGCGAGCGGCAGGGCCGCCTGCGCGAGATCCACCGCCAGTTCGCAGCCGCCTAGAGTCACCGGCCTCACTCGTTCGGGTTCTCGACCGGCGTGGGGCCTGGGCCGATCCATGAGGCCATGCGGAGAGTCGCGCTCGCCCTCACCCCGGTACTCGCCGCCTGCGCCCTCGCCGGCTGCACCGGCGCCGACGCCCGGCGCGCCCAGGAGCTGCTTCAGGAGTCCAACCGGGCCCTGCTGGAGGTGAAGTCGTTCCGGTTCGCCGGCCGTATGTGGATGAAGGGCTCGGACGGGGTCGGGGAGTTCTCGCTCGAGATGCGGGGAGCCGCGACGCAGAAAGGCGCCGGCGCCTCGTACCTGACCATGCGCGCGCAGGGCGTGCCCGGCTTCCCGGAGATGACCGTCGTCGTGCGCGGGCAGCGCGCATGGATGGGTGTGAGCGGCTCGTGGACGCCGTTGCCCGCGCCGCCGGAACAGACGTCCCCCGCCGCGCAGTTCGACTTCACGCCCTACGTCAAGGACGTGCAGGTCGTGAGCGGCCCCCTGCTCGACGGCGAGCCGACCGTGAAGATCGTCGGCGTTCTCGACACAGCCGCCTTCGCGCGGGGCGTGCTCGGCCAGCTCGGCAGTCTCCCAGGCGCCGATTCCGGGCTCCTGCCCGACCTGTCCGACGTCTTCGAGGACACGCGCATCGTGCTCTACCTGTCGGAGACGACGCACCTGCCGCTCCGCGGGCTTCTGGACATGGCCATGGAGGCCGAGGGGGAGCGGTTCGAGATGCACATGGACTTCTCCATGAGAGGCTACGACAGGCCCGTGCGCATCCCGCGCGTCGGCTGAGCTCGACCCTATACTCGCCGGCGTGAGACGCCGGGACGAGCCCGTTCGCCTGACGCGGATCTACACGCGGGCGGGTGACGCGGGCGAGACGAGCCTCGGGGACGGAAGCCGCGTGCGCAAGAGCGACCCGCGGATCGAGGCGTACGGGACGGTCGACGAGCTCAACTCCGCCATCGGTCTCGTCCTCGCCGGTGAGGTCCGAGACGAGTTCCGCCCGTGGCTCGAGGAGATCCAGAACGACCTCTTCGACCTCGGGGCGGACCTCTCCGTCCCGCTCGAGGACGAGCGTGAGCGCCTGCGCGTGACGGGAGCGCAGGTCGAGCGTCTGGAGGAGCTCTGCGACCGCGTGAACGAGCGTCTGGAGCCGCTCAAGAGCTTCGTCCTCCCCGGCGGAAGCGAGGCCGCCGCGCGCCTGCACGTCGCGCGCACGGTCTGCCGGCGCGCCGAGCGGGAGGCGGCGGCGCTCGCGGAGACGAGTGACGTCAACCCGGCCGCGCTCGCGTACGTGAACCGCCTCTCCGACCTCCTCTTCATCCTCGCCCGGGCCGCGAACGCCGAGGGCGGGTCTCCCGAGCCGCTCTGGAAGCCTGGGAGCTCCTCCTAGCGTTCGCCGGCTCGTTCGCGGCCGGCTTCCTCGGCTCACTCGTCGGGCTCGTCCTCGGGAGCCTGCGGCTCCCGGTCCTCCTGCTCGTCTCGGGGAGCGCGCCAGCCGCCGCGGGGACGAACATCGCCGTGAGCGCGGCCGCCGCGCTCGCGGGCGCGATCGCGCACGTGCGCGCCGGGCGGGTGGACTGGCGCGTCGTCGCCTGGATGACGCCGCCCTCGGTCGCCGGCGCCTTCCTGGGCGGCTTCTTCGCGCATCTCCTGCCGGCACGGGCGCTGCTCGCGGGGATCGCCGCGGTCCTCGCCTGGAGCGGCCTCGACCTCCTGCTCGAGCTCCGGGCGCCGCCGCGGGCCCGCAATCCGCGACTTGCGGCGGCGTTCGCAGGCGCGCTGATCGGGCTCCTCGGCGGGGCCGTCGGGCTCATCCTCGGAACGCTGCGGCTGCCGGCTCTCCTCGGCGGCCTCGGCCTGAGCGCCCATCGGGCGGTCGGCACGAACCTCGTCGTCGGCTTCTTCCTCGGCGTCGCCGGCTTCCTCGCGCACGCTCTCCGCCTGGAGGTCGAGTGGGTGATCCTGGGGGCGGCGCTCGCCGGCGCGATGCCGGGCGCGTGGCTGGGGGCGCGCTCGAGCGGGCGGCTCTCCGAGCGCGCGCTCCGGAAGGCGATCGGCGTCGCGCTTCTCGCGGTAGCGGTCGCGATCGCGGTCGAGGCGGCGCTCTGATCGGGGTCAGGGTCTTGCAATCACGCACGTCGCGCTCGGCCGCGGCAGGCATGTGGCATTGCAAGACCTGACCCCCGAGGGGCGGTCGTCAGCGTCGCCCGGCGAGGCGGTGGAGAGCGCTCGCCGCCAGGTGGAGGAGGCGAGCATCCCAGAGGACGAGCGGCCCGAGGCCGGTCGCGGGAGCGGGGGGTCGGCGGGATCCGCGCAGGAGGCGGAGGGCCGCGAGCATGAGAGCTCCTAAGGCAAGGACGAGCACGCAGTATCCGAGTTCCTTCCGCGCGTCCGCCTGGCCGTGGACGGCGAGCGGCTGCGGACGGATGTCCCGAGGGCGGGCTGCGCCCTTCGACTCGGTCTCGGGCGCCGCCTCTGCCGCCGGGGCCGGTGCAGGCGCACCCTCCGCTCCCGGAGCCGGGAACGTCGGCGCGAGGCTGATCGGCGGCGGGTCGTACGCGGGCGGAGGCGGCGTCGCGCCCGCCGCGGCCGGAGCCTGCGCCGCGGGAGCCGGCGGGGGCGTCTCCGAGTCGGTGGTCGCGGGGGCCGGGGAGCCGGTGGAGACGAGGAGCCCGATCTTCGAGCCCGCCGGGCGCACGCCCGCTGCGCTTCCGCGGACGACCGCCCCGTTCGCCACGTCGTCGGACTGCCGGTACGTGACCTCGCCGAGCGCGAAACCGCGGTTCGCAAGCGACTTCTTCGCGGACGCGAACTCGAGGCGCGCGACCTGCGGAACCACCCTGAGCTTCCTCGACTTCGCGCTCACGTTGCCGGCGACGTCCTCCGCGGCGACCTGGAAGGAGCGGCGGTCGGACGTCCTGAACGTGCCGAGCGACGTCGACCGCGCGCCCGCGCCGAGCGTGCGCACCACCGAGCCGTCCGCGTAGACCAGGTAGCCCGCGATGCCGCTCGCGTCCGTCGATCCCTTCCAGGCGAGCGTGAGCTTGCCGCCGGTCACGGAGCCCTTGAAGCCCTTCGGGACGGTCGGGGCCTTCACGTCCTCGAGAAGCGTGAAGAAGGAGAGGTGGCGCGTGAGGACGACGACGTTCGCGCCGTCGCGGTAGAAGCCGTCCACCCAGCTCCCGGGCAGCGTCTCGCCGCTCGCGATGCGCGGAATCGGCCGCCAGGAGCCGTCCTCGAGGGTCGCGGGAACCGCTCGCTCGCTAGAGCTGTCGAAATCGAGCTCGATCGGCGCGCCGAACTCGTGCACGGGCGTCCCGGTCAGCGCCCAGTACGCGGTCACGTCGAGCATGTCCCCCACAGCGTTGAACCCCGCCGGAACGGCCGCCGCCGGCTGGGGATCGACGCGGAGGACGAGCCAGTCGCCCGGGGACCCGCCGCTCCAGGCCCCGGCCGGGAGCGTGACCGTGGCTGTGTCGCTCGAGGAGCGGAGCGAGGTCGTCATGCCCGCGTAGGCGTTCTTCTCGACGTAGGGGGCATCCGCCGACGCGAGCGACCAGACCGTGAAGTGCACGCGGATCGGCCGCCGGTTGCCCGCGAGGTCCTCGAGCTCGCCGGCGAGCGTGTGCGGTCCCTCCGGGAAGGGTCCGAACCACGTCACCGTCGAGCCGGCGACGACGCCCGCGCCCGCCGGCGCCCCGTCGATGGTCGCGTTCGCGACCTGCGCGACGTCCTCCGTAGCCGCGAGCTGGAGCGAGACGGCGGAGCCGAGCGTGGCGCCGTCCGCGGGCGTGGAAGAGCTGACGGCCGGCGCCGTGTTATCGACTCGGCGGTTCGTCACCGGCGCCGAGACCGTCGAGTTGCCGGCCGCGTCGGAGACGACCACGCGCAGGTCGTAGAGCCCGTCGGCGACGGCGGTCGTGTCCCAGGAGGCCGCCGTGGCCGCCCACGTCGAGGCGCCCGCGAGCGAGCGCTCGAAGGCGACCGAGGCGACGCTCGAGCCCGTGTCGCCGGCGGTCGCCGTGAGCTCGACCGTCGCCCGCAGGTGGCTGCCCGGGTCGTCAAGGGCGGCGCTCGGCGGAGTGTTGTCGACGCGGCGGTCCGCGACCACGGTGGAGGGCATGGCGTTGCCTGCCTTGTCGGTCACGACGACGCGGAGGTCGTAGAGCCCGTCGGCGACGGTCATCGTGTCCCAATCGACCTCGTAGGGGACGGACACGTCCGTCCCGATCGGCATCCAGGCATCGGCGTCCGCCGGCGAGCGCTGGAACTCGACGTCGCGCACGCCGACTCCTGTGTCGCTGGGAGACGCCGTCAGGACGACGGTCGCGCGCAGGTTCTCGCCGGGATCCGCGAGGCCGCCGCCGGGCGGCGTCGCGTCGATCGTCCACGTGTGCGAGACGGGAGTGGCCTCCACGTTCCCGGCCGGGTCCGTCGCGCGCACCCGGAACGTGTGCTCGCCGTCTGCGAGCCCCGCATAGCTCTTCGGGCTGGCGCAGGGAGCGAAGCCGGAGCCGTCCAGCTCGCACTCGAACGTCGATCCCGCCTCGCTCGCGGAGAACTCGAAGTTGGCGGCGGCGGTCGCGCTCGGGTCGACCGGCGCGACGTCGATCGCCGTCTGAGGCGCCGCGGTGTCGACCGTCCAGGCGACTTCCTGCGGAGCCGCCTCGAGGTTCCCCGCGACGTCGGTCGCGCGGACGCGGAAGGTGTGCGAGCCGTCTGCCAGGCCCGCGTAGCTCTTTGGGCTGGCGCAGGGAGCGAAGCCGCCGCCGTCGAGGTCGCACTCGAACGTCGAGGTCTCGCTCGCGGAGAAGGCGAAGCTCGCGCCCGCGCTCGCCGTCGGGTCGGAGGGAGCCGAGTCGACGGTCGTCGCCGGGAGCGTGCGGTCGATCGTCACGTCGACGACGTCCTCGCCCGTGTTCGAGCCGGCGTCCGTGGCGACGGCGCGGAGGGCGCGGCCGCCGTCGGCGTCCACGGGCCACGAGCCCTCGAAGGGAGCGACGCCGTCCGTCCCCAGCGAGATCCACGTTCCCGTGGCACAGCCGGCCGAGGAGTCGCTGCAGCGGAAGAACTCGACGCTCGCGACGTCGCCGTCCGGGCTGGTCGCGCGCACCGTGTACGGATCGGCGTCGGCCACGTTCACGAAGCCCGCCGGCTCCATGAGAGCGACGGTCGGGGCGGAGGCGTCCACCGTCCACGCGTACGCCTCCGGGGTCGGGTCCGGGTTGCCGGCGAGATCGGTCGCGCGGACGGCCAGCGTGTGGCTTCCGTCGGCGAGCGGGCCGATGGGGTGCGGGCTAGTGCAGGCGGAGAAGCCTCCGCCGTCGAGCTCGCACTCGAAGGTGGAGCCGGGCTCGCTCGCCGAGAACTCGAAGGTCGGCCCGGTGTCGTTGCTCGGGTTCGCCGGCACGACCGTAAACGACGTCTCCGGAGCCGTGGCGTCGACCGTCCACGTGTACGAGGCGGGCGTCGGGTCGGCGTTGCCCGCGGCGTCGATCGCGCGTGCGCGGAACGTGTGGCTTCCGTCCGCGAGCGGGCCGATCGGCTGCGGGCTCGCGCAGGCGGAGAAGCCGCCGCCGTCGAGCTCGCACTCGAAGCTCGCGCCCGGCTCGCTCGCGGAGAGCTCGAAGCTGGGGGAGTCGTCGTTGCTCGGGTTGGCCGGCGTCGACTCCAGATCCGTGTCGGGCGCGGCGGTGTCGACCGTCCACGTCTGCGATGCGGGCGTGGCATCGACGTTCCCGGCGTGGTCCGCCGCGCGCACGCGGATCGTGTGGCTGCCGTCGGCGAGTGGGCCGATGGCATGTGGGCTCGTGCAGGCGGAGAAGCCCCCGCCGTCGAGTTCGCACTCGAACGTGGAGGCGGGCTCGCTCGCCGAGAACTCGAAGCTCGGCGTCGTGTCCGAGCTCGGGTCGCCCGGCGCCGCGTCGATGGTCGTCTGCGGAGCCGAGAGATCGACCTTCACGACGTTGCCTGAGGCATAGACGGCCTCGTTGCCGACGCGGTCGGAGACGCGGTAGCGGTACTGGGCGCACTTGTTGTGCGGCACCGTGTCCGGGCTCGTGACAGGCACCCAGCCGCCGCCGAACGAGGCGCAGACGCCGCCGGCGAGACCGACGATCCGCCGCTCGAGCACCGCGGACGAGGCGTCGACGCCGGAGAGCGCGTCGGTGCCCGCGTCGACCGTCACGGTCACCTCGCCGTCGTCGTCGTAGCCGTTCGGATACGAGACGGAGCCGCCGGAGGGCGCGGCGGCGTCCGGAGTCACGGTGAAGCCCGCCGACGCCGTGTTGCCCGCGTTGTCGTAGGCCGTCACCGACTGGGCGCCGCTGAGCTCGCCGAAGCCATAGACAGTCGAGTACGGGCTCGCGAAGTCGTCCTCCGGGCCCGGGAAGCGGATCTTCTCCAGGCCGGAGGTCGCGTCGCCCGCCGTCGCCGAGACGGTGTAGTCGCCGGCCTCTGCGGGGTTAAAGAAGATCTCGTCGCCCGCGACGTGCGCGTAGGGGCTCGTTTCCGTCAGCGTCACCTCGGGCGTGCTCGGATCGGTGCGGTCGATCCGGATCGCGGTCGAGGCCGTCTGGGCCGGCTCCGCGTTGCCGACTCGGTCGACGGAGAAGTAGCGGATCGTGTAGACGCCGTCCGCGGAGAGCTCGACCGACGTTCCCTCGGGCGAGCTCGTCGTGGGGGCAGAGCCGTCGGTGGTGTAGTGCGTCGCCCCGACGCCCGCTCCGGCGTCGCTCGGGGCGAGCGTCACCGTCACGGGAGCCGTCTTCCAGTCGGAGCCGGTCGCGGCCGTGTCGTCGCCCGTCGAGGGAGCAGTCGTGTCGGGGGTCACCGTGAACGTGGCCGAGGCGCTCAGGCCGGCGCCGTTCAGGGCGCTCACGCTCTGGAGGCCGGAGAGATCGGAGAAGCCGTAGCCCGCCGTGTAGGGGCTCGTCGTGTCGTCGATCCCGCCGGGGAAGCGAACCTCGTCGATCCCGGACTGCGGATCTGCGCTCGTCGCCTCGACGTCGTAGCTGCCCGTCTCGTCCGTGTTCACGAAGATCTCGTTGCCTGAGACGTAGGCGTGGGGACTCGACTCGGTCAGCGTCAGGGCCGGCGCCGCGGGGGCGGTCAGGTCGACCTTGACGACGTTGCCCGAGGTGTAGACGGCCTCGTTGCCGACGCGGTCGGAGACGCGGTAGCGGTACTGGGCGCAGAGCCCGGAGGCGACGGTGTCGGGGCTCGTGAGGGGGCTCCAGGGGCCGGTGAAGGGGTCACAGGCGCCGCCGGCGAGAGGAGCGGTACGCCGTTCGAGGACGGCGGAGGCCGCGTCGACGCCGGCGAGCGCGTCCGTGCCTGCGTCGATGGTCACGGTCACCTGGCCGTCGGCTTCGTAGCCGCCGGCGTAGGAGACCGAGCCTCCGCCCGGGGCGGCCGTGTCCGGCGTCACCGTGAACGTCGAGCTCGCGGTGTTGCCGGCCTTGTCGTGTGCGGTGACGGTCTGGACGCCGTCGAGGTCTGCCAACGCGTAAGTCGCAGCGTAGGAAGGGGTCGTGTCGTCGACGCCGCCGGGGAAGCCCACCCTGTCGATTCCGGCCGCCGCGTCGCCCGTCGCGGCCTCCACGTCGTAGCTGCCCGTCTCGTCCGTGTTGACGAAGATCTCGGTGCCGGAGACGTGCGCATGCGGGCTCGCCTCGGTCAGCGTCAGGGCCGGCGCCGCGGGGGCGGTCAGGTCGACCTTGACGACGTTGCCGGAGGCGTAGACGGCCTCGTTGCCGACGCGGTCGGAGACACGGTGGCGGTACTGGGCGCAGAGCCCGGAGGCGACGGTGTCGGGGCTCGTGACCGGACTCCAGGGACCGGCGAAGGGGTCACAGGCGCCGCCGGCGAGAGGAGCGGTACGCCGCTCGAGGACGGCCGAGGCCGCGTCCACGCCCGAGAGCGCGTCCGTGCCCGCGTCGACGCTGACGATCACCTGGCCGTCGGGGTCGTAGCCGTCGGGATAAGAGACCGAGCCGCCGGCCGGGGCGCTCACGTCGCGCACGAACGAGAGCGAGAGGCTCGTCGCGTTCCCGAGGACGTCGGTGACGACGACGGCCGCGTCCGCCGGGGCCGTGGTGTTCGCGCTCGCGAACGAGTACGCGCCCGAGGCGTAGGGAACGGTCGTGTCCGTGACCGCGGCGCCCGTGAAACCGGTCTCCGAGACCGCCGGGAAGTCGACCGACTGCACCCCCGCGGGATCGCTCGCGCTCGCCGTCAGCGTGAAGTCGCCGGCGGCGGCGGGGTTGTAGTAGAGCGTGTCGTCCGCGGTGTCGAACCACTGGAGGTCGGGGCGCGCTCCTGCGACCACGTCGAGGGAGCCGGAGGGGCCGCTGTTGTCGACGGTGACGACGCGCTCGTTCGAGAGGGTGGCGTTGCCGACGTGGTCGGTCGCGCGCGCGAGGAGCGTGTACGTGCCGTCGGCGGGCTGGTCCGACCAGGCGACGGAGAACGGCGCGCTCGCGTCGCTCCCGATTGGCGTGCCGGCGGCGAAGGAGCAGCTCGTGCCGGCGCAGTAGCGGAACTCGACCGTGTCGACGCCGGCGCCCGCATCGGCCGGGTTCGCGGACACGGCCGCGCCGTCGGTGATCGCCGCACCCGCGGCCGGGGCGGTGAGCGCGAAGGCGGCGGGGCCGGTCGTGTCCGCCGTCACCGTGAAGGCCGAGCTCGCGTTGTTCCCGGCGCGGTCGTAGGCCGTGACCGTCTGCCCGGCGGAGAGCTCGCCAAAGGCGTAGCTCGCTTCGTACGGCGGGCTCGTGTCCTCGCTGCCGCCGGGGAAGGCGATCCGGTCGATCCCCGAGCCGCCGTCGCTCGCCGTCGCAGTCACGTCGTAGCTCCCGGCCTCGTCCGTGTTGAGGAAGATCTCCGTGCCGGACGCGTGCGCGAAGGGGCTCGACTCGTCGAGCGTGATCGCGGGCGCGGAGGGCGCGCCGTTGTCCACGGTGACCGTCCATGCCGCCGAGGTCGCCGAGTTGCCGGCTGCGTCCGTCGTCACGACGCGGAGGTCGTAGTCCCCGTCGGCGAGCGCGCTCGTGTCCCAGTCGACCGTGTAGGGGACGAATGTATCCGTCCCGATCTCCGTCCAGGCGCCACCGCCCGCGGGCCTGCGCTCGAACACGGCCGAGGAGACGCCCGAGCCCGCGTCGGCCGAGTCGGACGCCACGGCGACCGTGCCGGAGACGAACGCGCCTTCTGCCGGCGCCGTCAGGGAGCCGCTCGGAGCCGTGCGGTCGATCGTCACGTCGACGACGTCCTCGCCCGTGTTCGAGGCCCCGTCGGTTGCGACTGCCCGGAGCGCGCGGTTGCCGTCGGCGTCGATCGGCCACGAAGCCTCGTAGGGGACGGACATGTCCGTCCCGAGGGAGGCCCACGAGCCGGCGTCGCACTCCAGGCTCGCATTCGAGCAGCTGAAGAACTCGACGCCCGCGACGTCGCCGTCCGGGCTCGCCGCCGTCACGGTGAAGGGATCCGGGGCGGCGGAGTTCACGAAGCCGCTCGGCGCAGTCAGGGAGACGGTCGGCGCGTTGTTGTCGACGGCGACCGTCCGTGTTGCGGAGACGACGGCGTTTCCGGCGCTGTCCGTCGTCACCGCCCGCAGGTCGTAGTCGCCGTCGGCGAGCGGGGCCGTGTCCCAGTCGACCGAATACGGGGCGGTCGAGTCCGTCCCGATCGAGGCCCAGGCCCCGCCGCCGCTCGCGCGCCGCTCGAAGAGGGCCGTTGCCACGCCGGAGGCGGCATCGGCCGAGTCAGAGGAGACGGCCACGGTGCCGGAGACGCCGGCGCCGTTCGCAGGAGCCGTCAGCGACCCGGTGGGGCTCGTGTTGTCGACGATGACCGTTCGCTTCGCCGAGTCGAGCGTGTTGCCAGCGCGGTCCATCACGCGCGCGAGCACCTGGTGGTCCCCGTCGGCCGGCTGGCTCGACCACGTGACCGCGAAGGCTGGCCCGCTCGAGCTCGATCCGACCGGGCTCGAGGGCGTGCAGGAGGTGCCGGCGCAGTACACGTACGTCAGCGAGTCGACGCCCGAGCCGGCGTCGGCGCCCGAGCCGGTCAGCTCCTGACCGTTCCGGATCGCGGCCGGCAGGGGGTCGAGGACGGCGGAGCTAGGAGCCGTGTTGTCGACCGTGAGGGAGCGCGCCGGCGAGATGAAGGCGTTCCCGGCCGCATCGGTCGTGACGGCGCGGAGCTCGTAGTCGCCGTCGGCGACGGCGCTCGTGTCCCAGTCGACCGAGTAGGGGACGCTCGTGTCGGTCGCGATCGGAGTCCAGGCGCCGCCGCCGCTCGGGCGTCGCTCGAGAAGGACGGAATCGACGCCGGAGCCGGCGTCCGCCGAGTCCGAGGAGACGGCCACCGTGCCGCGGACGAAGGCGCCGTCTGCGGGAGTGGTGAGCGAGCCCGTCGGGTCGACCGTGTCCACCGTCCACGTGTGCGTCGCGGGCGACGCGTCCGTGTTCCCGGCGGGATCGGTCGCGCGGACCTGGAAGGTGTGCAAGCCGTCGGCGAGCCCGGCGTAGCTCTCGAGGCTGGTGCAGGCGGAGAAGCCGCCGCCGTCGAGCTCGCACTCGAAGGTGGAGCCGCCCTCGCTGGCGCTGAAGGTAAAGCTCGCGCCGGTCGCGATGGTGGGATCGGCCGGGCTGGAGTCGATGGTCGTCTGCGGCGCCGCGGTGTCGACCGTCCAGGTGAACGACGCGGGAGCGGGGTCGGTGTTGCCCGCGGCGTCGGTGGCCCGGACCTCGAAGGTGTGGCTCCCCTCGGAGAGCCCCGAGTATGACTTGGGGCTCGTGCAGGCGGAGAAGCCGCCGCCGTCGATCCGGCACTCGAAAGTGGAGCCGGGCTCGTCCGAGACGAAGCTGAACGCCGCGTTGACCGCGTTCGTCGGATCGGTCGGGCTCGAGTCGATCGAGGTGTCGGGCGCGTCAATGTCCACCGTCCAGGCGTAGGTCGCCGGCGTCGCGTCGGTGTTCCCGGCGGGGTCGGTCGCCCGGACCCTGAAGGTGTGCGAGCCGTCCGCGAGCGCGGCGTAGCTCTTCGGGCTGGTGCAGGCGGAGAAGCCGCCGCCGTCGAGCTCGCACTCGAAGGTGGAGCCCGGCTCGCTCGCGGAGAAGTCGAAGTCGGCGCCGGTCGCGTTGGTGGGGTCGGCCGGGTTGGAGTCGAGGGTCGTCTGGGGCTCCGCGGTGTCGACCGTCCAGGTGAACGCGGCGGGAGTCGCATCCGCGTTCCCTGCCGCGTCGATCGCCCTGACCTTGAACGTGTGCGAGCCGTCCGCGAGGCCGGAGTACGGCTTGGGGCTGGTGCAGGCGGAGAAGCCGCCGCCGTCGAGCTCGCACTCGAAGGTGGAGCCCGGCTCGCTCGCGGAGAAGTCGAAGTCGGCGCCGGTCGCGTTGGTGGGGTCGGCCGGGTTGGAGTCGAGGGTCGTCTGGGGCTCCGCGGTGTCGACCGTCCAGGTGAACGTGGCGGGAGTCGCGTCGGTGTTCCCGGCGGGGTCGGTCGCCCGGACCCTGAAGGTGTGCGAGCCGTCCGCGAGCGCGGCGTAGCTCTTCGGGCTGGTGCAGGCGGAGAAGCCGGAGCCGTCGAGCTCGCACTCGAACGTGGAGCCCGCCTCGCTCGCGGAGAAGTCGAAGCTCGCGCCCGTCGCGTTGGTGGGGTCGGTCGGGCTGGAGTCGAGGGTCGTCTGGGGGGCTGCGGTGTCGACCGTCCACGTGTACGAGACCGGAGTGGAGTCGACGTTCCCGACCGCGTCGGTGGCACGCACCCTGAAGGTGTGCGACCCCTCCGCGAGGCTCGAGTACGACCTCGGGCTCGAGCACGGAGAGAACCCGCTGCCGTCCAGCTCGCACTCGAAGGTCGAGCCCGGCTCGCTCGCGGAGAAGTCGAAGTCGGCCGAAGTCGAGCTGGTGGGGTCGGTCGGGCTGGAGTCGAGGGTCGTCTGGGGCTCCGCGGTGTCGATCGTGAACGTGCGGCTCGGGCCGGCCTCGACGTTGCCGGCCGCATCCGTCGCCCGCACGTGCACGGTGTAGTCGCCGTCGGCAGAGAAGCTCGACGCAGAGAAGGCGTGCGACCAGCTCGACCCAGCGAGCGCCGCCGCGAGGAAGTTCTCGCCGGCGACGCTGAAGGAGCCTCCGCTCCAGTAGAGTCCGCTGGCCTCGCGCTCGATCGAGATCTCGACGCCCGCCACTCCGGACGTGGCGTCCGAGGCGGTCCCGCAAAATCCGCTCGTCGCGCAGCCCGCGTTCCAGCCGGCGGCGTTGTAGCTCGAGGTTGCGGCCGGGAAGGCGAAGGCCGCGCTCGGGTCGCCGTTGTCGACCGTGATCGTGCGCTGGGCGGAGTCGGTGGTGTTGCCGACGTTGTCGGTGGCGCGGGCGAGGAGGGTGTAGGTGCCGTCGGGGGGCTGGCCGCTCCAGGTGACGGTGTAGGGGGCGCTCGTGTCGACGGAGCCGATGGTGGTGCCGGCGGCGAAGGTGCAGGTGGCGCCGGGGCAGTAGCGGAACTCGACGGACGCGACGCCTGCTCCGGCGTCGCTGGGGGCGGCGGAGACGGCCTGGCCGTTGCGGACGGCCGCGCCCGCGCTCGGGGCGGAGAGCGAGAACGCCCCCGGACCGGCCACGTCCCGGACGAAGGAGAGCGCGTCGTTCGTCGTGTTCCCGGCCACGTCGGCGACCACGACGTCCAGCGGGCTCGGGGCGGTCGTGTTCGCGCTCGTGAACGTGTAGGAGTTCGAGTCGAACGGGCTCGACGGATCCGATTTCGCGGCCCCGGTGAATCCGGTGTCCGCGAGGGCGGGGAAGTCGACGGAGGCGACGCCGCCCGCGTCGGTGGCCGCGTCGGACACCGTGAAGTCGCCGGTCGCGGCCGGGTTGTAGTAGAGCGTGTCGGACGCGGCGTCGAAGTGCTGGAGATCGGGCCGAGCACCCTCGCTCACCGAGAGAGCGCTCCCCGGGGCCGTGTTGTCGATCGTGAGGGTGCGCTGGGCGGAGTCGGTGGTGTTGCCGACGTTGTCGGTGGCGCGGGCGAGGAGGGTGTAGGTGCCGTCGGGGGGCTGGCCGCTCCAGGTGACGGTGTAGGGGGCGCTCGTGTCGACGGAGCCGATGGTGGTGCCGGCGGCGAAGGTGCAGGTGGCGCCGGGGCAGTAGCGGAACTCGACGGACGCGACGCCTGCTCCGGCGTCGCTGGGGGCGGCGGAGACGGCCTGGCCGTTGCGGACGGCCGCGCCCGCGCTCGGGGCGGAGAGCGAGAACGCCCCCGGACCGGCGGCGTCGCGCGTGATGGTGAGCTGCGGCGAGGGGCTCGACGTGTTGAGGGCGTTGTCCTCAGCCACGATCGCCTGCGTCCCGGGCGAGATCGTGTTGGCCGTCGTCCACGTGTACGTGTTCGACTGGTAAGGGCTCGAGCCGTCGTTCGCCGCCGTGTGCGTGAAACCGGTCAGGGCGACTGCCGGGAAGCGAACCTGGAAGACGCCCGAGCCCGCGTCGGTGGCGCCGTTGGCCACGCGGAACGTCCCGCCCGCGGCCGTCGCGTAGTAATGGGTGCCCGTTGCCGCGTCGAAGTGCTGGCCACCTGCGTTGGTGAGCTCCACGACGGAGAGCGCGTGCGCGGGCGCCGTGTCATCGGCAGGCGGGTGCGTGAGCATGGCGACGCCGTCGTTGACGTAGAAGTCGAGCCGGCGCCGCGGGGGCTGCGGGGCGTTGATCCCGCCGGTCTGGTGGCGCCAGTACTCGACGTAGAGGCGCTCGTTCGCGGCCAGCGAGAACTTCGGCAGCGCGAACGTCTCCGTCGTCGTCACCGGGTTCGCGTTGGGGCGGAGGTTCTTCGTCCCGTCCGTCGGGGGCAGGAGCGTCTGGGTCGCCGTGAACGTGCCGCCGGAGACCGTGCCCTTCCAAGCGGCGACGGTCAGGACGGCCACGCCCGCCGTGAACGAGTTGGGAATGTCCGTGCGTACCGTGAAGTTCCAGTTGCCCGCAGGGAACCCCGTGGCGCCGGCCGTGTCCACGATCCAGCCGTCGCCGGTCGGCGTCGTCGAGGGAGTGCCCGCCGAGGAGTTCAAGGTGCCCGGGACCCACTGCCAGTAGCCGGTGCAGTTGCTGCAGGTCTCGGTGCTTGTCGTCGTGTCGACTGCGCCGGGCGCCGCGGTGACGAGACGCCATGAGCCGGTCACCGCCGAGACCTCGTTCGAGAGATAGAGAGCCGACGGATAGTCCACCGCCGGGTCGATGACGTAGGGGAGAGGCAGCTCCGAGTCGTCGAGCTCGAGCGCGAGCCACCATTCCCCGCGGTCGAGGGCGAGCTTCCAGCGGAGCCCGTCCGGGCTGACGTCGTCACCGTCGGCGTCGAGGATCGCGGGCGGCTTGATCTCGAGGTCCGCCTCGTGGTGCCTCGTCGGGTCGAAGAAGGAGACGCCGCCGTCCCGTCCGAGCCGGGGAACGAGGCGCGTCTCGAGCTTCCAGCGCCACGTCCTCGGGCCCTGGCGCTCCGTGACCGTCAGGAAGGACTCCGTCGAGCCTTCGCCCACCACGATCGTCTCCATGCCGAAGTCGGTCGGGCGGGAGGCGCCGTGCGCGTAGAGCTCCCATTCCTTGCCGCTCGTGTCCTCCGCCTCGACCGAGACCGAGGAGCCGCCGCGCGCCACCGTGTATCCGTCGTCGTCGATGGTGACGTCGACGCCGCGAACGGGCGTCCGCTCGAGAGGGGCGTCCGTCGCCTCCGGCCCGAGCGCGTCGCGCAGGAAGGCTGGGTGGCCGCGGTCGACTCCGGCGACGAGCAGGACGACGAACAGGAACACCGCCGCCCCGGCCGCCGCCAACGCCGCGCCGCGAACGGGCGAGGAGTCGCGCAGCGCGGCCGAGCCCTCGGTGTCCGCCGAGTGCTCTCCGGGCCGCAGTGGAGGAGTGGTCGCCATTAGAGGTCCTGCGCACGTGCGCGCGCGTGTTGCTAGTCGCAGGAATCGACTCGCAGGGTGGGACTGCGGCCGCAAAGCCGTATGAAAGTGGTATGAGGGCACGAAATTTCCCTGGAACGAGGGACGCTTTCGGGGGAGGAGGGCTACGCCGAAGCGGGGACGGGGGAGCGCGGGCCGGTCGCGCGTAGAATTCCGGGGCGATGGCGACGACCGAAGACGGCCGGAGGCTCGACGCCACCGAGGAGTGGCGGCGCGAGGTCTACGCGGCCAAGCCCGAGCGCGACGCGCTCATGACGACGATCTCGGGGCTCCCGAACGAGCCCCTGTACACGCCCGACAACGTCGAGATCGACTACGAGCGCGACCTCGGCTGGCCGGGCGTCTATCCCTACACGCGCGGGGTCTACCCGTCCATGTACCGCGGCCGGCTCTGGACGATGCGGCAGTTCGCCGGCTTCGGCACCGCGGAGGAGACGAACGCCCGCTTCCGCTACCTGCTCGAGCACGGCCAGACAGGTCTCTCGACGGCCTTCGACATGCCCACGCTCATGGGCTACGACTCCGACCACGCGAAATCGCTCGGCGAGGTCGGGCGCGAGGGCGTCGCCGTCGACTCGCTCGAGGACATGGAGCACCTCTTCGCGGGCATCCCGCTCGACGAGGTCTCCACCTCGATGACGATCAACGCGCCCGCCGCGATGCTGCTCGCCTTCTACATCTGCGTGGGGGAGGAGCAGAACGTGCCGCGCGACCGCCTCCGCGGGACGATCCAGACGGACATCCTCAAGGAGTACATCGCCCAGAAGGAGTGGATCTTCCCGCCCGAGCCGTCCATGCGGCTCTGCGTGGACATGATCGAGTTCTGCGCGCGCGAGGTGCCGCTCTGGCATCCGGTCTCGATCTCGGGCTACCACATCCGGGAGGCGGGCTCGACGGCGGCGCAGGAGCTCGCGTTCACGCTCGCCGACGGCTTCGCCTACGTGGAGGCGGCCACG
Organism: Gaiellaceae bacterium; assembly: GCA_050697555.1. Classification (GTDB taxonomy): domain Bacteria; phylum Actinomycetota; class Thermoleophilia; order Gaiellales; family Gaiellaceae; genus DASQWP01. Next base: position 60,517 of record JBOHAD010000001.1, on the reverse strand, counting down.
GAGCGCGGCCTCGCCGTGGACGACTTCGCTCCGCGGCTCTCCTTCTTCTTCAACGCACACATCGACTTCTTCGAGGAGATCGCCAAGTACCGCGCCGCGCGGCGGATCTGGGCGCGGGAGCTCAGGGAGCGCTACGGGGCGAAGAACCCTCGCTCGTGGCTGATGCGCTTTCACGCCCAGACGGCCGGGGTCTCCCTCACGGCGCAGCAGCCCGAGAACAACATCGTGCGCACGGCCGTCGAGGCGCTCGCGGCCGTCCTCGGCGGCTGCCAGTCGCTGCACACGAACTCCTTCGACGAGGCGCTCGCGCTTCCCACGGAGCATGCGGTCAAGGTCGCTCTTCGCACCCAGCAGGTGCTCGCGCACGAGACCGGCGTGGCGGGCACCATCGACCCGCTCGGCGGCTCCTACTACCTCGAGGACCTGACCAACCGCCTCGAGGCGGAGGCGTACGACTACTTCGAGCGCATCCGCAAGCTCGGCGGCGTCGTCGCCGCCATCAAGGAGAACTTCTTCCAGCGCGAGATAGCCGACGCCTCCTTCCGCTTCCAGCGTGAGGTGGAGGCGGGCGAGCGCGTCATCGTCGGCGTCAACCGCTACGAGGACCCGGACGCGAAGCCGATCGAGATCCTCAAGATCGACCACGCGCTCGAGCGCAAGCAGATCGAGCGCCTCCAGGCCCTGCGGGGACGGCGCGACTCGGCGGCCGTCGAGGCCGCGCTCGCCCGGCTCAAGGCGGAGGCGGCCGAGCCCGACCGGAACCTCATGCCGGCCATCGTGGACGCCTCGAAGGCCTACGCCACCCTGGGCGAGATGTGCGACGCGCTCCGCGAGGTGTGGGGCGTGTGGCGCGAGACGCCCGTCTTCTAGGCTCCGTGCCCGACGATCTGCGGCAGGTGCTCGCAGGGCACCGGCAGGAGCACGTTCTTGCCTTCTGGGACGAGCTTCGGGAGGGGGATCGCGCCGTGCTCGAGGCAGAGATCCGGGCGTTCGACTTCACCCTCCTCGAGCGGCTGATCGGCGAGCACGTGGGACGAGAGCCGGCTGGCGAGCCGCGCCTCGGAGAGCTCGAGCCCGTCGAAGTCGAGCGCAGGCTCGGTGAGGACGCCGTCGCCGCGGGCGAGGCGGCGCTCGCCGCCGGCGAGGTGGGCGTCGTCCTCGTCGCCGGCGGCCAAGGCACCCGTCTCGGCTTCGACGGCCCCAAGGGCACGTTCGGGGTGGGCCCCGTCTCGGGGGCGAGCCTCTTCCAGATCCATGCGGAGAAGGCGGTCGCGCTGGCGCGGCGCTTCGGACGAGCCGTGCCCCTCTACGTGATGACGAGCCCGGACAACCACGAGGCGACGAGGGCGTTCTTCGCCGAGCACGACGACTTCGGCCTCGAGCGCGTGCGCTTCTTCGTGCAGGGGCAGCTTCCCGCCGTCGATCGTCTCTCGGGCAAGCTCCTCCTGGCGGAGAAGGGGCGCCTGGCGCTCGGCCCCGACGGCCACGGCGGCGTCGTCCGCGCTCTCGCGACCCGCGACGGTTCCCGGGAGAGCTGTCTGGACGAGCTGCGCGCGCAGGGCGTCCGCACCGTCTTCTACTTCCAGGTCGACAACGCGCTCGTCCGAGTGGCCGATCCTGCCTTCCTCGGGCTGCACAGGCTGCGGGGCGCCGAGATGTCGCTCAAGGTCGTCGAGAAGGCGGAGCCGGGCGAGCGGGTCGGCATCGTCGCAGTCGCCCGCGGAGAGCCGCGGGTGATCGAGTACTCGGACCTTCCGGCGGAGCTGGCCGAGCGGCGCAGGCCCGACGGGGGCCTGGAGCTCTGGGCGGGCAGCATCGCCATCCACGCCTTCGAGCTCGAGTTCCTCGAACGACTGGCGAAGGGAGACGTCCGGCTGCCCTACCACCGTGCGGCGAAGAACGTCTCCTTCGTCGACGACAGCGGTGCCCTCGTCCGTCCCGAGGAGCCGAACGCGGCCAAGTTCGAGACGTTCGTCTTCGACGCCCTGCCGCTCGCCCGCCGGGCGTGCATCGTCGAGACGAGCAGGCGCGAAGAGTTCGCACCGCTCAAGAACGCGAGCGGCTCGGACTCTCCCGAGACCGTCCGGCGCCTGATCAGCGACCTGCACGCGGGTTGGCTCGAGCGGGCCGGGGCGACGATCGCTCCCGGGATCCCCGCAGAGATCAGCCCCCTCTTCGCGCTCGACGAGGCCGAGCTGCGCGCGAGGGTGTCACCGGGCCTGCGGGTCGACCGGCCGCTCTATCTTCGCTAACGAGCTGCTGAGGGGTGACCGAAAGGTTGCGGCCCGTCCACAGAATCCCGCCGAACGGCTAGTAGTGCTCCTTCGGACCGTGGAGTAGCCTCGACCGCACGGCGCCGGTTGGCCGCAGCCGGCGCTGGAGGCGGACATCGCGGAGTGAGCCTTCCTCTCTACCGCGTCCTCCGCCGGGGGCAAGCGGGCAGTCCCGGGACCAAGCGGGAGGGCCCCGCTTCCCCTGACCGGGGCGGTCCGTCACTCCGTAAACATTCTGTTAGATAGCGCCTCCGCCGACCGCTGCCCTGGTACTGTCCGCCGGTCGTCCGAGCCTCCCCCCGGTATGACCCCTCCTAGACGACTTCTGCTCATCACGGGTTTCTGCGGCGTGGTCGCCCTGACCGGCCTCCTGCCGCAGGCCGCCTCCGCGGGCCTGCGGAAGCTCTACGTCAGCCCGCGAGGATCGGACGCCGGCCGCTGCACGAAGGCGCGTCCGTGCCGCAGCTTCGATCGGGCCTACCGTGTCGCCAGGCCGGGTCAGTCCGTCATCGCTCGCGGCGGCGTCTATGGCGATCAGACGGTTCGCCCCGACCGCCAGAAGAAGTCGAACCGGAACGTCGTGTTTCGATCCGCGAAAGGAGCGAAGGTCGTCATCGCCACCGACCTCGACGTTCACGGCTCGCACATCACCTTTACGCGTATGCGCCTCGTCGAGAACTGGTATGCGCACCCCGGTGCGCGGGATCTGGTCTTCTCGCGAATCCGTGCTCAGCGCTTTTACATCACGTCGGCACGGAACATCCGCGTGCTCAGAAGCAACTTCGGGCCCAGCATCAACGCGGTCGCTCAGATCAAGTCGGCCACAGGCAGCGGCGTCGCTCCGAAGGGCATCGTGCTCAACCGTGTCTACATGCATGACTTCCGGCGCACGAGCAGCCAACACATGGAATGCCTCCATGTGATGGCGGTGGACGGGCTCGTGATTCGGCGAAGCAGATTCCGTGACTGCTCGATCTTCGACATCTCCTTCAACCTGCACGGGGACAGCAACAAGATGCGCCGGATCCTGATCGAGAACAGCTACTTCGACAAGACGCTCGACGACGGCCACTACGCCGTCCACTTCTCGAGCGGGGGGCGCTGCGAGGCCCTGATTCGGTACAACACGTTTCTCCAGGGCATCTCGAGCCAATGCGCCGAGGGCGGCGCCGGCGTCCGCATCCACTCGAACATCCTCCCGAAATCGCCGACGAGCTGCCGTCAGAACGGCTACTCGTGGAACTGGAACGTCTACGAGCGAGGCAGGAGATGCGGCCGCAACGATCGCGTGGCCCGGGTGCGGTTCGTGAACCGCCTCCGATTCGACCTGCGCCTGGCCCGGCGGTCGGCCGCCATCGGCCGCGGCAATCCGAAGAGCTTTCCGCGGGCGGACATCCTCGGAAAGCGACGGCCTTCCGGGCGGAAGCCTGACGCCGGCGCCCACGAGCGCCGCTAGACCGGGCTCTGAACCGACTGGACTCGACGTTCGGGGAGCGACGGCGTTAGCGCGGCTTCCTATCATCAGGGCATGACCTTACGGCGGCGCGTGAGCGCGGGTTTCCTCGGCATCTACCGCCTAGGGGGTCGCGCGCGCGGAAAGGGGTTCTCCGTGCTGGCCGGTCACGCCTTCGCGGAGTTCGGCGCCCGGAGCGTTCTCCAGCCGCCGATTCGGCTCAACGGAGAAGACCGCATCGCCGTCGGGCGCGACGTCTTCGTGGGCGCCGGCTCCTGGCTCCAGGTGGTCGGTCGCGAGACGGAAGGTGTGGCGATCGTCATCGGGGACGGCACGAGCATCGCCGGGAACTGCGTGCTCTCGGCCGCATCCTCGGTCACGCTCGGTCCTCGGGTCCTCATCGCCAGGGGCGTCTACGTCTCCGATCACATACACGCCTTTGAGGATCCGTCCCGAGCCGTGATGGACCAGGGCCTCGCTCGCATCGAGCCGGTCGAGATCGCAGAAGGGGCCTGGCTAGGCGAGAACGTGGTCATCTGCCCCGGAGTCCGCATCGGACGGGGGGCGGTCGTGGGCGCCAACGCAGTGGTGCTCGAGGACGTTCCGGATCACGCGCTCGCCGTGGGCGTGCCGGCGAAGGTCGTTCGGCGCTTCGCCGAGCAGCCTGCGCCCGTCTCGTGACGCGCGTCCTCTTCGTCACCTACCACTTCCCGCCCGTCGGCGGCGCCGGCGTTCAGCGCTCCGTCAAGTTCGTCCGCTACCTGCCGGAGCTCGGGTACGAACCGGTCGTCCTCACCGGGCCAGGGCCGGCTTCCGACCGCTGGACCCCGACCGATCAGAGCCTCGGCGCTGAGGTTCCCGCGTCCGCGGAGGTACTTCGTGTGCCCGGTCCGGCACCCCGCCGAAGTGTCGGCATGCGGGCGCGCGCCGAGCGCTGGCTCCGACTCCGGAGTGGGTTCGCCAGATGGTGGCAGGACGGGATCATCTCCCTGGGGCGTGAGGCGGCTGACGTCGACCTCCTCTACGTCTCGATGTCTCCCTTCGAATCCGCTCCCGCCGTCGCCGCACTCGCACGCGGCATCGACCGCCCTTGGGTGGCAGATCTCCGTGATCCCTGGGCGCTCGACGAGATGGTCGTCCATCCGACAGCGCTTCACCGCCGGCTCGAACTCGTTCGCATGGAGCGCGGGCTCGCCTCAGCAGCGGCCGTGATCATGAACACTCCGGAAGCTGCGCGCGCCCTCTGCGAAACGTTCTCCCGCATCGATCCGGCTCGCGTCCACGCCATTCCGAACGGGTATGACCCGAGTGACTTCGCCGGGCCGCCGCCTCCCCGCCAGGACAATGCGTTTCGCATCGTCCATGCGGGCTACCTGCACACCGACCTCGGCCTTGCCCAGCAGCTGACAGGGCGGCTTCGGCGCATGCTCGGAGGCGACGAAGGGCAGGTCGATCATCTCGCGCGTTCGCACGTCTTCCTTCTCAGAGCGCTCGACCGCCTGTTCAGGCTCCGCCCGGAGCTGGCCGAGCGGGTCGAGCTCCATCTCGCCGGCGTCATTTCCCCGCCCGATCGTGCCGCCGTTCAGACGGAGCTGCGCAGGCCGGATGTCGTAAAGACACCCGGCTACCTCACGCACTCGGAGACGATTGGCCTCCTTCGCTCGGCAGACCTCCTCTTCCTTCCGATGCATGGCCTGCCGCCGGGCCGGCGGGCGCGCATCGTCCCGGGCAAGACGTACGAGTACCTGGCCGCGCAGCGTCCGATCCTCGCTGCGGTCCCGGACGGCGATGCCCGCGACCTCTTGGAGCGGGCGCGTGCGCTGCTTTGCCGGCCGGCGGATGTCGACGGCTTGACGGAGGCGCTGAGCCGGCAGCTGGACCGCGCCGCGTCGGCCGAAGATTCGGTTGCCCGACCGGGCGACTTCCTGAAGCGCTTCGAGCGCCGGAACCTGACGCGCGAGCTCGCCGACGTCTTCGACGAGGTGATCTCGCGGAGGCCAAACTTCTCGGGCGGCGCCGGAGCCGGCGGGCGCGCCCTCCTGAGCGCGCCGCCGGCTCCGTAGCCGACATCGTCTAGCTTCCCTCGAAGGTGAACGCCTCGTTGACGTTCGTGAACGAGGATCCGGCGATCGGCCCGCCGCCGGCGACGTACACGAAGCCGTCGATCACACCTGACACTGCGCCGTGCCGTGGCGTCGGCATCGGCTCGAGCGTACGCCAGATGTTTGCAACGGGGTCGTACTCCTCGTTCTGTGGGAAAGCTCCGCCGTCCGAGGTGCGCTCGCCACCCATGACTTGGACGCGGTCCTCGAGGACGCCGACGGCCATGGTACGCCGCCCTGTGGGCATTGGCGCCCGCGAAGTCCACGCATCCGTTGTCGGGTCGTACATCTCCACGCTCGAGAGCGTCCCGTTCAGCGTCGTGCCGTCCGCATTCCTCGTCCGGCCGCCAAACAGGTAGAGCTTGCCGTCGATCGCGGCGATGCCGGGATTGTCCCGCCGCGTCTGCATAGGAGCGGCGGTCGACCAGGTGTCGGTGGCGGGGTCGTAGACCTCGACCGAAGCGAGCGACGCGCCGGCGCCGTCCATTCCGCCGACGACGTAGATCTTCCCGCCGATCTCCTCGGCCGCAGCGCCGCCCCGCGCCGTCTGCATGGACGAGAGCATCGTCCACTCGGACATGGCCGGGTCGAAGACCGCAGCGCTCGCCACGGCTCCGGAGAAGGCGTCGGTGGAGCCTCCGAAGACGTACAGCTTCCCGTCGAGTGCCACAACAGCCGGGTTCTCGACAGCTGCGTACGCGGCCGGGAGGCCGGGTCCCACGCTCCACGAGTCGCTCGCGGCGTCGTAGACGTGGAGCGTCTTGAGATGGCCGGAGCTCGTCTTCCCGCCGACGACGTAGAGCTTGCCGTCGAGCGCGGTGCCTCCGGCGTCGAGGATTGCGTCCGGCAGCGGGGCGCGGGTTTCCCAGCGACCTGTGCTGCGAGGCGTCAGCGCGGTGATCTGGCTGCTGCCGAACTCGGCGACGAAAATCGTGCCGTCCGCACCCTCGATCAGCGTGAGCGGATCGGAGAAGCCGCCAGCGACGACGTCGAAGTCGGCGACGGAGAGCCCGTCGGGCGACAGCTTCACCCGCACGACGTCGTCACCCTGCGAGTAGTTGGTGATGAGGAGGTCGCCCTGCAGAACTCCCTTGAAGGCGTCGCCTCGGTACTCGATGACACCGTTTGCCGATTTCTTCGAGCCGAGGGCGAAGAGCGGCGGCTCGTAGTTGGGGAGCGGAGCGACGTCCTGGTAGCGGCCGTCTTTGAAGACGCACTCGTCGCGGTAGGGATTGGGATGCCCGTAGTACTTCCCCGCCTCGACCCGGAACAGGAGATCGGGCTGCTCGCCGGGATTGTTGCCTCCCTCGTTCCACGGCTCGGTGCTCGCCAGACCGGTGCACGGGGGGTTCGGCGACGGCGGGAACGATCCCGTCACGCCTAGTCCGTTGTCGGTCGCGTACATCGATCCGTTCGAGTGGAACGTGAAGTCGTAGGAGTTTCGGAAGCCCGTGGCGTACGGTCGGACGTCGCAGGTCTCCGGGAAGCCGAACGTGTCGAGAGGCGTCTCGCAGTCACCCTGGAAGTCGGGCGACCCGACGTCGGCGACGAGGATTGCCGCGGAGAGGGGTTGCTCGGCCCGGTCGCCGAACTCCGTGTCCGCGGTGTTGGGCGCGCCGGCACCCGTGTTGCCAGATATGGCGACGTAGAGCCTCCCCTCCGGCCCGAAGTGCAGCGAATTGACGGAATGGTTTGCCATCGACCGCGGCAGGCCCGTGATCACGTCTTGCCGCGTCGTGAACCCTGGGCCCGAGAGCCGAGAAACCATGCTCGAGTTCGGGGGTGCGTCGTTGGACAGATTCCGGTCAGAGTGGCTGGCCCAGAGGATCACGTTGCTCGGCGTCGAGGCCGGATCGACAGCGATCCCGAGCGTCAGGCGCGCTCCGAGCGTGGTGATGACCTCGTCCGCGACCGGCTGGTTGTCCGGTCCGAGCGTGAGCGCATGGATCGTCCCGAGGAGTTCCGTGACGTACAGGCGGCCGTCCGGCCCCCAGGCCATGGAAGTCGGGCGTGTCAGCGGGAACGACGTGCGATCGAAGCTGAACGCGGAAGCGACGCCCCCGGCCGTTCCCGACGAGTCGTCGATGAGGCTGAAGTCGTCGAACGTGTATGTCAGCGGACTCGACCCGTTCCGGTGCGTGGCCAGGATGCCGCCGAAGGTCCGAGTGCCGATGGTCGGGTCGATGCCGGCGGCGTCTGCGCTGAAGAACTCGCCCGGGACCCGGAAGATCCCAACCCTGACCGGATCGCCGCCGTCGATGCTGTACGTGCCGGTGACGCCGGCGGTAGCCGGATCGGCGCGCAGGCTCAGCTGCACGTTCGACCCCGCGACGGGAAGGGCGTCGGTCGCGATCGAGTTCTTCTGCTTCCCGTCCACCTCGAGCAGGTACTGGATGTCCGTGCCCTTCGAGGTCGATCGGACGACGAGCTTGACGTGATTGTCCTCGTCGTTGCCGAACCAGAGACCCGCCTGCTCGTACTTCCCCGTCCCGGCGGGAGGTGCGACGAGCGTGGTCGTGAGCAGAGGCACGCTGTCGGGTGCGTCGATTCCCACTCCGAGCGCGTTGTCTTGCGAGTTCACGGCGCCGGACGCGATGCCCTTCGTCGTCGTGATGCCGAGCGCCCCTGCTTGCGCATCGACCGAGAGGTTGGCCGGGATGTACCCGGTTCCGTTCGTGGCAGGATCGATCATGGTGAAGCCCGTGCCGATCAGATTGGCGTCGTTGAGCTTCCCAGCGTCGCTTCCGAAGTCGAGCTGATACGGGAAACGCACGAGCACCTCGGAGCACGGGAGCGGTGAGATGTCCGAGCACCAGTCCGCGCTTGTGACCTTGAACGACACCGGCAGGCTCGTCGAGACGTAGCCGGCCGCCGAGGCCGTGACCTTGCCGGTGTGCGTCCCGATCGGGAGAGTGGCTGGGTCCGCCGTGACCGTGACGTCCGTCGGCGTGGGGCCTGCCGCGGTGGCCGTCAGCCAAGCGGCATCTGTGCTCACGGTGGTGCTCGCGGCCGAGCCGTCGTCAGCAGTGAGCTCAACCGTCTGGGAGACGGCGGAGGCGTCCTCCCGACGGGAGAAGCTGAGCGACGTGGGCAAGAACGTGAGCTCGGGAAGCTGCTCGACCGTGAACGTCCCGTGCAGAACCTCCTCCGCGCTCCCGGAGCGCTCGATCGCGGCGGTGATCGTGTGGGATCCCTCGCTGATCTTCTTCGTGTCGAACGGCTTTGCGGTGTCGTCCGACGCGGTGCCGGCGAAGTCGAAGGGCGCCAGCTTCTCGATGAGCCTCGGCGTCCCGGCCATGGTCGGGTCGTCGAGGTAGAAGCGGACCCGTGAGGCGCCGGTGTCCGGAGAGGTGAAGACGTAGATGTTCCCTCCGAGCGTCTGACCTTGGAGCGAGACCGCGCTCGAGCGGTCGGGCGAGAAGCTCACCAAGAGCTGGTACTCCGTGGTCTGGGCGAGCGCGGACGACGCCAGCAAGGGGAGCAGCGCCCCCAGGACGAGGGCCGCCGCACCGGCCGGGAGACTACGACGCGTCCGCTTCCTGCTCATGATGCTCCTCTCGAGTTTGCTCATGTGTCGTTCGAGACCACGAAGGACCTCGTGACGACCAGCGTCGGGCCGTCGAGGAGGTCGATCGCGGCGGTGATGGAGTGACTTCCGTCGGACAGGGTGTTCGTGTTGAACGGGTTTGCGGTCCCGTCCGTCTTCGTGCCGGCGAAGTCGAACGGCCCGTTGCCCTCGACCTTGTTCGGCGTGCCGGACATCGTGGGGTTGTCGAGCCAGAAGCGGACTCGGTCGACGCCGGGCTCCGGCGACGTGAAGGCGTAGATGTTCCCGGAGACGTTCGCATCACCCAGGGAGGACGCCGACGACCGGTCGGGCGACGTGCTCACGAGGAGGTCGTGCACCCTGACGGTGACTCGCATCTCATCCGAGACGTAGCCGTCGGCGACGACGCGGATCACGCCGTTGTGGATCCCGGCGCCAAGGCCGGCCGTATCGACGGCAACCGTGAGGTCGGTCGGCGTGGTTCCCGAGGTGGGGTTCACGTCGAGCCACGGTGCGTCGACCTCGACGGCGAAGCTCGCGGCGGATGCGTCGGCTGCCGTAAGCGAGATCGTCTGGTCTGCCGCGGCCCCTCCGGCGACGACGTCGAACTCGAGCCCGTCCTCCTCGAGGACGAGCTCTGCCGGGCAGCTCTCGCGGTACTCGAAGGTGTCGACGACCACAGGCGGGGTGCCGTCGCCGACGACGCCGTACGTGTCCAGGCGCATGACGCCCTCCGCCGAGACGACGAGCCGGGAGAAGTGGTGCATGGTGTTGTCCCGGAACGCTGTCCACGAGGGCGGCGGCTCCGTTCTCCATCCGGAGAAGTCTCCGTTCTTGTTGCTCAGCTTGCCCCCGGGGCTGACCTTCACCCATGTGACGCCGTCGTCCATCGTGTAGCAGCGCTTCCCGGTCGACGTCGGGGTGTTCGCCGCAGGCACGTCCACGAGCGGGAACGTCCGCTCGTACGACTGATCGTGCGAGGCGATTGCGATCTTCACGCCGAGTCGCTCGAAGAGCGGTCCGAGCTGCTCTCGCAGGCCGAGGTTCGACGGGTGGCTCGTGCCGTCGGAGAACGGCGAGACGTGGAAGAAGGGGACGATCCAGCGCTGGCCCGCCGCCTGGGCCGCCTCGATGTCGTCCTCGATCCAGGCGAGGGCCGAGCTGGAGAGACCGTTGGTCTCGGTGACGGCGAGCAGCGAGACGAAGTGGACGTCGCCGACGTCGAACGAGTAGAAGCGGCGGCCGTCGAAGCCGGTCGGGGTGGCGAATCTCGGCGCCCAGAACTCGAAGCCCTCGTCGAGAAGGACCTCGTGGTTGCCGTAGGTCGGCATCATCGGCGAGCGGCTGCCGATCGGCTGCATCTGGTTGAACCAGGCGTCGATCGAGGCGTCGAGCGTGCCGTAGCGCTTGTCCGTGTTGTAGTAGGCGTAGTCGCCGCCGAGGAGGACGACGTCCGGCGAGAGAGCGGCGATCTCGTCGACCACCTGCTGCGTGCCCGTGGCGAGCCCGTCCTCGCGTCCCACGAGGCCGGTGTCGGCGACGTAGATCGCGTCGAAGTCCGCCGGGCCGGGAGCCGGAGCGGTCTTCGCGGTGTAGACGGTGCTCCACGTCGAGCCGTCGCCCTGGACGCGGTACTCGTACTCGGTGGACGGCGTGAGGCCGGTGAGTGTGACCTCGTGCAGCGTCCCGTCGGTGCCCGAGGGGCGAAGGGCGCCGCTCGCCGACTGCCACGTGGGCGACCCGACCGGGCGGAACTGCACCGTCGAGGGCGTCGCGGTGTCCCACGTCCGCCAGACGACCGTCAGAGTGGTCGAGGGCTCGTCCACCCACGAGAGGTGCACCTGGTCGGGGACGAGCGTGTCGCGCACGGACAGCGTGACTGCGACGCTCGCGGTTCCATAGCCCGCGGCCGAGATCGTCACCGTGGCGGTGTACGTGCCGATCGCGAGGCCCTCTCCTGCGACGGCGAGCTCGAGGTCGGCGGGCGTCGAGCCGCTCGCGGGCGTCACTTCGAGCCAGGGGGCGTCGTCGCTTGCCGAGAAGCCGGCCGTGGAGCCGTCAGTCGCGCTCACGCCGACCGTCTCCGAGGCGGAGTTGTTCCCCTCGAGAAGGGCGAACGAGACGGCCGTCTTGTCGACGAGGAGAGCAGGGCCGTCGTTCGTGACGAGGAACTCGCTGGTGACGATCTCGGTGCCGCCGGCGGTGAGGGTGATCTCGGCGGTGATGGAGTGGGTGCCGTCGTCGAGCTGGGTGGTGTCGTAGGGGTTGGCGTCCCCGTTGGAGGCGCTGCCGGCGAAGTCCCAGGGGCCGCGTGTCTCGACCTTGTCGGCCGTGCCGGTCATGCCGGGGTCGTCGAGCCAGAAGCGCACGCGGCTCGTGCCGGTGTCCGGGCTCGTGAAGACGTAGATGTCGTCGACGACGCTCTCGCCGGTGAGGTGCACGGGACTGGAGCGGTCGGGTGAGGTGCTGACGACGAGCCCGTAGTCGGAGGGCGGCGGTGGGGGCGGCGGGTCCTCGCCGCCGCCGCCGTTGGCGACGGTGAACTCGCTGGTGACGATCTCGGTGCCGCCGGCGGAGAGGGTGATCTCGGCGGTGATGGAGTGGGTGCCGTCGTCGAGCTGGGTGGTGTCGTAGGGGTTGGCGTCCCCGTTGGAGGCGCTGCCGGCGAAGTCCCAGGGGCCGCTCTTCTCGACCTTGTCGGGCGAGCCGCTCATGTCGGGGTCGTCGAGCCAGAAGCGCACCTGCTTGGTCCCGGTGTCGGGGCTCGTGAAGACGTAGATGTCGTCGACGACGCTCTCGCCGGTGAGGGGCACGGGGCTGGAGCGGTCGGGTGAGGTGCTGACGACGAGCCCGTAGTCGGACGGTGGGGGTGGGGGCGGCGGGTCTTCGCCGCCGCCGCCGTTGGCGACGGTGAACTCGCTGGTGACGACCTCGGTGCCGCCGGCGGAGAGGGTGATCTCGGCCGTGATCGAGTGGGTGCCGTCGGAGAGCTGCGTAGTGTCGAAGGGGATCGCCAGGTCGTTCGCCGCCGTGCCTGCAAAGTCCCAGGGCCCCGTCCTCTCGACCTTGTCGGGCGAGCCGCTCCTGTCGGGATCGTCGAGCCAGAAGCGCACCTGCTTGGTCCCGGTGTCGGGGCCGGTGAAGACGTAGACGTCGTCGGCGACGCTCGCCCCTGCCAGCGGCACGGCGCCCGAGCGGTCGGCTGAGGCGCTGAGAAGGAGGTCGTACGTCGAGACCTGACCGCCGCCGGCGGAGGGGAAGAGCGAGAAGACGGCCAGCAGGACCGCGGCGGCTCCCAGGCGTGGGAGCCGCGGGTGACGGGTTCGTTGCAATGCTCGCTTCACGATTTCGCCAAAGTCGGAGCGGCCGCCGACGAGCGGCCTTTCCGGCTATGGAGAGACTACGAGCCGGTGCGAGCGCTTCACAGGCTAGAAATCCAAGACCCGTCGGGCGGCCGGTAGCTAGCCGTTCGGGTAGGGGACACGCCCGCGCGCCCGCGAGGGCTTCCCTACGACTGCGACGGTTGGGCCTTCGCCAACGGGTCGCCCGGGGGCCTCTTCCTTCTGATGACTCCGCGTATCTCGGTGACGACGTCCGGGGCGCGCCAGGCCATGAAGGGGACGATGAGCGTCAGCCCGACGACGACGCAGACCGCGAGGCTCGCAGCGTCGGCGACTCCCTCCTCGAGGAGCAAGGCGCGGGTGAGGAAGACCCCGCCGGCCATGAGCAGCGAAGCCTGCACGACGCCGGAGACGCTCCGCATCGTGCTCGCAAACGAAAGCCCGACCGTACGGGCTGTCAGCCATGTGTAGAAGGGCTGGAGGAAGGTGTTCGTGAGCGCGTAGGCGGCCGCGACGCCAACGATCCCCCACTGGAGACCGACTGCGAAGGCGGTCACGTTCATCGTCGACGCGACGATTGAGAAGCGGAAGAGCGTCCCGGTTCTGTTGCACGCCTGGAGGACGCTCGAGTTCACTCGCTGGAGAGACTGGAGGAGGCCGGCCCAGGCGAGGATTTGAATAACTGGGATCGCGGCCTCCCATTTCCTCCCGAGCACGACGACGACGAACTCGGGGGCGACGATCACGAGCCCGAGCAGGGCCGGCAGGCAGAGCGCGGCGACGAGGCGATTCACCCGCAGCCAGGCGCTCGCAAGGGCGGGGCGGTCGTCCTGGAGACGCGAGAGCACTGGGAAGAGGACTTCCTGAATCGGGCTGCCCACGCGGCTGAGCGGCACGGCGACCAGGTTGTACGCGAGAGCGTACGCGCCGACGGCCGCCGACCCGAGGAACCGGCCGATGAGGAAGTTGTCCGTGCTCCGGCTCACGTAGAAGAGGATCTGGGTGCCGAGCACGTTGCCGGTGAAGCCGCTCATCGAGCGAAGGCTGGAGACCGAGAACTGCAAACGCGGCCGCCAAGAGCTCGACAGCCAGAGGAGCGCAGTCGAGACGGCTGCCAGGACGAGCTGCTGGGCGATGATCGCCCAGGCCCCGCCGCCGAACGCCGCCACGACGATCCCAGCGGCGGCGGCTGCGACCGTCCCGACCATGAGGCGCACCTCCAGCCTGCGAAAGTCCATCTCTCTCGTCAGCAGCGCCTTCTGCGTCGTTCCCAGGGCCGTGACGAAGAAGCTCAGTGAGAGCGCGGCGAAGAGTGGCCGGACCTCGGGCTCTCCGTAGAGGCGGGCGATCGGTCCGGAGAGCGCGAGGCCTATGAGCGTGAAGGCGAGCCCGCCCGCGAAGGTCATCCAGAAGGCAGTCGACCGATCCTGCTCGCTGATGCTTCGTCGCTGGACGAGCGCCGCCCCGAAGGCCAGGTCGGAGAAGATGAAGATCAGGGCCGCGAAGACGAGGACCATCGCCGCCAGGCCGTAGTCGTGCGGCGAGAGGAGCCGGGCGAGCACGATCGCGACGACGACCCTCGAGAGCTGGACGACGACCTGGGAGACGACCTTCCACGCGATCCCGTGCAGGACGCGCGAGCGCAGGTTCCCGAGCGGTTCCCGTTCGTGAGCCGTCATCGCGACTCGTCGAGCCGCGCCGCGGGGTGCGACGTCGTCTCCCGCGCCCGCTTGCGGGCGCGGCGCTCGTCCCACCAGCCGAGGATCTGAGCCGTTCTGCCGAGGTAGGGCAGGACGAGGTAGATGAGGGGGAGCGCGAGCGAGTCCTCCCGCGGCGACGGCCTGATGTCGCTGTCTTCGAGGCGGTGACGGTCGAGGAGAAGCGACCGCCCGGCGCGCCTGCGACTCCTCACGACCTGCACGAGCGGCACCCAAGCGCGCAGGGTGAGGCCGTCGGGGCGTCCGCCCGCCCGGGTGGCCCTCGTGCCGTGCCGGCGGTTGACCGTCCAGATCTTCCCGAGCAGAGCTTTCGCGCTCTCGCGCGGCGGATGGCGCACGACCGCCTCGCGCGCGAACGCCAGGCGGGCTCCGCCGGCGACGCAGCGCGACACGAACTCCTGGTCGCCCCCGTTGGCGAGCGAGTCGTCGAAGCCGCCGAGGCGGTCGAAGAGCTCCCGCCCCACGAACAAGTTCGCCGTCACCGCGCGCCCCGAGCGCACCGTCCGCTCCTGGTCGAGGAACATCTCCATGTCGAGGAGGGACCAGATCGTGCGCCGCGTCGGAGCGAAGCGGACGAGCCCGGCGACGACGTCCGCCTCGTCGAGCGCCTCGAGGCCCGCCTCCAGCCAGTCCGGCTCCGGTCGGCAGTCCGCGTCGCAGAACGCGAGCACGCGGCCCCGAGCCTCCCGGACGGCGCGGTTGCGAGCCGCGTAGGGATTCACGGGCGGGCCCGGTAGAACGCGCAGCCAGCCGTCCTCCGTCGAGATCCCCTCCGTTGCGCCGTCGGTCGACCCGTCGTCGGCGATCACCACCTCGAACCGCTCTCGCGCCAGCGTCTGGCTCTGGAGCGCTGCCATCAGCTCGCCCACGGACGCGCCCCCGTCGCGGACGGGCACGATCACGCTGACGCTGGACTCGGTCCGAGAAGCCGATGGCATCCCGATTCACCTTACGGACGCGCGCTCCCGCTGCCTATGGACGGAGAGCCAGATCGCACGCGCCGACCCCTAGCCGATCGGCTAGGCGTGGGCCCGAAACGCTGGTCCTATGTTCCGTAGGCGGAGCGGATCGACGCCTCTAGCATCGAAGTGTGCTCGAGGCTCCCAGTGGAACCGGTCATGACTCCGACAGATGCGGTCGGCTCTCGCCGCGCGAGGTCGAGGTACTCGATATGACCTCGCTCGGGCTCACGAACGAGCAGGTGGCAGCCCGCCTTCACGTGACCGTGCATGCGGTCAAGTTCCACCTCGCTTCCATCTATCGGAAGCTCGGAGTGACGAACAGAACGGAAGCTGCGGTCGTGTACCTGCGCGCCGGGGCAGCGTCGAGGGCAGTGGAGGAAACGGGCTAGCAGTGGATCTTCAGCTCTACCTGCGCGTCATCTGGCGCTTCAAGATTCTCGTCGCTGTGGGCTTCCTCCTCGCGTGCGGTCTCGCGTTCCTCTCGCTCGTCAAGGTCTCGTTCGAGGGCGGCTCAGTGTCCTTCCCCTATCGACAAGCCGAGACCTGGGCTAGCGAGGCGACGCTGCTCGTCACTCAGCCGGGCTTTCCCGAGGGTCGTTCGATCACGGAGCTCTATCGATTCTCGGTCGATCCGACGACCGGTCGTGAGATCGCCGAGCCGATCTTCGCAAGCTCCGATCGCTTCGCCGACCTCGCATCCCTGTATGCGCAGCTCGCTACGAGCGACAGCGTCAGGCAGATCATGCTGGAAGACGGGCCGATCGAGGGAGGCATCGGCGCTGAGTCGCTCGAGTCTTCCGACGGAAGCGCGCTGCCCCTCATCGAGATCTCCGCAGCCGCGGACTCACCGGAGGTTGCGCAGTCCCTCGCGCAGCGGGAGGTCGAGGCGTTCCTGGAGTTCTTGGAGGACGAACAGCGGCGGAGTGACATTTCGCGCGAGGACCGCATCGCAGTGAGCCTCGTCGGGGCGCCCCAGGGAGCCCAACTCATCGTCCCACGGAAGATGACCCGGCCCGCGGTGATCTTCCTGACGGCGATGATCGCAGTCCTCGGCCTCGTCTTCGTGCTCGAGAACATCAGGCCGCGCATTCGCCCGCCGGCCATGGGCGTCGACGCTCCGCCTCCGGCCTCCGAGCGCACGCGCCGTTCGGCCTGAGTCCCGTGAGGGTTATCCAGGGAGAGGCCGACCGGGGACCGATCGTCTCACTCTCGATCACCCTCGGAGCGCTCACCGTCCTCACGCTCACGACGGTGATGGGTCTGCCGAGCATGGAGGTCTCGGCGCTGGTCACGGCGACCATCGTCGGCGCCCTGGCGTATCGCGTCCTACTCCAGTGGCACGCGCTGATCGCCCTGATGCTCCTGGTCATTCTCTTCATCCCGATCAAGCGCTACCGCATGCCGGGCGATCTTCCGTTCGAGCTCGAGCCCTACCGCGTCGTCGTGGCCCTCGTGGCCGCGGCGTGGATCACGTCTCTGCTCATCGATCCCCGTGTTCGCATGCGAGCGAGCGGGTTCGAGGCGCCGCTCCTTCTCTTCGCCGGGGCGGCGCTGAGCTCGTACCTCGTCAACGGATCGGCCATCAACGCGCTTGGTGTCGAGTCGAAGGTCATCAAGGAGCTCACCTTCCTCGCAAGCTTCCTCGCGGTCCTCTACATGATCGCCAGCGTGGCGAGGAACTCCCGAAACCTGGATTTCCTTCTCCAGATCCTCGTGGGTGGCGGAGCGCTGATCGCGCTGCTCGCGATCGTGGAAGCCCGCACGGGGCTCAATCCGTTCAACCACCTCTCAGTGATCCCGTTCCTCGAGTCGGACGAGCTGCTCAACGAGCAGCGGCGCGCGGGCCGCATTCGTGCCTACGGGACTGCCCAGCACCCGATCGCGCTCGGTGCGGCGCTCGTCGTGCTCCTTCCGCTTGCCGTCTACCTCGCCCGTCGCCGCGACGAACGACGCTGGTGGGCGGCATGCCTCTTTCTCGCCCTGGGCGCGCTGGCCACCATGTCGCGGACGAGCATCCTCATGCTGGTCACCGTCGGCATCGTCATCTTCTGGCTGAGGCCCCGCGAGATCAAGCGGATCTGGCCCGTTCTCTTGCCCATGGTGATCCTCGTGCACTTCGCGCTGCCGGGCACGATCGGAGGGCTGAGGCAGTCCTTCTTTCCCGAGGGCGGTCTGATCGCGGACCAGAGCACGAATCCGGGCTCGCGCGGCCAGGGTCGGGTCGCCGACCTCGGTCCTGCCTTCGCAGAGTTCAAGGAGACGCCGATCGTGGGGCAGGGCTTCGGGAGCCGGGTGGTCGACGGGGAGAATCCCAACGCGCAGATCCTCGACAACCAGTGGCTCGTCTCTCTCCTCGAGACAGGCTTCGTCGGCGTCCTGGCGCTTGTCGTTCTATTCACACGGGCGGTTCGGCGGCTGGCGAGGGCTGCGAAGGAGAAGGCCGAGGAACGGAGCGGTTGGCTCTTCGCGGCGCTCGCGGCCTCGATCGCGTCCTTCGCAGTCGGGATGTTCACCTACGACGCATTCTCGTTCGTGCAGGTGACCTTCTTCCTCTACATCCTCCTCGGGGTCGCCGCAGCAGCGCTATCCCTCGAGGCGAGAGAGAGACAGGGAAGTGAGGCTGCCTAGCTCGACGCGCGGCCGAGGGCTTCGCGGGCGCGCGACGGGATGTTCCGCAGCCGCTGTTGCTCGCGGAGCCACACGCGCACGGCAGTATCCGAGCAGCGCTTCTCCCGCCTGATTCCCGCGGCCACGTAAGCGGGCAGCATGGCGAGCGCAGCAGGCTCGCGCCACGCACGATGGAGGGTTCGCGCGAGGAGATAGGAGGGGCGATAGCCCATGTAGTGGGCCGCGCTTCCTTGAGCTGCCCAGGCGCGGCGGCGGGCACCGTCGCGGATCCCCTCAGTGCGGTGATGGCGAAAGGCGAGGTCGTCGATGATCCGTGTCGTCCATCCGCTCGCGTTCGCGCGCAGGACGTCGATCCCGTCCCAGCCCATTCGCTCTTCGAGCGGTAGTACATCGTCAAGGCACGCCGTCCGGTAGGCGCGGGCTGCACCCCAGACGCTCACGCCAGTTCCGTACCTCGGGCGCCATTCGCCGTCCTCTCGCTCGTAGCAGCTCCCGCTCGCGATTCCGAGCAACGCGTCCGCATGAAAGGTGGCGAGAAGACGCTCGAAGTAGTCCTCGCCAAGTGAGATGTCGGCGTCGACCTTCGCGATCAGGTCCGGCCGTGGGTCGAGCGCCGCCACACCCGCCTGGAAGGCCCGCACGATCGGCCCTCCGCGGATGTGGCCGCCGTTCTCCGGCACGGTCATCGCCCGCGCCCACGCGAGAGCGCCCGTGAGCTCGCTCGCCACGAGCGGGGTCTCATCGTCCGAGCCAGTGTCCACGACGATCCAGGCAGTGGGAGCGACCGTCTGCGCGGCCAGGGAGCCGGCCAGGCGCCGGAGGTTCTCGGCCTCGTCGCGAGCCGGAGTCACGACGGCGTACGTGAGAGGCGAGGAAGTCACACTGCTGCGGCGATACGCTCGCGTGTCGGAGCGCCCGCGGCCGTAGCTCGCGGTACGTACGTCGAAAGCCAGACCTCGAGCATGAGGATCGAAAGGAGCAGCTGTCGGTGCGCGCCTCCTCCGTTCGCATGCTCCCGGACGAGTCTCCGCACTGACGGCGGATCCAGGAACTCGGAGTAGCGCGGGTTGTCCTGGAGGAGATGGTCAGAGAGAGCGCCCTCCATCTGCGCGCGCAACCAACCGTCCACTGCGCCGCGGAAGAAACCGATCTTCCTCTTGTCGACGATCCGGTCGGGCACGAGGCCGCGCGCCGCGCGCTTGAGCAAGAACTTCGTCTGCAGCCGGCGCACCTTGAGATCGCCGGGGACGCGTGCGCAGTACTCGACGACGCGATGATCGAGGAACGGAACGCGCACCTCGAGCGAGTGCGCCATGGAGGCGCGATCGAAGTAATGGAGCATGTCGTCGACGAGCGCGAGCTGGGCGTCGATGTAGAGCGTCGTGGGAAGCGGATCGTCGCCGACGCCGTCGAGCAGGGCGTGGATTGCGCGCCCGGCTGCCCCGTCTTCGACGCCTCCCAGCGCTCCCCGGAAGAGCTGCGACCGGAGCCCGCCGTCGATCTGACCGCTCATGGCGAGGAGGCGCTCGACCGGATCGTTCGCGGCGAACGTTCTGGCGACACGCCGAAAGGCCGGCGAGCCGCGAAGCCCGAGTGCGACGCCCGCGCTCGCAAGGGGCTTCGGCAGCCGGTTCCAGGAACCTATGAGCGAGGCCACCCGGTGCTTTCTGTAGCCGCCGAGGAGCTCGTCGGCACCCTGGCCGGAAAGGGCTACGGTCACGTGCTTCGCCGCGAGCTGGGACAGGGCGAGGAAGCCGAGCGCTGACAGGTCGGCCAGCGGCTCGTCGAGGTACCAGGCGAGGTCGTCGAGCTCGATCGCGGCGTCGTTGTACGAGAGCTCCAGCTCGTGATGGTCGGTCCCGAAGACTTGGGCCACGTGGCGTGCGTCGGCGAGCTCGTTCTCCGACCCTGCCTCGCGGAAGCCGACCGAGAACGTCTTCACCGGGTCCGGCATGTTGCGTGCCATGAGAGCGACGATCAGGCTCGAGTCGAGTCCGCCGCTCAGCATGGCGCCGAGGGGCACGTCGCTCATCAAGCGGAGGCGCACCGACTCCTCGAGCTCGGCGAGCAGGCCGTCGGCGTACTCGTCGGTCGAGAGACGAGGATCGTCCGCCGACGGCTTCGGATGCTCCCAGTACCGCTCGACCCGGACCCCGGTCGGATCGGCGATCAGCCGGTGCCCCGGGAGAAGCTTCGCGACCTTGGCCAGTGGCGTCCGCGGTCCGGGGAAGAAGCCAAGCGTGAGGTAGGAGTCGATCGCCTCGTAGTCCAGCGTGAGCTCGACGAGCCCGCTGGCGAGGACGCTCTTCAACTCTGATCCGAAGACGAGGAGGTCTCCTTCGACGGCGTAGTAGAGCGGCTTCACGCCGAGCCGGTCGCGCGCGAGTACGGCGCGCCGAGACCGAGCGTCCCAGACGGCGAGGCCGAACTTCCCGCGCAGCCGCTCGACGAACGCCGCTCCATCCCGCTCGTAGAGGTGCGGGAGGATCTCCGTGTCGCAGCGAGTCGCCAGAACGTGGCCGTCGGACTCGAGCTCTCTGCGAATGTCAACATGGTTGTAGAGCTCGCCGTTCTGGATCCCCCAGACGCGCCCGTCCTCGCTCGAGAAAGGCTGGTGTCCTGCCGCGACGTCGACGATGCTGAGGCGGCGGGCGCCGAGGGCGATGCCGGCGCGGAAGTGGGTCCCGCGGTCGTCCGGTCCGCGGTGCGTCATCGCGTCCGTCATCGCGTCCAGGACCTCAGGCGCGACGACGGCGCGAGGCTCGCCGCCCAGCTGGACGATTCCGCATATCCCGCACACGTCTGTTGCACGCTAGCGTTCGCGGCCCGCAGGATCGACGGCCATTCGAATAGACGGCGCCTAGCCGGATGGCTAGTGGACGCCTCTGGGCGACCGCCTATTCTCCAAACGCGATGAGCGACGCACTCAAGCGCTTCCTCAACGAGCAGGCAAACCGTCGGCTGGCTCGGCTCGGCTACTCGGACGGCATGATCCGGGACGCCAAGCGGGAGGCCTGGTGGTGGCTCCTGGCGCGGCGGGAGGCGCTGGTCCGGCGGCGCGGGCTTCTCGCGGGCGAGGCTGTCGTGTGGACCGACGCCGGTCGCGCAGAGCTCGTTCCTATCGAGGTTGCCGTCGCAGGGCCCGGCGAGGTGACGATCGCCGTCGAGACGAGCTTCATCAGTCCCGGCACCGAGCGCGCTCAGTACCTTCGCCTACCGAGCGCGCGTGTGTCGTATCCCCACCGGCCTGGATACTCGGCTGCCGGCACTGTCCTCCGGGTCGGGAATGGGTCCGGAGGACTCAGGGTGGGCGATCGCGTCGCCGCGGTGGGGGCGCCCCACGCGTCGATCGCCACCGTCAGCGCGAAGCGGGTCTACCGGATCCCCGACGGCGTCGGCACGGACGCCGCCGCGCTGGTGCAGATCGGAGTCATCTGCGGGCAGGGAGTTCGCCGAGCCGAGATACAGCGAGGAGAGACCGTGTGTCTCCTCGGGTTGGGTCTCATCGGCGCGCTCGCGCAGCGCATCGCCACGGCTGCGGGCGCGGGCGGCGTAACGGCGCTCGTCCGCTCCCGACAGAAGGAGAGCGTGGCGAAAGCGGGCGGCGTCGAGCGGCTGATCGCCTTGGAGGATGGTGGAGATCTGTCGACGCTGGCCTTCCCGGTCGTCATCGAGGCCACGGGCGATCCCGAGGCGGTCGTCACGGCGGCCCGTGTTGCTGCAGCGGAAGCCCGCGTCGTCCTACTCGGATCTCCACGCGGGCTCACGAATGACTTCCCTCTCGGCTTGATTCGCGAGAAACGTTTGACGGTGATCGGCGCACACGTCGAGACCCTGACACACGAGTCGGAGCTGATGGGCATCGATGCGCACGCGAGGGAGGCTGAGGATTTCCTGGGGAAGCTCGCCGCGGGAACCCTGCCGGTCTCCGACCTGATCGGCCTAACGGTCGATCCGCGCGAGGCCGACGCGTTTTACCGGGACCTCGCGCGCAACCGCGAGCTCGTGGGGGCCCGCTTCGACTGGACGCGGCTTCCCGACCGCGAGCGGGTGGGCGGGACGCGTCTGTGGCGACTGCCCGACGTGAGCGGTCGCGGGATGGATGCCGAGCGCAAGCCGCTTCGGATTGACCGACGACGCGTCGGGGCAAGTGACGGGCGCGAGGTCCCCGATCCGTTCGCCGGTGCTTCCGGCGAGCTCCGCGTCGGTCTCCTCGGGTGCGGCGACATAGCCGTTCACAACGCCGCGGCGCTGGCGGCGACCCCGAATGCGAGCCTGGCAGCCTGCTTCGATCCCGAGGCTAGTCTGGCCGAGGATCTCGCTCGTGCGCACGGCGTCGAGGCGGTTCGGTCCATGGAGGCGCTGCTCGACCGAAGCGACGTCGACGCGGTGTTCCTCGCCGTTCCGCACCATCTGCATGCGCCCCTCGCAATTCAGGCAGCCGAGGCGGGCAAGCATGTGATCGTCGAAAAGCCTCTCGCCAACGATCTGGAGAGCGCCGTCGCGATGGTGCGCGCAGCGGAGCGAGCCGGCGTCGTCCTTTCCGTGTGCTTCCCACATCGATACGAGGTGAACGCCCAGCTCGCCCGTCGCCTGGTCGCCGCCGGCGCGCTCGGGTCGTTCGCAGGAATGCTGATCAGCTTCTACTCGGACAAGCCGGCCTCGTACTGGTTGGGAGGGTTCTCGGGCCGCTCGGTCTCCAGCTGGAGAACGTCCCGCGCGCAGGCCGGCGGCGGGGTGCTCATCATGAACATCTCCCACCTCGTCGATCTCGTCCGCTATCTCGCTGGCGAAGAGGCCGAGGAGTGCTTCGCCCACACGCAGATCGTCGACGGGCCTGCGGAGGTCGAGGACGGAATCTCCCTCACGATCAGGTACACGAATGGCGCCGTCGGCACGCTCTTCGCCTCCTCTGCGCTGCGCGGTCAAAGGGGCGGCGGCGCGCGGCTCGATCTTTGGGGTTCGCAAGGATTCGTCACCGTCGAGCCTGAGCTCCGCGTCTATACGCTGCGGGCGATCGACGGGCTCCGGACTGCTCGCTGGCAGAGCTTCGAAGCCACGAATGCGAACATCCGGGCCGTGTATCTGAGCAGGCTCGCAACCGCAATCGACCGCGGTGAGGAGCCCGATGTGTCGGCAGCCGACGGCCTCGCCGTTCAGGCGTTCATCGAGGCTGCGTACCGCTCGAGCGAGCTCTCGGCGCCCGTCCGGCCAGCCGAGCTGCTGCAGGCGGCGGGGGCATGATCCGCTGCGAGCGAACGTCTGCGGGGCCGGTCGCCGCCGGGGAGCTGTCTCCGGGCGCGACTGCGTACGTCGACGCGGACTGGCTTCCTGCGGAGAGTGCCGCTGCGATTCCTGCGCTGGTGGTTCACCCGAACGGCACGATCACCTGGGGCGACTCCCCGCCCGTGGCCCTCGCCGAGGACGTGACTGGTGCCGATGCGGTCGCCTCGGCCTTGCTTCGGCTTGCGCGAGAAGCGAGTCTCGTCGTGCCCGAGAGTGCGCGCGACGCCTGCGACGTGCCGGGGCGCGGCGTCGTTGCCGAGTGGGTGCGCCGGCTCCTGGATCCTCCCGCGCAGTACGACGACGACCGTTCCTCGAGGGCGCCTCGCGCGATCGTGGAGACGAGAAGCGATGCCGGCTCCATCACGGCTGCGACAGGCAGGCTCGCAGACCTCGGGACGCTCGTGCTAGCCGGCGAGGGCGGGAGTGAGTCGCTGTCTCTCGACCTCTATCCGGATGTCCACGTGCGAGGGCTCCGTATCGTCGGAGTGGCCGCGGTCGGAGCGGGTCCGATAGAGCGTGGTGACGAAGACAGGGTCTTCCTCGACGCGCTTCCAGGCATGGTGACTGATGTCCGCCTTGGCTCGGTGCTCCCTGAGCACGCGCGTTGCTACCGCGTGTCGGCCTGATTCGCGGGGATCCGGCCTTCCGCGAAGACGGTGCGGTACGCCTCCACGAGTCGCAGGGCGCCGACGCTCTCCCACGCGATGCTCGCCTCGAAGCGCTTGCGGGCCGCCTCACCGAGGCTGCGAGCGCGCTCCTTCTCTGCGAGAAGCCGCCCGAGCGCAGCGGCGAGCCCGGCAGCGCTCATGTCGTCGGCGTACTCGACGGTCTCCCCGCACAGGCGGACGTTCTGGGCAAGCCGGTGCGCCGCGATCGGAGCTGCGACGGACATGTACTCGACGAGTTTTACGAAGCTCGCCAGCCTGTTGAAGTCGGAGTCGACCTCCGGCGCGACGCACACGTCAGCCGAACGGACGAGAGAGCCCATCTCCTCCCGCCGGTAGACCCAGCCGAGCCAGTGGAAGGAGTGCTCGACCCCCAGCTCCTCCGCGCGGCGCTGCGCGGCGCCGCGGGCGGCGCCGTCGCCGGCAACGCAGACGCGCACGGTCTCCGGGCGAGGAAGCCTGGCGACGGCTTCGACGAGGTGCTCCACGTAGTCCTGCTCGTTGATCGCCCCGACGTACGCGAGCAGGTGCTCGGCGTCTCCTCGCCAGTGCTCGCTGGTCGGGGCCGGCGGTAACGACCAGCCGTTCGGGACGACCTCTGCCGGGCCGCGGAGCAAACCTTCGGCGCGGGCGCGGCGTTCGTACTCATCGTTGGCGAAGACGACGAGCGAGGCCTTCGCGAAGCTCGCGCGCTCGAGACTGCGCATCGGCAGCCCGAACGCCTTTCCGGTCGCCGAATGGCCGTACTTCTCCTCCAAGAGCACAGGAGCGACGTCGTGCTGGTCGAACACGAACCGCGGCTTCGACTCCTGGGTGGCTCTGAGCGCACCAAGGGCCAGCCAGACGTTGTCCGGCGGATTCGACGCGTGCACGACGTCTATCGAGATCGAGCGGGATAGGTGGAGTAGGGCTCGTGTCATCGCGACGAATGCGTGCGAGAGCTCGACGACCTGACCTGCGGCGCTCCCTGCAGGGCGGGGCATGGGGTAGAGCGCAAGGCTCACGTTCTCCTTCGTGAGCTCGCGTACTCGCTTGGGGTTCCGGGTGCCGCCCACGAGGGTGACCCGAAAGCCTGCCGCCGCCAGGGCCTCGGCTTCGGCCCGAGGCCGGAGGTCAAGCTCGAGGTCGGCGTTCTGCGTGACGAGGGCGACGTGCATGGCGGGCCCGGCTGCGCGCGCGGCCGTTATGGCTCTCGCGTCAGTGGGCGAGGAGCCGACGCGACGGCCGTCGGTGCAAGAGCGACGCGCATGGAGCGCGCGTGTCCGAAACGGACCGATGACCCCCCGCGCGAGAGAACGATGTGGGTCAGGGCTCCGAGAGCCAGCCCGAGCCGCTCCAAGACCACGACGTGGAATCCGGAATGCTTGTGGACATACCGGACGCGGCTGGCGGCGAGGATCGGTAGGAGCGCCGATCGCGGCGCGGAAGCGCCTCCTTCGTGTTGCGCGAGGGCGCCGGGCTCGAAGCGAACCTCGTAGCCGGCGTCCCAGAGCCTCTTGCAAAGATCCTTGTCCTCGCAGTAGAGGAAGAACCCTTCGTCCAGGCCATCGAGACGCTCCAGGGCTTCTCGGCGGACGAGAACGCAGGCTCCGGACACCCATTCGGCCTCCCCAGGGCTCCGGTACGTCGCCTCCTCGCGTACGACCTCGTCCGTCCAGGCCGCTCGCGGGAAGAGCCGATGAAGGAAGAGCGCTCGCGCGTATGTCGAGCGGAGGCGCGGAAAGCGGCGGATCGAATGGTCGAGCGAGCCGTCCGTATGCACGATCTTCGGGGCGACGGCACCGACTCGCTCGTCAGCCTGGAGTACCTCGACGAGTCTCCGGAGTGAGGATTCGTCGAGGGTTGCATCCGGGTTGAGGAGCAGGACGTACGGCGCGAGACCATTTCGCCAGCCGATGTTGCACCCCTGGGCGAAGCCGCCGTTCACAGCGCTGGGAATCGTAGTGACCGGCAGCCCGTCGAGCGTTTCGAGGCTCCCGTCTGTCGACGCGTTGTCGACGACGATGACTTGGACGCCGGCAAGACCCGCAAGCGGAGCAACGGAGTCGCGGAGGCGGTCGCGACTGTTGTAAGAGACGACCACGACGTCGACCGGGGCCATAGGCCGAGGCTAGCAGCGCCTCCGGGCCGCTTCCAGGCGTCTCCCTCGTTTCGGGGAGTCGCGACCCCACTTTCAGCGATTGGGTCCCGCACGCCCGTCCGCCGATGTAGCCGGACATGTGGGGAGCCGCAGCCCCGCGCAGGCGCCTCGGCGCTCTGCTCGCCGTTGTATTTGCCGCCTCGCTGCTCGCCGTCCAAGATTCGGCGGCCGCGCTGCCGACCGCGCCGGACCGGTTACCGCGGCTCTCGGCTGTGCATGTCGACCGAGGCTCGGTGTCCTCGCTGAACCGGGCCACGCTCAAGCGGCTCCGAGCTCGCGGCGTCAATGCGCTCGTCCTCCGGCGCGAAGGGCTCTCGGCGAAGCAGCAGCTCCGCCTCACGGGTCTGGCCGCCCGTTCCAATCTGATGGCATTCCTTCCGCTGGTCGAGTCGAGGCCGAGCTCCTGGGCAAGCGTGCTCAGCGCGGCCGAACGCTGCCGAGTGCTCAAGCGCGCCCGGCCGCGATCGCGCTGCGCCGTTCTGGCGCGCACGATCAAGTCAGCTCGACGCCTGGCGCAGCAGGAGGCCGTCGACCTCGTCGTCGTCCGAGCCAAGTCCACGCGTTCTCTGCGCTCCCTGAAGGCTCTGCCCGGGCGGGTGCTGGCCGTCCGCGCGCTTCGGCCCACGCCGCGCTTCCGCTCCGTGTGGCGTGCGTCGATCCGCCTGGCCCGCAGCGGCAGGTTCGACCTGGCCGTGGCGCCGAGCGGTCGGGAGAAGAGGTCCACGCTCATCAGGTACGCCGGGCTTCTCCGCCGGCTCACCCGAGTCACCGACGTGCGGCCGCCGACGACGCCGAAGCGGCTCGAGGTCACGAGCCGGGGGACCGCGACGATCTCGCTCGACTGGCAATCATCACGCGACAACAAGAGCGTGGTCGGTTACGGGGTCTACCGCGGCGGCGTGCTGGCCGCAACCGTCCCGACTCCGGGCTACACGCTCTCGGGGCTCGAGTGCGGGACGGGCTACGCCTTCGCCGTCGACGCGGTCGATGCGGCTGGCAACCGCTCGATGAAGAGTGCGCTCGCGGCTTCGACCCACGCCTGCAGCGGGAAGGTGTACTCGATGACGCCGACCGATGGAGCGAAGGTCGCCGGCACGCTCGACTGGGAGGCCGGAGTCACAAACGCAGAGGTCTCGGAGATCGACTTTCTCATCGACGGCGTCCACCACTGGACGGAGAGAAACGCGCCGTACGTGCGAACGTGGGACACCACGGACGACGTGAACGGTCCCCATACCCTGACCCTCGTCGCCAGCCTGAGCGACGGTGACACCCTGACCTCCTCCATCGACGTCACCGTGGACAACGGCTGGGGAGATGCGACGGCTCCCACGACGCCGAGCGGTCTCGCCGTGGCGGGCTCGACGGAGACGAGCGTCTTGCTCACTTGGACCGCGTCGACCGACGATGTCGGAGTAGCCGGGTACCGGGTCTACCGCGACGGCGCCCTCGTCGCGAGCACCTCCACGACGAGCCGGACGGTGAGCAGCCTCGCGTGCGGGACGAGCTACACCTTCGCCGTCGCGGCCTACGACGCGGCCGGCAACACGTCGGGCCAGGCGAGCCGGACGGCCTCCACCAGCGCGTGCCCTGAGGACACGAGCGCTCCCACGACGCCGAGCGGCCTCGTCGCGACGGGCTCTACGGCGACGAGCGTCTCGCTCTCGTGGAGCGCGTCGAGCGACGACGTGGGCGTAACCGGGTACCGGGTCTACCGCGACGGGGCCCTCGTCGCCAGCACGTCCACGACGAGCCGGACGGTGAGCAGTCTCGCCTGCGGGACGAGCTACACGTTCGCCGTCGCGGCCTACGACGCGGCCGGCAACACGTCGGGCCAGGCGAGCCGGACGGCCTCCACCAGCGCGTGCCCTGAGGACACGAGCGCTCCCACGACGCCGAGCGGTCTCGCCGTGACGGGCTCGACGGCGACGAGCGTCTCGCTCTCGTGGACCGCGTCGAGCGACGACGTGGGCGTCGTCCATTACGGGCTGTATCGGAACGGAACCGCTGTCGGCACTGCGGCGGGCAGTACGTACACGTTCGGCGGTCTCGCGTGCAGCTTGAGCTACACACTGGCGGTCGACGCGGTCGATGCGGCGGGCAACCGATCCCAGAAGGCGTCCGTGATGACGTCCACGAGCGCGTGCGAGCCTGCCGAGGAAACGGACACGGTGTACGTGTCGACGGGAGGCTCCGACTCGAGCGCGTGCACGAACTCCGCCCCGTGCAGGAGCTTCGACCGAGCCTACCGAGTTGCAGACCCGGGGGACGTCGTCGAGGTCGCCGGCGGCACGTATTCCGGACAGACGATCAACGTCGACTCGAGCAAGACCTCCTCTGACGAGGTGGTCTTTCGTCCTGCCGCCGGGGCGTCCGTCTCCCTCTCTAGCCCCCTCGTCGTCTACGGGCGTCACCTCGAGCTGCGCGACATGAGATTCCGCTACGAGATCCAGGCCGGGGCCAGCGACGTGACACTCCGAGACATCGTCGCTCCGGGGGGCATCAAGATCACCTCGAACGGCACGGCGTTCCCAAACGACATCTCCATCATCGGCGGCGAGATCGGCCCGGGAGTCGACTCTCATCCGCAGATCGGGTCGAACGGGACGTCCACCACCGCCTCGCCTACGAATATCTTGTTCGACGGCGTCTACTTCCACGATTTCACCGTCTCCAGCGGGTCGTCCGCGCACGTCGAGTGCCTGCAAGTCTGGGCGGTCGATGGGTTGACGATCCGGAACAGCCGCTTCGAGAACTGCTACCACTTCGACGTCTTCCTGCAGAAGCTGCCCGGCGGCGCGGCTCCGACGCCGAGCAACATCCTCATCGAGAACAACTTCCTCGATTGCTGCGGTGGAGGGTTCTACTCGATTCGCCTGAGCGATACGCACGGCGAGTCGTGGCGCGACGTGATCGTACGGAACAACTCGACGAACAAGGCGATGAACGTCGGCCCCGATGTGTCCTACTCGAACGTGAAGTTCCTCTCCAACATCGCCCCCAAGCTCGACGGAGCTCCGAAAGCCGGCGTCACGGTCGATTACAACGTCTGGTATGCGGGGACGGCCATCGGTCCGAACGACCAGGTCGCCCCGCACGGGTACCGAGACGCAGCGAACCTGGACTTCCATCTGAGCGCCGGCGCAGCCGCGGTCGATCGCGGCCACCCTGACGATCATCCGCCCGCGGACATCGACGATGACGTCCGTCCACTGGGGGCTGCGCCGGATGTTGGAGCAGACGAGACGGACTCGACGGCGGACTCGAGCGCTCCCTCGACACCGACCGGCTTCGGGGTGACCGGAAGCGGTGAGACGAGCGTGTCGGTGGCGTGGAACGCCTCGAGCGACGACGTCGGCGTCGCCGGCTACGGGCTCTACCGAAACGGGACGCGGGTGGCGAACACCGGGAGCAGGACGCACACGTTTGGTGGGCTCGCCTGCGCGCGGAGCTACACGTTCGCAGTCGACGCGGTGGACGCAGCCGGAAACCGGTCAGGCAAAGCGTCCGTCAGCGCCTCGACGAGTGCGTGCCCCTCCTCGGAGGGCGGAGTTGCGGTGTACGTCTCGACGAGCGGCGCGGATGCGAACGACTGCTCGCAAGCGACTCCGTGCAAGACCTTCGACCGAGCCTACCGGGTGGCAGATCCCGGAGACGTCGTCGAGGTCGCTGGCGGAACCTACGGGAGTCAGACGATCGACAGCGACTCCTCGAAGACGTCCTCGGCCGACGTCGTCTTCCGCCCGGCGCCGGGGGCGAGCGTCACGATCGCGGAAGACCTGAACTTCCAGTCCGGGTCACACATCACGGTGGAGGACATGAGGATCCTCGATCGCCCCTATCTCTATCCCGGGACGCAAGACGTCACCCTCAGAGGCATCGTCGCTTCGAAGTTCTTCCTCCGCTGCGCCCACGACGTCACCATCGTCGACAGCGAGTTCACGGACAGGAATGCTACGGGTGTTCCCACGGTCTCGGCAGCTGGGAGCGTGACGATTCCTTCGTCCGGGCGTGACCTCTGCCCGTCTTCGAGCACGCCTTCGTCGAACGTCGTCATCGACGACGTGTACTTCCACGAGATCTGGCGGCCGGAGGGCGACAGTTCCTCGCACAGAGAGTGCTTGCACGTCATGGGCGTCGACGGCTTGGTCATCAGCAACTCGCACTTCCACGAGTGCCTTGGGAACACAGCCGCGATCAGCTTCAACATCCACCACGGCTCGTACGTCGCCGGCGCCCTGGTCGAGAACAACTTCTTCTGGAAGACCTACGACGACACGACGGGCAGCGGCGCCAGCCGGAGAGGAACGGGCTCCGGCACGCATATCCACCTTTCGGACGATCCGAGCAACGGCTGCGAGATCACGATCCGTTTCAACACGATGACGCTTGGAGGGCTCGGCGTGACGACGTTCTGTCCCGAACGCGGCGGGGGCGTCATCGTCGACTCGAACATCTTCGAGAAGGCGATTCCGTGCTCGGGTTCCGGTTCGCCTCCGAATCAGGCCGAGACGTATACCTGGCGTCACAACGTCGCAGAGGAGGGAAGCTGGGGTTCGCCCTGCAACAGCAACGGCACGAACAGGGTCGCCCACGTCTCCTACACGAGCCTCTCGAGCGGAGACCTCCGTCTCGCATCCGGCGCCTTCCCGGTTGACAAGGGGAACCCCACGTCGCCGCCGGCGACGGACAACATGGGCACCGCCCGGCCGCTTGGAGCAGCGCCCGACGCGGGCGCGCACGAGCGCTCCTAGGGAGCGGAAACCGTCCTTTCGTCGAGAGACGCAGGAGTTCGTCGCCGGTAAGGTCCGGGCCATGCCTTCCGAGCCTTCCACCCGCGCGCGTCCGCTGTCCGTCGGCTTCCTCGAGCTCCGGCACGTGCACGAGGACCTGAAGGCGGAGATCCTCGAGGACATCTCCCGGCTGATCGACGCGAACGCGTTCACGAACGGGCCTCAGGTGCGCGAGTTCGAGCGCGCCTTCGCGGAGTGGTGCGGCTCCCGGGAGTGCGTAGGCCTGGCAAGCGGCCTCGACGCGCTCCGCCTTGCCTTCCTGGCCGCCGGGATCGAGCCCGGCGACGAGGTCATCCTGCCCGCGAACACGTTCATCGCCACGTTCGAGGCCGTGACACAGGCCGGTGGCCGGCCCGTGCCGGTCGACGTCGGCGAGAGCGACTACAACCTCGACGTGGGGGCTGTCGAGGCGGCGATCACGGCGCGCACGCGCTTCCTGCTCCCGGTCCACCTCTATGGCCAGATGGCCGACATGCATGGCCTCGCGGCGCTCGCGGAGCGGCAAGGACTCCGGATCGTCGAGGACGCCTGCCAGGCGCACGGCGCCACCCGTGACGACCTCGTCTCGGGCGCGGTCGGCCTCGCCGGGGCATTCAGCTTCTATCCCGGCAAGAACCTGGGAGCGATGGGGGACGCAGGCGCGCTCGTCACCGACGACGAGGACCTGGCCGCGAAGATGCGCGCGCTGCGCGAGCACGGCCAGCGCGAGAAGTACCGCCACGAGCTCGAGGGCTACACGGCAAGGCTCGACACCGTCCAGGCGCTCGTCCTGCTTCACAAGCTTCCCCACCTGGAGCGCTGGAACGAGGAGAGGCGCTCGGTCGCCGGGGCCTATACGTCGGCGCTCGAAGGGATCGGCGATCTCGGCCTACCGCCGGTGCCGGAGGGCAGCGATCCAGTCTGGCACCTGTACGTCGTGCGCACCGCCGCGCCCGAACGGCTCGCGGCCTTCCTCGGGGAGAGGGGGATCGGCAGCGGTCGTCACTACCCCGAGCCCGCGCACCTGTCGCCGGCCTACGCGTGGCTCGGCTACGAAAGCGGAGCCTTCCCGGTCACGGAGAGGCTCGCGAGCGAGCTGCTCTCCCTCCCGATCTTCCCCGGCATGTCCGAGGAGCAGGTCGACGCGGTCGTGCGCGCGATCTCCGAGTACTTCGGGCGTGGCTGACGGCCCGGCCAACGACGCGCCCTACCGTCTGATCCGCGACGTCACCTTCGGTGACAACGTCGTCGTCTACTCCTTCACGAACCTGTACGGCTGCTCGATCGGGGACAACACGCGCATCGGCACGTTCGTCGAGATCCAGCGCGGGGCCGTCGTGGGCGCCAACTGCAAGATCCAGAGCCACGCCTTCATCTGCGACGGCGTCGAGATCGAGGACGAGGTCTTCGTCAGCCACGGCGTCGTCTTCGTCAACGACCGCCGGCCACGGGCGACGGCGGCCGGCGGGCGCCTCCAGACCGAAGAGGACTGGGCGCTCGAGCGCACGGTCGTCGAACGGGGCGCCTCCCTCGGGTCGGGATCCGTGATCCTCGGCGGACTTCGCATCGGGCAGGGGGCGCTCGTCGGCGCCGGAGCCGTCGTCACGCGTGACGTCGCAGCCGGCGAGACAGTCGCTGGCAATCCGGCCAGGGCCCTCGCGTCCCGCCCCTCGCAGCCGCCCTCCCCCCCGAAAGGCTAGTCGCCTCGCCAGCCGGAGGGTTTTCCTTTCTGGCCTACAAACAGGGGTGGTTCCACGCCTAATCTCCGTTGGGACGGCGGCGAGTCCGCCGGCATGCGGCGAGAGGGAGGAACAGACTGTGGACTGGCGAAGCGGACTGAGGCGGCGAGCCTCGCGCAATGGGCACGAGAGTGCGGCAACCGGGATCGACCTGGGTGCGCCGCGGCGTCCGGAGCTCGTCGTCGTTCCCGATCTCCCGCCGCAGGAGGAGAAGCGGTCGCGGCAGGCCAGGCCGGCACGCATCCTGATCGCCGACTCGGCGCCGATCCTCCGCATGGGAGTCGGCCACCTCCTCGCCACGGAAGGCAGCTTCGAGGTGCTCGAGGCGGAGAACCTGGAAGAGCTTCAGCGGGCGGTCGTCGAGGAGAAGGTCGACCTCGTGCTGGTCGACCTCGACCTGCCCCCGGCGGGAGGCATCAGCGCGATCGCCCGGCTCTCCGGATTCTGCGACTCGCCTCTCGTCGCCTGGGGCTTCGCCTCGGAGGACGAAGTGCGAGCCGCGCGGCTGGCCGGCGCGAGCGGCTACCTGCGCAAGGACGTCGCCTTCGCCCCGCTCGTCCACTCCCTTCGCGAGCTGATCGCGGGAGGGCGCCGCACCGGCCGGAAGGCGTCGCCCTTCCGGCGAAACGAGCCGGCCCTGTGAACGCGACCGACAGCGCCACCCTCTTTCCCGGCCCGGTGCTCCGGGACGAGCTCACGGGAGCCGTCGACGCCCGGACGCGCTCGATCCTGGAGCAGCGCCGTCGCACCGTCTTCCCGCGCCGCGGCTGGCTCGTCCGCCGCATGCTGCTCGCCGCAGACGCGCTCGGGCTGATCGCGGCGTTCTTCGCAGTCCAGCTCATCGTCGGGTCGCAGGGGGCGCCGGTCGATCGTGTGAGCCCGTCGCTCGAGTTCCTCATCTTCGTGCTCACGCTCCCCGTCTGGGTCCTGGCGGCGAAGCTCTACGGGCTCTACGACCGGGACGAGGAGCGAACCGACCACTCCACCGTGGACGAGCTCGTCGGCGTCTTCCACGTCGTCTCGACGGGCGTATGGATCGTCTTCGCCAGCTCCTGGCTCCTCGGCCTCGCGGAGCCGAATCCGCCCCGCCTCGTCATCTTCTGGGCGCTCGCAGTCGGCCTCGTCACGGCCGGCCGCGCCGCCGCGCGGAGCTTCTCCCGGCACAGCGTCAGCTACCTCCAGAACACCGTCATCGTCGGCGCTGGCGACATCGGGCAGCTCGTGGCCCGCAAGTTTCTCCAGCATCCGGAGTACGGGATCAACCTCGTGGGCTTCGTCGACGCGAACCCGAGGGAGCGGAGAGCGGACATCGGCCATCTGGCCGTGCTCGGGCCTCCCGAGCAGCTGGCCGAGATCGTCGGCATCTTCGACATCGAGCGGATCGTCATCGCGTTCTCGGGCGACTCCCACGAGGAGACTCTCGAGCTCGTCCGTTCGCTCAAGAACCTCGGCGTCCAGGTTGACATCGTCCCGCGCCTCTTCGAGCTCCTCGGCCCGAACGTCGAGATCCACACCGTCGAGGGCCTGCCGCTCGTCGGCCTCCCGCCCGCGAGCATCTCGCGCTCTTCGCGCCTGCTCAAGCGCACGATCGACGTCACGGGCGCCCTCGTCGGCCTCACCCTCACGGCGCCGCTCTTCCTGCTCGCCGCACTCCTGATCAAGCGGGACTCGCCGGGGCCCATCTTCTTCCGGCAGGCGCGGCTCGGCTTTCAGATGCGCGAGTTCACCGTGCTCAAGTTCCGGACGATGGCCTGCGACGTCGACGACGCCGCTCACCGCGAGTTCATCAAGAGCACGATGAGCGCGAGCGCGATCCCCGAGACGAACGGCCTCTACAAGCTCGAGCGCCCCGACGCGATCACACGCGTCGGCCGGTGGCTCCGCCGGACGAGCCTCGACGAGCTCCCGCAGCTCCTGAACGTGCTCCGCGGCGACATGTCGCTGGTCGGACCGAGGCCCTGCCTCTCGTACGAGACCGACCACTTCGCGCCGCACCACTTCGAGCGCTTCCGCGTTCCGGCGGGCATCACCGGTCTCTGGCAGGTGACCGCCCGCGCTCGCTCGACGTTCGGCGAGGCGCTCGACATGGACGTCGCCTACGCCCGCGGCTGGTCGCTCGGGCTCGATCTCTGGTTGCTCTGCAAGACGCCCGTCAACATGCTCCGCCGAGGGGGGACCGCTTGATGCACGAGAAGAACGGAAACGGGACGACGAACGGTCGGCTGACCGACGACCTCCTGCGCGGACGGCCCGTCCGCGTCGGCGTGGTCGGTCTCGGCTACTGGGGGCCGAACCTCGTTCGCAACCTCCACGAGGTGGAGGAGGCCGAGCTGGCCTGGGTCTGCGACCTGCAACCCGAGCTCCTCGACGGGATCCGTCGCCGCTATCCGGCGATCGAGGCGACGACGTCCTACGACGACTTGCTGAACGACTCGTCGCTCGAGGCCGTCGCCATCGCCACTCCCGTCTCTTCGCACTTCGGCCTCGCTGCGGCCGCCCTGCGCGCGGGGAAGCACGTCTTCGTCGAGAAGCCCCTCGCCGCCTCCTCCGCCGAGTCGCTCGAGCTCATCCGCCTCGCGGACGAGCACGGCCTCGTCCTCATGCCGGGCCACACGTTCCTCTACAGCCCGCCCGTGAACGCGATTCGCTCCTTCATCGAGGGAGGCGAGCTCGGCGACATCTACTTCATCTCGACCAGCAGGGTGAACCTCGGTCTGCACCAGCCGGACGTCAGCGTCGCCTGGGACCTCGGGCCCCACGACTTCTCGATCCTGCGCTACTGGCTCGGCGAGACGCCGACGCACGTCTCGGCGCTCTGCCGCAGCTGCGTCATGCCAGACACGCCCGACGTCGCCTTCATCAACCTCGAGTTTCCCTCGGGCACGGTGGCGCACGTCGAGCTCTCGTGGCTCGCTCCCAGCAAGCTGCGTCGCACGACTGTGGTCGGCTCGGAGAAGATGATCGTCTACGACGACACGAGCAACGAGCCCGTGCGCGTCTTCGACTCGGGCGTCAGCCTGCCGAACCCGGAGTCGTTCGGCGAGTACAAGCTCAGCTACCGCACGGGGGACATCGTCTCGCCTCACGTCCGGGCGGCCGAGCCCCTCTACCTCGAGATGCAAGACTTCTGCGAGGCCATCCGGACGCGCGGGACGCCCCGCTCGAGCCGTGAGATCGGGCTCGAGGTCGTGCGGATCGTCGAGGCCGTCGACGCCTCGCTCGAGGAGGACGGCGCGCGCGTCGAGATCGCGGCCCTGGAGGTCGCGTGAGCACGCTCCAGCTCCGCCGCGAGGCGCTCGAGTGGCGCGAGGTCGACGGTGAGATCGTGGCGCTGGAGAGCCGTGGGTCGGTCTATCTGAGCGCGAACCGCTCGGGAGCGTTCCTCTGGCGGGCTCTCGCGGACGGGACGACGCGCGATGCGCTCGTCTCCGGACTCGCGGGCGAGTACCGCATCGACGCCGAGCTTGCGAGGCGGGACGTCGACCGCTTTCTCGCCGAGCTCGACGAGCACGGCCTGCTCGAGCTGTGAGCCCGGCCGGCGGGCGCAATCCGTTCCGGCTCAGCCCGCTCGAGATCGCGTCCGGAATCCTCTTCGGCTCCGGTCCGGGGGACGAGCAGCCGCGGGCGCCTCGGTCGCGCTCGCCGCTCGGGGCTCTCGAGGCCGCCGTCCTGCCGGCTCTCGAGCGCCGTCTTTGCTTCGTGAGCTTCTCGGGTGGACGCGACTCGTCGGCGGTGCTCGCGGTCGCGGTCGACGTGGCGCGCCGCAGGGGCCTGCCGCTTCCGGTGCCCGTCACGAACGTCTTCCCGCACGCGCCGGCGACCCGGGAGACCGAGTGGCAGGAGCGCGTCGTCGCCCACCTCGGGCTCGACGACTGGATACGCCTCGAGCACGACGACGAGCTCGACGTCGTCGGTCCGGTAGCCGCCCGCGTCCTGCGCCGCCACGGGTTGCTCTGGCCGGCGAACGCGCACTTCCACGCGCCGCTCTTCGAAGCTGCGGCGGGAGGCTCTCTCCTCACGGGCGTCGGCGGCGACGAGGTCTTCGGGCTCGGGCGCTGGGCGCGCGTCGCCGCCGTCCTCTCCCGCTCCGCGCGCCCGACCCGGCGCGACGTCCTCCGCATCGGCCTGGCGCTCCTCCCGGCGAGAGCCCGTGCCGTCGCCCTGCGGCGGCGGAGCGACGTGCCCTTGCCGTGGCTGCGCCCGTCCGCCCGAAGCCGTGCAGTGGTCGCGTGGACGGCCCAGGCGGCGGTCGAGCCACTCCGCTTCCCGGCGAGGCTCTCCTGGTGGCGCCGGTTGCGCTACATCGGCGTCGGGATCGCTTCGCTCGAGCTCCTGGCGGCCGAGCACGGCGTTCGCGCCGTCCACCCGCTCGCCGACCCCACGTTCCTCGCCGCCCTGGGCGACCTCGGCGGCCGCTGGGGCTTCCGCAGCCGGTCCGCCGCCATGCGCGCCGTCTTCGGCGGACTCCTCCCCGGGGCCCTCTACGAGCGCGAGGCCAAGGTGGGCTTCGACGACATCTTCTGGAACCGCCACTGCCGTGCGTTCGCCGCTGACTGGGGAGGCGAAGGGGTCGACGGCGATCTCGTCGACCTCGACGCCCTACGCGACATCTGGGCCCGGGGCGAGGTCTACGGCCACATGCTGACGCTGGTCCAGGCGGCCTGGCTGGCGCGAGACGAAGCCGGCTCAGGCTTCGACCGTCCCGAGCAGGAGGCCCGCCGCCTCCTCGAGAGAGCTCCAGCGGCGCGGGCGGCGGAGCTCCCAGGCCGGTAACGCCGCGAGCTCGAGCAGGGACTGGGGGTGCAGAGGAGGCACCTTCACGGCCCGCTGGCGCGCGAGCTCGGTGAGACGCACTCCGCCGGGCAGTCGACGCATGTCCAGGCGGTCTCCCCAGCCGAGAAGCACCCACCCGCGTAGCGGCAGCTCCGGCGGGACGGCGCTCAGGCGGACGCGCCAGCGCTCGCGGCTCCCGAGGCGTCCGAGGTGCTCACCTGCCCCCAGCTGGGCCGCCGGCTCCGCGCGCAGGTCGACGGACCGGGGGCCGGCGAACACGGTCGTTGCCTCAAGGACCAGCAGGTCATCGCTGAGCACGTCGGCGCCGTGGAGCCCGAGCCAGGCGAGCGTCGACGACTTCCCCGTCCCTCGCTCGCCGACCAGGCCCCAGGCTCCTCGGTCGAGGAGAACCGCGCCGGCGTGAAACGCCTCGCGTCCGAGCCAGTGGGCGGCGACGGCCGCAGCCGCTCCCAGCAGCGGATGCACGAGCTCCGCGTCGGCGAGCGGGGACGGGGTGGCGAAGGTCGCCCGCAGCGGGCTCCGGGCGATCCGGATGCAGCCTCCTCCGTGGAGCCGGAGCTCGGCCCGGTCGTCGCCGAGGCGGTCGAGGGGAGGAGCCTCGGAGCCGGTGGTGCGGACGACCTCGAGGAGGGGCCAGGAGGCGGGGGCATCCACGAGGAGCTCTTCTGCACCCTCGACGCCGCGGAGCGCGAACCCGTAAGCGCCACGCGGCCCGTCCTCTTCCGTTCGGCCTCGGCCGGGCACCTCGCGCGGCACGGCGCAAGTCTATCCGCATGGCCAGTTGCCGCAGTTTCAGCTGCGGGCTACCGTCAGAGGAGTCATGAGCCGACCGACTACCCAGGGGGTCTCGACCATGGAGCACTCGACTCCGGCCGAGTACGAGAGCCCGACGCTCATGGTCCTTGGAAGCCTGTACGAGCTGACGCTCGGGTGTGACAAGACTCTTGGCACGTCCGACGGGTTCACCTTCCAGGGCCAGGCGATCGTCTGCTCGTCGACGACGTAGGCGCGACGGACCTCGTCGCGTCGCCGCTGCGCCTCCGCTAGCTCCGCTCGCGGAGGCGTTCGGCTTCCTGCTGCCACTCGAGGTCGTGCTCCGAGCGGCGAAGGGACGCATTCCGGACGGCGCGCGCGCTCCGTGCGAGCTTCGCGCCCCAGCTCTCGCCGGGCGCGGGGCGGATCTCGCCGGCGAAAGTCGACCCGAGCGCCCTGACAGCGTCGCGGGCGGGAAGCGCCCAGAAGTCGCTGAGCCAGCGCTCGAGGTGGTTCTCGAGCACGGTACGCTCGCGCATCTTCTCGAGGTTGCGCGCCCACACGCGTACCGCCCACGGCGGCGAGCCGCCGAGGAAGAGGGCGTCGGCGGCGCCGATGGTGGTCGTCCAGGCTCGCTCCATCTTCCAGGCGGCCGCGAGGCCGCGCAGCTCGTCCCGGTCGAGGCCCTGCGCCAACGCGGCAACGTCGACGAGGTCGCGTAGCCGCCGGAGCGGCTCGTGGCCCCAGGAATGGGCCGCGAGGACGAGCGCGTGGTGAGCGGCCGGCAGGGCGAGCACCCCGTCGACAGCAGCCCGCCCGTCCGTCGCAACCGCGAAGAGCTCGGCCGGGGCGGGAGGCGCCAGGCGCTCGATCCACTTCGGACTCGAGTGGAGCTCGATCGTGAGCGGGAGGCCGGGGAAAGCGAGCGGACGCACGTGATGGATGCCCTCGTAGAGAGCGGGGTCGCCGACGGCCTCGAAGCCCGCGGCAAGGAGGGCCCGCTGGGCCGCCTCGGCGTCCTCGACGAGCAGGTCGAGGTCCTTGAAGGGGCGCAGCGCGGGGTCGGGGTAGCGGGCCGCCACCTCCGGACCCTTCATCAGGAGCATCGTGCCGTCGTACGCGCCGCGGGCCCGCTCGAGCAGGATCGGCGCCGTGAGCACGACGACGGCGGCGAACCGCTCCTCATCGACGAGCTCCGCGGGCACGGGCAGGCCGAGCGCCCGCCAGCGCCGGGCGGCGAGCAGCTGGAGCTGGTGGCTGCGCAGGTCGGCGAGGTGCAGTGCTCTGTCCAGCAGCCGGTCGACTCCGTCCCATATCCGGCCGTCCGCCGGGCCGGACGCGCGCGCAGCTCGTCCCTCCATCAGCCGAATCGTGCCAGCGGCTCGTGAGTCCCGCGACCGGGGGCCGGGCCGACGTCCCGCCCGTCGATCTCCACCCAGGCGTGCGCGATCCTGGTGCGGCCCTCAGGGGGGAGGCCGATGACGAGCTCGGCCTCGGCGCCCTGCTCGCGGAGGAGCTGGAAGAGCACGAGCGAGTTGACGAGGCAGGTCGGCTGGCGGCCCCCGACGCGCAGCGAGCGGTCGACGGCGCGGCTGAGGCGTGCGGGGGGATGGCGTCTCGCCGCCGGTCGCGCTCCGCGGGAGAGATGGGCGACGAGGTCGGGGAGGGGCTTGCGGCGCACGGTGAGCCGGATGACCGCGTAACGGGTCCAGATGCGGAGTGTCAGCCGGAGCTTCGCGGGAAGGGAGAGGGGTGGCAGGCTAGACATGGCGAGCGACGTACCGAACCGTGCCGGAGAGACTCTCGAGGTTCAAGGGGTGGGCGAAGTCCAGATGGGGACGGCGGCCGCCTGCGGTTACGCGGGCCCGCTCGCCGGGCCCAAAGCGGCACGGCGCCTTGATTTCAATCGTCTAACGAGAGTCAAAACTATGCCTTCGGGGAGGTGACTGGTTGGCGGAGTACGAGTACGCTTTGGCAGCGATCCGTGTGGGTCTGGGAACGGAGGAGATATATGGCTATCGTTTATGAGGTCCCGCAAGTCCGCGACTACGGCTCGATTGCAGCGCACACGTTCATGCCCGTGCCTCCCGGGTGCGCCCCCGCCGACTGCGCTGGGCACAAGGGTTTCTTCAACCCGGAGACGCCCGACGGGTCGGACGCCGAGCTGTCGCATGGACTCTCGCCGTAGCAGCACCGCTGGCGCCCTACGCGCATCACGTGAACAGGCCGGCTTCGCCGGCCTGTTACGTGACGGGCGACGATCGTTCCACCTGCGCACCGTTCTAGAAGCGGGCGCGTCTTCATGCTGACGTGGCAGCGGTAGCCGGCGCCCGCCTCCGGGATCCCGTCGCCGCCGCCGCGGTCGTCGAGCGCATGCTGGACGCGGCGCCGC
Source organism: Gaiellaceae bacterium (assembly GCA_050697555.1). Classification (GTDB taxonomy): domain Bacteria; phylum Actinomycetota; class Thermoleophilia; order Gaiellales; family Gaiellaceae; genus DASQWP01. Next base: position 19,952 of record JBOHAD010000001.1, on the reverse strand, counting down.
ACCGGGGTGAGCAGCGCGAGGTCGCCACGGTAGGCCGCTGCAGCGTCGGGATTACCAACGACCCCGATCACCGTGAGGCGACACTCGCCGCGCGGAATGGGCTCGTGGTCGCGTTTACCGGAGCGCTCGACAACCCCGACGACATCGCACACCGGCTCTCTGGATCAAATGGCGCCGTCCGCGCCGCGAGTCCGTCCGAGCTCGTTCTCGCCGCGTTCGAGGCGCTCGGTGAGTCTCTTCCTCCGCTCCTTCGGGGCAACTTCTCGTGCCTCATCAGCGACGGCCAGCGCCTCTTGGCCTTCCGCGACCAGATCGGCTTCGAGTCACTCTTCTACCGCGAAGACGCGACGGGCGTGTACCTCGCGACCGAAGCCAAGCAGGTGCTCGCCGGTGCCGGCGTCCCTCGCGAGCCGGACATGGAGCTCATCCAGGCGATGTTCTACGGCGACGTCCAAGACGCAACCGCGTGCCCGCTTCGGGGAGTCCGGAGGCTTCTCGCAGGTACGCTGCTCAACGCGGACGGCGACTCGCTCACGACCCGCCGCTACTGGGACCCCACGGGGCTGGTCGAGACGGCCAGCCTCTCCTCCGACGAGGTCGTTGAGCGCTTTCGCGAGCTCTTCACGCAGGCGGTGCGGCGGACCTTGACGGGGAGCGGCGTCGTCGCTTTGAGTGGCGGGATCGACTCACCCCCCATCGCGGCGTTCGGCACTCGAGAGCACGCGCAGCTCTTCGGGAGGCCGATGCCTGCGCTCGCGGAGGTCTACCCCTCGCATCCCTCGTCCGACGAGACGCATTACATCGAGCTTGTTGCCGCCCGGCTCGGGGTCCCGCTGCATACGTATGAGCCGGGTCGCCAGCGGCTCGACCGGCTGCAGTACTGGGTGAAGCTGTTCGACGGCCCATGGTCGACGGTGGCTCCCGAGGGCACCGCCCAGCGGTGTCGCGAGGCGCGCTCGCTCGGGTTTCGAACCCTCCTGACGGGTCACTTTGCCGAGCACGTGACGGCGGCGGGACATTGGTTGGTCGTTCCGCACCTCATCTGGCGGGCTCGGTTCCGGGCTGCGGCGGCGCAACTGGCGTCGCAGCGGAACGCCGGGACGGGCCGCCGCCGTCTTGCGAGTCAAGTCCTCGCGGCGTTCACGCCGCGAGTCGTCCAGCGCCAGCAGCTGTCCGGACGGCCCCAGCTTCCGGTGCCCTCCTGGATCGATGGGCGACGGATCGCCGAGAGAGACGCAGGCGCCGCGCTGCCCGCCCGCAAGCGCTGGCTGAGCTTTCAGCTCCCGTTCTTCGGGGGCAGCACGACGGGAGAGGCGGACATCTACTCGCACGCCGTCAACGGGATCCGGCCGCGTCGGCCATGGGCAGACGTCGACCTCTGGGAGTTCTTCCTTAGCCTCCGTGCAGAGGCGAAGTTCCCGGACTATCGAATGAAGGGACTCGCCCGCACAGCCCTTCGTGAGGACGTTCCCGACGAGATCCTCGACCGGCGCGACAAGACGAACACGAACGAGTACTTTCGGAGCATGTGCCTCGACTACGAGGCGTTGAGACGCTGGCTGCTCGCGCCGGAGTACCGCGTCGACGGCGTCGACTACGCGCTGCTGGCGCGGGAGCTCGAGAAGGAGGACATGTCTCTAGCCCAGTACCTGTGGGCGAGGGATCTCGCGGCCGTCCACGCCTTTCTGGATCTCTGGAACTAACGAAGCTAGGGCAGGCGTGCCATCTCGCGGTGGCCGCTGCTGCCCGGCGGCGGCCCGACGTCGCGTCCGTCGAGCTCGACCCAGGCATGGGCGCGTTCATCGGTCGGGACCTCGGGGAGGCCGATCACGAGGACGGCCGAGTCGCCCTGCTCTCGGAGAAGCCGAAAGAGAACGAGGGCGTTGATCAGACAGCGTGGGCGGTGGCGTCCCAGGCGCAGGCTCCGGTCGACGGCCCGCGCGAGCGTGCGCACGGGATGTGGTGGCCGCGGTGCAGCACCGTTGCCCTCTGCGAGTCGGGAGACATAGGCGGGGAGCGGCTCGCGGCGCACCTGGATACTCACCTGCAGGAAGTACAGCCAGATCCGTCCCGCGAGACGAAGCTTCTCCGCTGTCGACAGCCGGCTGCGACTAAGCATCGACGGCGATCCTCTCGATGACCTGCCGGAGTCCCTCGAGCCGGAGCCGCCGGCTCAGGTTCCAGATGCGGATCGTGTCCGCGAGCGCCGTGATGCTCTGAAAACAGCGCTCTCGGTCCTCGATTGTTGGGAGCCTGAAGCTGAGGGCCCAGAGATCGCGGAGCGCGTCCGCGGTCGGGACGCGTTCGAACGCGACGTCCCCGTCGCCTCGCCGGAGGAAGACGAGAGCGCGGATCGGCAGCGGCGTGCAGTCCCCGCGCCGGCTCCGGTCGAGGGACAAGTGCACGCGGTCGTCTCCGGCCGCGAGCTCCTGAGCGCCGGGAAGCTTCAGGCGTCCGGCGAGATCCCGGCGCACGCGAAGCATCGCCGGGCCCGGGACGACCGTCGGGGGCGACGAGAGGCGGATGCACGAGACGTCTTCGGAAAGGACGCGGTGTCCGGCCGCGTCGAAGCCGGCGGCCAGCGTCGTCTTGCCCGCGTAGCCCGGTGCGGCGAGCAGTATCGCCTCGCCGTCGACCTCGACAGAAGCCGCGTGGAGCGGGAGGTCGCCGCGCGCGAGGAAGCAGAGGAGGGCAGGTACGCCCCAGAGGCGTTCCTCCCGCCGAACGATCGACCCGAAGCCGATCGGAAGCGCGACGCTCGGGGCACGCGGGTCGATGTGGAAGGTTCCGCCGCCCTCGACCCACAGACGGAACCTGCCGCTGTCCTCGTAGAGGCGCGACCACGAGCGGCGCCCGGGAACGGGCGTCCACTCGGTGACGAGCGCTCCTCCTTCGTCGGCTTCGTCGGAAGCGTGCTCGCGAATCTCGAGCGGTTCGCCGTCGCCGTCTCGTAGGTACTCGAACGGGAGCTCGGAGACCGGCCGGAAGCCGAAGCACGCGCCGCTCACGCCCGTCCTCCGCATGCCCTCGACGAAGCAGCCGATGGGTGCGCGACGTCACGCGCAGGCGGCGAAGAGGACGCGACCATGGCGATCGAGCCCAAGAGGCATCAGGAGGGTTCGACGACGACGAGGTCGCGCATCTGGAGCGCCTCGACGAACGCACAGACGTCCTCCTCGAGCTGCGCCGGCGCGTGTGCCACCTCGGTGCCGACGGCGGCGACGAGCTCGTCGAGCGTCTTGGCGCGGTCGAGGAGGTTCCAGACGACGAGGCCCGTTCCGTTGACCCCGTGGTACTGGCCTGAGTCGAGGTGTAGGAGGACGCCGCCTTCCGCGAGGTCGCGATAGACGACGCTCGGATTCCTCGCTATGGGGGCGTCTCGTCGCAGCATTCTCGTTCGCCTAGTAGAGCCCGAGCGTACCGCGTCGACGCTCGCGGCGAAGCGCGGCCCGGAAGGCGAGGAAGCCGCCCGCGAGCGAGAGCACAGAGAAGGGCATGAGGACGAGCAGGGCTTGGCCGGTGGACGACCAACCGGTACCGCCCAGGAGCGCCCCCCGCATGGCATCGATCGCGACCGCGAGCGGGTTCGCTTCAGCGGTTGCAACGGCCCATTCGGGCAGAAGATCGAGGGGGAAGTACGCGCCCGAGAACAGGGTAAGAATGGCCACGCCGAACCCCACGCCGCCCGCGCCGCGCTTGAACGTCAGGGTCGCGGCCGCGCTGATCACCCCGAGCCCCCAGACGAAGGGGATGAAGGCGAGGAGGACGACGAGGGCCGGGGCGAAGCCGCTCGGCTCGAAGTGAAGCCCGAACGCGATCCCGATGACGGCGAAGAAGAGCGCCGTCCTGACGGGGATGTAGACGAACTCGTACACGACTGAGCCGAGCTGGATCGTTGCCGGCGCCGTGGGCGTCATGAGGAGAGATTCGAGGGTGCCGGTCAGCTGCTCGTTGCGGATCGCGCCGGCAACACGTCCCAGGCCGAGCTGGACGAAGACGCCGAGAGCGATGCCGACGGCGACGAACTCGAGATACGTGGCCCGGCTGCCACCGTACTCCGGCAGGACGTCCGGGTTCACCATCAGACCGATGAAGTAGAAGGAGATCGCCTGGAGGAAGAGCGCGGCGAGGTCCGAGAGGAAGGCGGCCCTATAGCTCCACGCGACCAGGAAGTCACGCCGCAGGAAAGCGGTCATCTTGCCGAGCTCGCCGGCGAGCGCCGAAGCCCTGTCCAGCATGAACGGAGTCGCCGAGCTCACGGCTGGGGGTCTCCCGCCTCGCGAGTGAGCGCGAGGAACGCCTCCTCGATCTCGGAGCGCTCCTCGTGGCAGGCGAGCACGTCCATCCGCCCGCCGGCGAGCGCGGCGAGCGCATCGCCCAGGACGGCGTCGTCGTCGAGGGAGAGCACGTAGTCGGCCGAGTCGCCGTCGCCAAGAATCGTCAGCGTCCCGCTGCCGCGGAGGAGGCGGTCCGCGACCGAGGTCAGCGCCTCTCCGGCCAGCCCCCCGTTGCGGAGGCGGAGGACGTACCGGCGGGGGAGGGAGCGCGCAAGTAGGTCCCGCACCGTTCCCGAGAACCGCACTTCACCGCCTGCGAGCAGCGTGACCTCGTCCGCGAATCCGCGAAGCTCGTCGAGGCGCTGCGTCGCCCAGACGACTGCGGCGCCCTGCGCGGCGATCTCGGCGACGAGCTCTCGCACCCGTCGAGCGCCGGCCGGATCGAGGTCGTGCGTCGCCTCGTCGACGAGCAGCGCGTCCGGATCCGTAAGGAGCGCGCGGGCGACCGAGAGCCGCTTCTGCATGCCGTGTGAGTAAGCGCCGACCGCGCGATGCTGGGCGTCGAGGAGGTCGACCTCGCCGAGCACCCGGCGCGCCTGAGCGACAGCCGCCTTCCGCTTCATTCCATGCATGCGGGCGAAGAAGACGAGGTTCTCGAATCCCGAGATTCGCAAGTAGAAGGAGCGGTCGCCGGACGGCACGAGCCCGATCCGCTGCCGCAGCTCGCGCGCCCCTCGCGTCGGCTCCTGGCCGAGAATGCGCACGGAGCCCGAAGTGGGATCGAGCAGCCCCGTAAGGATCCGCAGCAGCGTCGTCTTCCCCGCTCCGTTCGGGCCGATGAGGCCGCAGATCTCACCGCTCCCGACGCGGAGGCTCACGCCGACAAGCGCCTCCTTGCCCGGGAACGACCGCGAGATGGCGTCAGCCTCGACGATCGCCGGGCCTGATTGCCCCGATGGTCGTGCAGGCGCTACGGTGGAAGTTGCTTCCATGCCGGCCGCTCGTCTGGGCTCGACGCGCCCTTACGCGGTCGCCGGGACGGCGGGCGCCTCGAGGATCCCACGCAGCTGAGCCCAGCGGCTCGCCTCCGTGCGGTTCGCCACGTTGAGCTTCCGGTAGATGTTCGAGAGGTGGAACTTCACCGTCTGCTCGGTGACCCAGAGCATCCGCGCAAGCTCGGCGTTCGAGTGGCCCTCGGCGACGAGCTGCAGGATCTCGAGCTCTCTTCGCGTCAGGCCAGGCGAGTCGTCGATCGGGGCCGGCGCCGGCGTGACGGCCGGTCGCGCGCCCGCGAGGAAGATCGAGTGGTCGAACGCCTGCCGGATCGCGGACGTGAGGTCGTCGGGGTGCGCCGTCTTGAGGACGTACGCCGCCGCGCCCGCTGCGAACGCTGCTTCGACGTGCTGCGAGTCGTCGTACATGGAGAGCACGATGGCGCGGAGGCCGGGATCGCGCTCACGTGCCTTGCGCAGGAGCGTGAGGCCGTCGATCTCGCCGTCCGCCATCTTGATGCCCGTGATGAGGAGGTCGGGATTGAGCTCCTCGACCAGCGCGAGGGCCGCCGAGGACGACGTCGCCTTGGCGACGACCTCGACGTTGACGCGCCCAACCACCTGCGAAACGGTGTCGAGCCAGAGGGGGTGCTGGTCTACGAGGACCGCAGTACGACTATTGAGGGAATTGCTCATCGAAAGGGCCGCCTTTCGAGCGTGGGTTGCCGCTGACCAGCTAGGTGTACCTCATACCTCGAAAGAAGTAAAGGGCCGAAACCTAGACGAAAGTGTGGAAAGTCGCACGATTTCACCAGATTCCAGCGGAATTTTCACTAGACGGAAGCAGATCTTCCTGTTGACGAAGTTGTGGAAGAGTCTGGGGACGGGATGTGGAGCACTCTAGACGTCCACGACGAGGCCGTCGTGCGCGAGCGGCACGCCGTCGGGCGGCGGGAGCTCGATCGGGCGGTGGGTGAGGAGGACCGGCCCGTCGGCGGCGGCGAGCGCCTCCTCGGCCGAGAGGTGCCCGCGGGGGAGGCCGTCGCGCGCGCCCTCGGCGAGCGTCGCCTCGCAGAGGAAGAGGTCGGCCCCGCGGGCGAGCTCCGCGAGCTCGCGGGTGGGAGCGGAGTCGCCCGAGTAGGCCAGCGTCTTTCCGTCCTGCGTCACCCGGAAGCCGTGTGAGGTGAGCGCGTAGTGGGGGAGCCGCCGAGCCTCGACCTCGAAGCCGGCGGCCGTGAACGGCACGTCCGGCTCGAACTCGCGGAGCTCGAACGCCTCCTCGAACATGCTGGGATTGCCCCAGTGGTCGGCGAAGTGCGCGAGCTCGTGCGCACCGCCGGGCGGGAGCCAGAGCGCGCACTCGACCCGGTGCTCGGGCGGGCCGAAGGCGTTCAGCCAGGCCCAGGGCACGAGGTCGCCCCAGTGGTCGAGGTGGAAGTGGGTGATGGCGATCGAGCGGGGAAACAGGCCCAGCTCTCGCAGGCGGCCAAGCACGCCCGGACCGCAGTCGAGGAGTAGCTTCCCCTCGCCCTCGACGAGATACCCCGACTGCGCGCTTCCCGGGTTCGGCCAGGCCGGCGAGGAGCCGATGACGGTGAGGCGCACGGTCATATACTGGCGCACGTGGCACGGAAGATCCGCGTCGTGATCGCCAAGCCGGGGCTCGACGGCCACGACCGGGGGGCGAAGATCATCGCGCGCGCGCTCCGCGACGCGGGCATGGAGGTCGTCTACACGGGCCTCCACCAGCTGCCCGAGCAGATCGTCGAGACGGCGATCCAGGAGGATGCCGACGCCGTCGGGATCTCCATCCTCTCGGGCGCGCACATGACGCTCGTGCCGAAGATCCTCGAGGGGCTGCGCGAGAACGGAGTCGACGACGTGCTCGTCGTGGTCGGAGGCACGATCCCGAAAGACGACGTCGCGGCGCTGAAGGAGCAGGGCGTGGCCGAGGTGTTCACGCCGGGCGCGCCCGTCTCCGAGATCGTCGACTTCCTGAAGGCGAACGTGCCCGTCGAGGCCTAGTGCCCCACCCGGCGATACTCGCCGGCCCCTGGCCCGCGATCACACTGCGCCAGAGTCCACCCTCGCCCTTACCAAGGCTGCAAGCCTTGGCTGCGGCCGAGTGCAGCCTCTGGCTTGGTGCTCGCGACCCAGAAGCTCGGCCGCATCACCGGGAGGGACACTAGTGTCGATCGAGGTCGCGCGCGACGGGGGCGTCGCCCTGGTCACGGTCGACCGCGCAGACGCGCTGAACGCGCTCGATCTCGAGCACCTGCGCGAGCTGCACGCCCGACTGGACGAAGTCGCCCGCGACGACGGGTCGCGCGTCGTCGTCCTCACGGGCGCGGGCGAGCGCGCATTCGTCGCGGGCGCCGACATCAAGTACATGAGCGGCCTCTCGGTGCTCGAGGGGCGGGAGTGGGGCGGCCTCGGGCACGCCACGGCGGACCTGCTCGAGACGATGTCGAAGCCGACCATCGCCGCGATCAACGGCTTCGCGCTGGGCGGCGGCTGCGAGCTCGCGCTCGCCTGCGACCTCCGCTACGCCTCGTCGGCCGCGAAGCTCGGCCAGCCCGAGATCAACCTCGGCATCCTCCCGGGCTGGGGCGGCACGCAGCGGCTCGCGCGCGCCACCTCGCTCGGCTTCGCCAAGGAGCTGATCCTCACCGGCCGCACCGTGGGCGCCGACGAGGCCGAGCGGCGCGGTCTCGTCAACGCTGTCTACGAGCCGGAGGAGCTCATGCCGAAGGTGCTCGAGACCGCACGGCTCCTTGCGTCGAAGAGCCCGGTCGCGCTTGCCTGGGCGAAGGAGGCGACGAACCTCTCGCTCCAGGGCGGCCACGGGGCGAATCTCGCGCAGGAGGCCTCGCTCTTCGCCATGGCCTTCTCGACGGAGGACCAGAAGGAGGGCATGAGCGCGTTCGTCGAGAAGCGCGAGCCCGAGTTCCGCGGGCGTTAGTGCCGTCGCTCGTCGACCGGCTCTCTCCCGCGTACGAGCGCGTGGAGCGGATGATCGGGGACGACGTCGCGGTCGTCCTCGACGGCGGGAACGCCACCGAGCTCGGACGCGAGGCCGGCGCGCTCCGCGACGCCGACCGAGGCCTCTGGGGAACGTCGGCGCTCTACCACGCTCCCTACGCGGTCCTCGACGTTCACCGCCGCTACGTCGACGTGGGCTGCGACGTCGTCTCCACGAACACGTGGGCGATCCTCGCGGCCGCGGAGCTGGAGGCGGGCGGGCTCCTCGGGCGCGGCGCCACCACGCACTGGATGGACGTCGCCCGGCTCGGCGTCCGCCTCGCCCGTCGGGCGGTGGACGAGGCGGGCCGGAGCGGCGAGTGTGCCGTCGCGTTCAGCGTGAACGGCGACGTGGACAGCCCCGACCGGCGCGCCACGCTCGAGCTCCTCCTGCGGGTCTTCGAGGAGGAGCCGCCGGACCTCGTCCTGATGGAGACGATGTCCCTGGTCCGCAAGGGGCTGACCGTGCCGAGCGTCGAGCTCGTGCTGAGCACGGGCCTGCCCGTCTGGCTTTCCTTCCGTCGCTGCCGGCACGGGGTCTGCGGGGTGTACGGCCAGCACTGGGGTGGCCCGGAGGGAGACGTCTTCGGCCGCGCAGCGCGTTCCTTCGAGGAGCTCGGCGTCGCAGCCCTGCTCATCAACTGCCTTCCACCCGACCACGTGGTGGGCATGCTCCCCTGGCTCCGCGACTTCGTCGACCTGCCGCTCGGCGTCTACCCGAACCTGGGCTACTACTCCGACGCGGGCTGGCGCTTCGACCCGCGGATCGGGCCCGCCGAGTACGCCGAGCGCGCGCTCCGCTGGCGGGCCGAGGGAGCCCAGATCGTCGGCGGCTGCTGCGGGACTTCGCCCGAGCATCTCGCGGCCGCCCGGGAGGCGCTCGCCGGCACGAAGCCCGGCCGGCCGCCGAGCGGACCGCCGGGGCCGGAGCCGCATGTACCGGAGGCGCCCGCGCCGCAGCCCTGGCTCGACGAGGAGGGGCGAACGCTCTTTCCGCTCCCTTTCCCCGACATCGTGTGCGAGCCGGGCGTCTTCGTCCCCACGGTCGGGAGCCTCGCCGTCTGGAAGCACGTGGCACGGCGGCGCCCGGGGGAGGGGAAGCGCTGCCTCGACGTCGGCTGCGGGACGGGCCTCCTCGCAGTTCAGCTCGCGCTCGACGGGGCGGTCCACGTGCACGCGATCGACATCAAGCGGGAGGCGGTCGCCAACACGCTCGCCAACGCCTTCCGCAACGGAGTCGCCGAGCGAGTGACGGGTGCCGAGGTCGACCTCTACACGTACGAGCCGGAGGAGCGCTACGACGTCGTCGCCGCCAGCCTGTACCAGATGCCCGTCGATCCCTTCGAGGAGGTGACGGGTCACCGGCCGCTCGACTTCTGGGGCCGGAACCTCCTCGACCACCTCATTGGGCTGCTGCCCCGGCTCCTCGCGGAGGACGGCAGGGCCTACCTCATGCAGCTCTCGATCCTGAGTCAGCTCCGAACCGCGGAGCTCCTCCAGGCGAACGGCCTCGCGGCGCGCGTCGTGGACTTCGCCTTCTTCCCCTTCAGCCGGCTCTTCGAGCAGAACCGCACGCAGATCGAGCGCGTCGAGGAGCTCTCGGACGCCTACCACCTCGCCCTCGGCGAGGAGGACGTTGCCGTCGCGTACGTGCTCGAGGTCGAGCGCGCCTCGAGTTCGATCTAGAGGACGTCCTCGCCGAACGTTTTACACGCTTGGACGTCGCCGCTCTCGAAGCCGCGGCGGAACCAGCGGACACGCTGCTGGGACGAGCCGTGCGTCCAGCTCTCGCGGTCGACGCGGCCGGTCGTCTCGCGCTGGATGCGGTCGTCCCCGATCGCCGCGGCCGCGGCGAGGCCGCGCTCGAGGTCGCCGGGGACGAGCAGGTCCTCCTCGGCGGCCGAGTGGCCCCAGACGCCGGCGAGGCAGTCCGCCTGGAGCTCGAGGCGGATCGAGAGCTCCTTCGCCTGCTCGGTATCCGCCTGCTGCGCGCGCCGCACGTCGTCAGACGTCCCGGTGAGGTTCTGGACGTGGTGCGCGTACTCGTGCGCGATCACGTAGGCCTGGGCGAAGTTGCCGGGCGCGCCAAAGCGGTCGCGAAGCTCCTGGAAGAAACCGAGATCGAGGTAGACCTTGCGATCGGCCGGGCAGTAGAAAGGACCCGTGGACGAGGAGGCCGGCCCGCAGCCGGCGGTCGTGGTCGCCTGCTCGAAGAGGACGACCCGCGTCGGCTCGTACTCCCGCCCTGCCTCCGCGAACGCCTGCGTCCAAGCGTCCTGAACGTCCTCTGCGACGAAGCCTACGAATTGCGCGCTCCGGTCATCGGCACCGGGGTTCGAGCCTCCCCCGTCCCCGCCGGGAAGGCCGCCGCCGAGGAGGACGACGGCGGCGATGACGACGAGCAGCACGAGCCCGCCGGCGCCGCCCGCCGCTCCCAGAGGGATGGGCAGGCCGGCGCTCCCGCCCCGCCCGCGCCGGTCTTCGACCCAGCGCTTCCCGACTCCGCGTCGCCACCTCATCCGGGCGGGGATGTACCCCCGCCGACTGACCCGACACGGGCTACCCTGGATGGGATGGCCGACCCACTCGTCATCGCGGGGCGGGAGTTTCGCTCGCGCCTCCTCACCGGCACGGGCAAGTACGACTCGCCCGAGGTCATGCGCAAGGCCGTGCTCGCCTCCGGCTGCGAGATGGTCACCGTCGCCGTGCGCCGGATCGATTTCGACGAGGCGGGTGACGACATCACCGTGCACCTGCCGCCCGACGTCCTCCTGCTGCCCAACACCTCGGGCGCGGAAACCGCGGAGGAGGCGGTCAGGGCCGCCCGCCTGGCACGCGCCGGCGGCCTGCCGGACTGGATCAAGCTCGAGGTCATCCCCGACCCGCGCTATCTGCTGCCCGACCCGGTCGAGACGCTCCGCGCCGCGGCGACGCTCGTGGACGACGGCTTCACCGTGCTCCCGTACGTCCTCCCCGACCCCGTCCTCCAGAAGAAGCTCGAGGAGGTCGGCTGCGCGACCGTCATGCCCCTGGCCGCTCCGATCGGGAGCGGGCGCGGGCTCAAGCTCAGGGACTCGATCCGGATCATGATCGAGCAGGCGGAGGTGCCGGTCGTGGTCGACGCTGGCCTCGGCTCGCCCTCGCATGCGGCCGAGTCGCTGGAGCTCGGCGCGGATGCCGTCCTCGTGAACACGGCGATCGCCCGCGCGGGCGATCCGGTGGCGATGGCCCGTGCCTTCCGGCTCGCCGTCGAGGCGGGACGCGGCGCCCACCTCGCCGGGCTCGTGGAGGAGCAGGAGGCGGCCGCCTCGAGCCCCGTCGGAGGGACGGTGTGAAGGACACCGTGGTCGTCAACGGGCGGGAGCACGAGCTGGCCGCCGGCGAGACCGTCTCGGCGCTCCTCGAGCGGCTCGGAGTGGGTGGGCGCTACGCCCTCGTCGAGCGAAACGGCGAGCCCGTCGAGCGCCGGGACTACGACCGTGTGGAGCTCGCAGGTGGCGACAGCCTCGTCGTCGCCCGCCCCGTTGCGGGCGGCTAGCCCCGCGAGGCTCTATCTCGTCACGCCCGTGCGGGCCGATCTCGAGGCTCTCCTCGAGGCGGCCGTCCGGGGTGGCGCCGACATGGTGCAGGTGCGCGAGAAAGGCCTCTCCGACGGCGAGCTGTTGCGCGCGCTCGAGCGCGCCCGTGCCGTCACCCGCCGGCTCGGTGTGCCACTCGTCGTCAACGACCGGCCCGACCTGGCGGCGCTCTGCGAGGCCGACTACGTCCACCTCGGCCAGGACGACCTCCCGGTCGACGCGGCCCGCCGCTTCGGCATGCGCGTCGGGCTCTCGACGCACGCGTCCGAGGAGATCGACCGCGCCGAGGCGGACTACGTCGGCGTCGGTCCCGTCTTCGCCACGCCGACGAAGGAAGGTCGGCCTCCGCTCGGGCTCGAGCTCATCAGCTATGCGGCGGAGCGTGCGCGCCAGCCCTGGTTCGCCATCGGAGGCATCGACGGGACGAACGTCGCCGACGTCGTGGCTGCGGGCGCCCGGAACGTCGCCGTGGTGCGCGCGATCGTCGAGGCGCCCGACCCGGAGCGGGCGGCCCGAGAGCTCCGGGCGGCGCTCCCCGCCTAGCTGCCGCGGAGGAGGACCTGCTCGGCCGTGTGGCGGCCGGCCCGGGCACGCGCGTACGAGAAGGACTGCGGGAAGCTGCTCGTCCGGACGACAACCCGCTCACCGATCTTGGCTTTCGCGACCGTCGTCTCGTATGAGCCGGCCGTCGCCGAGCGCATCACGACCGCCTCGGCGGGCACGCTCACCGTGACGCTGCGGTCCGGGCCGACGCCCCAGCCGTTCGAGAGGCGGACGACACTCACCCACACCTGGAGGCGGTCCGGGTCGAGATCGACTCGCTTGGATTGCACGCGCCCGCGGATTCTCAGGTCGAGCGTCTTCACGGACGCCGCTGGGCGCGGGTAGAGGAGGCGCTTCCCGCGGCGCAGGTGCCTGTACGGCGAGACTGCGCGGTTCCGCGGGTGCACCTCGAAGTGGAGGTGCGACGCGATCCCGTTCGCGTCCCCGGAGTCGCCCAGGTAGCCGATGAGCTGGCCGGCCTGCACGCTCTGCCCGCTTCTCAGTCCGGGGGCGTACGCGATCCCGTTGCGGCAGGTGGAGTTGTTGCGCGTGTCGTTGCGCATCGTGCGGTCGTTGTTGAGGTGGACGTACATGTAGGTCGTGCCGCTCCGCCCGTGGAGGTAGAGCATGCAGCCGGCGCGCCACGATTTCGTCCACTTGACGACGCGACCGACCTCTGCGGCGACCACCTTCGACTTCTTGCGGGCCATGATGTCGTTCCCCTGGTGCGCTCCCTGGCCGCGCGGAGCGCCGAAGTCGTTCGTGTAGTGGTTCTTCGCCACCACGGGGAAGACGATGCGCGGAACGGCCGCCTGCGCGGTCCCTGTCAGGACCCCCAAGAGCAGGAGGACGAGGATGCTTCGGGCTGTCGTCCGGGGGCGGCACATGGGCGAAAAGGCGCTCCGGTTCGCGCTCGAAGGCGCGGACTCTAACAGACCCTTCGGCAGGCGCCCCGAGATCCTTGAGCGCCGTCCGCCCGGCGAGCTTGTGTTGCTCACGCACAAGGTCGAAGGCCGCTTCCAGACCGTCTCGGGGCGGCCCGCAGGGCGCCCTCGTGGAACACAACCTCCCCGGAGCGCGGCTCGTTATGCTCCGCGGCGGTGGGGTGGGAGAGGTGAAGATCGCCGTCTGCGTCAAGGAGACCCCGGAGGCGGCCGCTCGCGCGCGGATCGATCCGGGCACGTACCGGCTCGACCGCAGCGGGGCCTCGACGCTGAATCCCTTCGACGCCCACGCGCTCGAGGAGGGCCTGCGTGTGAGGGAGAAGACTGGGGAGGGTGAGGTCGTCGCCGTCCTCATGGGTCCGCCCACGGCGGCCGACTCGCTCCGCAAGGCGCTTGCCATCGGCGCCGATCGCGCCGTACACGTGGCCGACGACGCCCTCGCCGGCTCCGATCTCCTGGCGACGGCGCGGGTTCTCGCCAAGGCGCTCGAGCGGGAGCAGGCCGAGCTCGTCCTCTTCGGCCAGCAGGGGAGCGACTCGGACGGCGCCGTCCTCTGGTCCGCCGTCGCCGAGCTCCTGCGCCTGCCCGTCGTCTCCCAGGCCGCCAGCCTCGAGCTGACGAACGACAAGGTGAAGGTGAGCCGCCAGACGGAGTACGGCTACGACGTCATCGAGGCGCCGCTCCCGTGCGTCGTCGCCGTCTCGGACGCGATCAACGAGCCGCGCTACCCCTCCCTGAAGGGGATCATGGGCGCGAAGAAGAAGCCGCAGGAGACTCTAGGCGTCGCCGATCTCGGCCTCTCGGGCGAGGAGGTGGGCGAGGCCGGGTCCCGCACCGAGGTGTACGCGCTCTCGGAGCCGCCGTCGCGCGGCGAGAGCAGGAAGATCGAGGACGACGGCGGCAGCGCGGCCGACCAGATCGTCACGTACCTCTCGGAGAAGAAGCTGCTCTAGATGCCGACGCTCGTGTACGTCGAGGACCACGAGGGCGAGCTCAGCAAGGGCTCGCTGGGCGTCCTCTCGCACGCCGCCGGCCTGGGCGACGAGGTCGCGGCGATCCTCTGCGGCTCCGGGGTGAAGCAGCTGGCCGCGGAGACGGGACGCTACGGCGCTGCCCGCGCCCTCGTCGCCGACGACCCCGGCCTCGAGCGCCCACTGCCGCAGCCCCGAGTCGACGTCCTGGCGAAGCTCGTCGAGGAGCGCGGCTTCGACACCGTCGTGTTCGGCGCCTCCGTGCTCACCGCCGACGTGGCCGCCGGTCTCGCCGCGCGCCTGGGCGCCGGCCTCAACTGGGATCTCGTCGGGCTGGAGCAGCAGGACGGGAAGCTCGTGGGCAAGCGCCCGGCGCTCCAGGACTCCGTCCACGTCGACGTCGGCTGGAAGGCCGAGCCCCGCCTTGCGCTCATCCGGTCGGGCACGTGGGACCCGGTCGAGAAGGGCGGCGACGCTGAGGTTGAGGAGATCTCCGCCGACATCCAGGACTGGTCTCGGAAGGCCGTCATGCTCGAGCGCGCGCACGCCGAGAGCGAAGGACCGTCGATCGAGGAGGCCGACGTGATCGTCGCCGGAGGGCGGGGGCTCGGAGAGCCGAAGAACTTCGGGCTCCTCGAGGAGCTCGCCAAGGCGCTGGGGGGCGCCGTCGCCGCAACCCGCGCGGTCGTGGACGCCGGCTGGTACCCCTACGCGAGCCAGGTCGGGCAGACGGGCAAGACGGTCTCGCCGAAGCTCTACGTCGCCTGCGGGATCTCCGGGGCGATTCAGCACAAGGTCGGCATGCAGAGCGCCGGAACGATCGTGGCCATCAACAAGGACCCGAACGCGCCGATCTTCGAGTACTCCGACCTGGGGGTGGTCGGCGACCTGCACGAGGTCGTCCCGAAGCTGACCCAGCTCGTGAAGGAGCGCCGCGGAGGATGACCGCCCGTCCGGCGGACTTCCCGCCGCCCTTCGACCCGACCGAGTTCGTCGCCGAGCCCAGCGACCCCCTGGAGGAGCGTGTCGACGTCGGCGTCCTGATCGTCGGGGCGGGGCCGGCGGGCCTCACGGCCGCCATCCGGGTGGGTCAGCTCCTCGAGGAGCGCCCCGAGCTGCGGGAGCGCCTCGGCGACGTTCCCGTAGCGGTCGTCGAGAAGGGGAAGGTGCCGGGCGCCCATCTGCTTTCCGGCGCGGTCGTCAACCCGCGTGCCTTCCGCGAGCTCTTTCCCGGCATCCACACGGGCGACCTGCCCTTCCGCCGGGCCGTCGTGCGAGAGGGCGTGTACTACCTGACGCGCAAGCGGCACGTGCGCGTTCCTGCTCCGCCGACGATGTGGAACCACGGGAACTACGTCGCCTCCGTCTCCGAGGTCAGCGGCTGGCTCGCGGAGAAGGCGGAAGAGCTCGGCGCGACGCTGGTGCCGGGGACGGCCGCGCGCAAGCTGCTCCTAGCCGGGGGCCGGGTGGTCGGGATCCGGACCGGCGACCGGGGTCGGGGCAAGGACGGCGAGGAGCTCGCCAACTTCGAGGCCGGCTCGGACATCACGGCCCGAGTCACCATCCTCGCCGAGGGAACGCAGGGTCACCTCGCCGGCATCGCCCTCGACCGCTTCGGCCTCCAGACGCGACCGCAGGTGTGGGCGCTCGGCGTCAAGGAGGTCTGGGAGGTCGAACGCGCCCACGACCGGGTCATGCACACGATGGGGTGGCCGCTCCGCGGCGGGCGCAGGTGGCGGGAGTTCGGCGGCAGCTTCATCTACCCGCTGGGCGAGAACCACGTCTCGCTCGGAATGGTCGTCGGGCTCGACTACACGGATGCGACCCTCTCCGTCCACGACCTGCTCCAGGAGCTGAAGACGCACCCGCTCGTCCGGCCCCTCCTCGAGGGCGGGAAGCGGGTCGCGTGGGGGGCGAAGACGATCCCGGAGGGCGGCTTCCTCTCGCTCCCCGACCGTCTCTCGTTCCCCGGCGGGATGGTCGTTGGCGACTCGGCGGGCTTCGTGAACGTGCCCGCGCTCAAGGGCATCCACTACGCGATGAAGTCGGGGATGCTCGCTGCGGAAGCCGCCGTGCACGCGATCGCCCCGGGCCGCACAGCCTGGGAGCCGGGGGCGCTCGACGCCTACGACCGCGCCGTCCGCGAGAGCTACGTCTGGAAGGACCTCGAGCGCGTCCGCAACTTGCGCCCGGCCTTCCGCTACGGCTTCGTCGGCGGAGCGCTCGTGGCAGGGGCCGCGCTCAACTCGCTCGGGAAGCTCCCGCCGAGGGATCTCCGGCTCGAGGCGGACGCCGCCGCTCCCGTCGAGATCCCGCGCCCGCGCCGGCGCTATCCGAGGCCGGACGGCGAGCTGGTCTTCGACAAGCTCTCGAGCGTCTACCTGAGCGGCAACCGGACGCGCGACGACGCGCCGAGCCACCTCCGGGTCGACCGCCGCGTCCGCCGCGAGGTGGCGGAGGCGTGGGTGCACATGTGCCCTGCGCAGGTCTACGAGGTCGGCCGCGACGCGAGCCCGCAGGGGACCGTCGTCAACGTGGAGGTGACGCCGTCGAACTGCATCCAGTGCGGCGCCATCTCGGCGAAGGGCGGGCGGCTCACCCCTCCCGAGGGCGGGGACGGCCCCGAGTACACCGTCATGTGACGGGCCGGTGCCCGGCGTCGACGTCCCGGCGGCCGCGGCCGCCATCCGCGGGCGGCTCCAGCGAACGCCGCTCCTCTCCTCGGAGACGCTCGGCCGCGCTTTCGGCGGGCGTGCGTTCCTGAAGGCGGAGCTGCTCCAGAAGACGGGCTCCTTCAAGCCGCGCGGCGTGCTCACGAAGCTCGCCTCGCTCTCGCCAGAGGAGAAGGCCCGAGGCGTGATCGCGGCCTCGGCGGGCAACCACGCGGCGGCGCTCGCCTGGGCCTGCGCGGCCGAGGGCGTCGACTGCCTCGTCGTCATGTGGCAGGGCGCGAGCGAGGCGAAACGGGCCGCGGCGCTCGGATACGGAGCGGCTGTCGACGAGGAGGTGGCCGGGCCCGGCGAGGTCTTCGAGCGGCTCGCGGAGCTCCAGGCAGCGTCGGGACGCGTGCTCGTCCATCC
Source organism: Gaiellaceae bacterium (assembly GCA_050697555.1). Classification (GTDB taxonomy): domain Bacteria; phylum Actinomycetota; class Thermoleophilia; order Gaiellales; family Gaiellaceae; genus DASQWP01. The sequence continues at coordinate 2,546 of JBOHAD010000001.1, read as the reverse complement.
CTTCGACGACCCGCTCGTCCTGGCCGGGCAGGGAACCGTGGGGCTCGAGATCGTCGAGGCCGCGCCGGAGGTCGACGTCGTCGTCGTGCCCACGGGCGGCGGCGGCTTGGTCTCCGGAATCGCTTCCGCCCTTCCCGAGAGGAGAATCGTCGCCGTCGAGCCCGAAGGCTCGGCCGCCCTCCACGCGGCGCTCGAGGCCGGCAGGCCGGTCGACCTCGAGGCGCGCTCGATTGCCGACGGCCTGAATGCGCCCTTCGCCGGCGAGCACGCCGTCCGCATCTGCCGCGCCCGCGGCGTCGAGTCCGTGCTCGTCACGGAGGAGGAGATCGCCGAGGGCTTCCGCTTCCTCTACGAGCGCGCGAAGCTCGCCGCCGAGCCGGCCGGAGCGGCCGGCGTGGCCGCGTTGCTGGCAGGAAAAGTAGAGGCAGTCGAGGCCGCCACAGTGGCCGTGGTTGTCTCTGGGGGCAACGTAGAGGCCTCGACGGCCTCTGGTATCCTCAAGCGAACCGACCTTTCGACCGATGAAGACAGAGATCCATCCTGAGTACGTCCTCGCAACCGTTCGCTGCTCCTGCGGCAACGAGTTCCAGACCCGCTCCACGAAGCCCGAGCTCCATGTCGAGATCTGCTCCGAATGCCATCCCTTCTACACCGGTAAGCAGAAGCTCATGGACACGGGCGGACGCGTCGAGCGGTTCCAGCGGCGGCTCGAGAAGGCCGGCGCCCAGCGCGGGTAGAGGGCTGGCCGTCCGGTGAGCGCGCCCATCGGCGGCCAGGCAGTCCTCGAGGGCGTGATGATGCGCGGCCCGTCGGCGTGGTCCGTCGCCGTGCGCAAGCCGGACGGGGGCATCGCCGAGGTCAACCGGCCGATCGCCTCCATGCTCCTGCGCCACCGCTGGCTCCGCATCCCGGTCGTGCGCGGCGTGATCGCGCTCGGAGAGTCGCTGGCCATCGGCTTCCGCGCGCTCGCCATCTCCGCCAACTACGCGGCGCAGGAAGAGGACGAGGACGGCAACGTCCAGACGGAGCTCACGCGCGGGCAGCTTCTCTTCGCCTTCGGGATCGCGATCGGCTTCGCGCTCCTCCTCTTCAAGGTCTCGCCGGCGCTGATCACGAGCTGGCTCCCGATCGAGTCGACCGGAGCGTTCGTGGTCGTCGAGGGGCTCGTCCGCGTCTTCATCTTCATCGCCTACCTCCTCGGCATCGGGTTCCTGCCCGACCTCAAGCGCGTCTTCCAGTACCACGCGGCCGAGCACAAGGCGATCAACGCCTACGAGGCCGGCGAGCCGCTCACGCCTGAGAACGTCGCGCGGCACAGCCTCCTCCACGTGCGCTGCGGCACCGCGTTCCTCCTCTACGTGATGGTGATCGCCATCTTCGTCTTCGCCTTCTTCGGGCAGCCGGGCTGGGTCGGGCTCATCGCCACGCGCATCCTGCTCCTGCCGGTGATCGCGGGGATTGCCTACGAGGTGATCCGCTTCGCCGGGAAGCATCCGAACCACCCTGTGCTGCGGCCGCTGCTCCAGCCGGGCCTCTGGCTCCAGCGGCTGACGACACGCGAGCCGACGCTCGACCAGATCGAGGTTTCGATCCGCGCGCTCGACGAGGTGCTCCGGCTCGAGGGCCGGATCACTCCGGAGGAGCGCAAGGTCGAGGTCATGGCCTAGCCCGCTTCGGCGGACTCAGCGCCGCCGCACGAACTCGAGGCGCACCCCCTCGCTCTCGGACAGGACGATCGACGTCCCGTCGTACTCATCTGGGAGGAGGAAGTACTTGTCCTCCGAGCGGATGAGGAGACTGAGCCCGCTGTAGCGGAACCGGTAGTCGCCCTCGCCGCCGCCCAGCTCCGACCGCGTCACGCCGGGAGCATCGATTCCGAGGTCGCGTTCGCTGTAGACGACGACGTTCGTGAGCAGAGAGAGGTTGTTCGAGAGGTTGCGCGCGAGCTGCCTCCCCTTCAGGTGCGCGTAGTCCCCCATCGCCCAGAAGAGGCTGAGGACGAAGAGCGACGTCGCGATCGTCACGGCGACGGCGGGGAGGTACGGCCACGGGCTGCGCGGGAGCCGATCGCCGTCGCGGCGGAGCCTGGCGAGGACGTAGACGGCGTAGCCCGTCAGGGGGACGCCCAGGGCGAAGGCGACCGGGGTCAGGAGCAGGCGGTGGCCCACGGCCGCCCGCCAGTTCGTGGCCAGGAGCCCGAAGGCGAGCAGCGCCACCCCGGCGGCTCCGAGCGCGAATGCCGCCCGGCGGAGCCGGCCATGACGCTCAGGTGTCGCGACCCAGGAGCAGGCGAGCGCGTGCATACAGGCCCCGAGGAGGACGACGACGAGCAGGAGGGCAAGCGGCCAGAACGTCGGGCTGATGCTCCGGAGCAAGTAGTCCTGCGTCGAGAACTCGAGCACGCTCGGATCGATCCCGAAGAAGCGCGCCTGTGCGTTCGTGCGCACCCAGCCGAAGTAGTAGAGGAGCCCGGTGACGAGGCTCGCGGGCGCGACGACCGTCCCGATCGCCCGCAGCGCGAGCCCGACGCCGCCGGGCGCCGGCGC